>CAZQSD010000082.1:0-14307 GCA_964595885.1 uncultured Sangeribacter sp.
CAAATTTGGAAGTGAAACTGCGCCAAGTTTGGAAATTGAACCTTATTTGTTTTGTTATATGCCTGAAATATATTATTTTGCAGCAAAATAAAAATATATGGAAGATTATATCCCAAATTAATTGACAGGGTTCTTAACAATGAGCTGGATGCCATGGGTGTAGTGCTTTTAGAAGGGCCGAAAGCTTGTGGTAAAACCACTACGGCTGAACAGGGCGCCATAGACCGTAAATGGTGACTTCAGTAGAGGAAATGCAGTCTACTGTTCGTGGGTCATTCTTAGTTATATCCAAAAAAGGAAATCTCTTCGGGAGGGTTGCCCCATGAAGAGATTTCCTTGAATTACCAACTTGCTTTGACAGACTTTTCAGGCTTGGATCATGCAGAAAGTTTTGAATCGGAAGTGACTCTATTGGTGATGGCGCAGACGCAGGAGTCGGACCAGACGTTTTCGGCGGTCTCTACCATATCGATGATAGTGTAGATGGGAAGTATTATACCCATTATGCCAACGTTGGCACCGATACCCGACATGAGTGAGAGTGTCAGGAAGTAGCACCCCATCGGCACCCCGGCATTACCTACGGCTGAAAGCACGGAGATGAAAAGCCATGTCAGCATGGTTACCCAGGTGATCGGCATTCCATTGTTCTGCATCACGAACAGAGAGGTGACGAGGATAAACGCCGCACAACCGTTCATGTTGACCGTAGTGCATATAGGCAGTACGAAACGCGCCACTTTCGGATTGATATGGAGTCGTTTTTCCGCATTATCCATAGTGACCGGAAGAGTGGCGGCAGAACTCTTCGTAAACAGGGCCATCAGCACTGCCGGCATCATTCCTTTCAGGGTCTTTATCGGATTGAGGCCCTTGGCAAGTAAGAAGATTGGAAGCACAATGAAGAACTGTGCGCAGTTTCCGGCAATTATGACTAAAACATACTTACCCAGTGAGTCAAGCATTGTGCTGCCCCCTACCTCTGCCGTCAGCTGTGCTGCAAACGCCACGATGCCAATCGGAAGCACCGCTATCAGCCATCGAATGAGCATAAACAGCAACTCCTGTAAACCTAAAAGTCCGTTGACCAGGGAGCGTTTGGGCTGCGTGTCAGGCATTTTTGAGATGGCTATTCCGGCGGCGAAGCAGATGAGCAGAAGCGCCAGCACGTTGCCGTCAAGGAATGGCTTCACAATATTATCGGGGATTACCGACATGAGATGATCAGCATAAGAGAACTCTACTTTTTCCGTTGTGGCACCGTTTTCCGCGTTTATTATCTCCGGGGGAAGATTTCCGGGCGCTATTAGCACATAAAGGAGCAATCCCACGGCGGCAGCGGCAGTCGTGGTGAGAAGGGTGTAGGTGATGGTGGTCTTGAACATACGCCCCATCTCTTTCCCGCCCCCCAATGATGCAAGGGTGGTTATTACAGCTAAGACTATGGTAGGCACTGCCAGCAACCTGAATAGCCGGGTGAACACAGTGGCTATAAAATTCATGGTTGCATTAAGCCAGTCAACTCCTAACAGGCCTAACACCACACCTACGGCTAAAGCCGCAAGCCATATGATTATCTGATTTTTTTTCATTACCGATAGGAATTACCAGGGTATGTAAGACACGCGGGTATAGAGATAGGTGTTGGTCTGGGCGCCACTGAGCCACTGCAGCCAAAGTGTATTGCCGTTATCAGTAAACCAATAGGCCATAGTGGTTGCGGCCCCGTCCTCATATTGCACGTTGATCTGATAATCGGTGGTATTGGAATTTGAACGCTGGCAGAAATAAGCCATTTGTTCTGAATACGGGCGACCGTTCTGATAATAATAATACCATCCGCGACCATTATTGCGGAAGTCCATGTAATTGGTGTCGTAGCGTCCGACAGGATAAGAATTTGCCTGAGTCAGTTCCCATTGGCCATATAAACGGGAGTCGTAGAAATAATTTGAACCCCAGCCGGGAGGAGGAGAATAGGGCCAGTAGTCGCTGTCGGTGCAGCTTGTCAATAGTGTGGAAGCGCCGCCAATTAAGAACGCGGCTGCAAAAATTGATTTGAGAAAAGATCTTTTCATCGCTGAATAGTTTTGGGTTTATGAAGCAATATTACTATATAACCACAACAATCCCTGTCTGTTTTGGTTTATATCGCCTGATGGATTAAACATTAAAACTCAGTGAAAGAGAAAGGAAGCAGAGATGATATGGAGGGGAATATATATATCTTGTCTCTTCCGTAGAGAATCACCTCAATCTTTCCATATTGCGTCTCATATTCGAGGAGTGCCTGGCGACATGCTCCGCAGGGACTTATCGGAAGTCTTTGAAAATATTCTTCCCAGGGAAGGTTGTCGGGACGGTTAAGCTTTGTCCAGGCTGCTATGGCAATTTTGGTCATCGCCATTCCGGGGTGAGAGGCGGAGGCATAGAAAGCCGCTGTGCGTTCAGCGCATGTGCCGGAAGGATAGGCGGCATTTTCCTGATTCGATCCGGCCACAACGGAGCCATCAGCCATACGTATCGCTGCGCCTACATGAAACCTGGAATAGGGAGCATAAGAGCGGCGGGTAGCCTCCCGGGCTGCCTCCACAAGCTCGCGGTCTGGCGCCGGCAGCTCATCGGGGGTGCATTCCCTGACAAGGGTGGTTATCTTAAATTCTTTCATGGTTTATCAATAAATTACAGATGCGAAGTTAGCAAAAATGGATTATAATTTCTAATTTTGCATCATATTTCGATGAATATAAAATAAAAGGTCTCAACAACTTCTTTTCGAGGTAAAGGTCAAAAGGGTTTTTATGAATAAAATAATAAACTATGTGATAGGGGTTTCGGCTGCGGTGTGTCTGGATGCGCAGCCGCTGTGGTGCGCATCCAATTATGAGGAATATATCGACCGTTTCTGGGAGTTGGCGGTGGAGCATCAGCAGGAATACGGCATCCCTGCATCCATAACGCTCGCGCAAGGACTGCTCGAGAGCGCAGCGGGCAAAAGCACTCTTGCAAGTGAGGGCAACAATCATTTCGGCATAAAATGCCACAAGGAGTGGAACGGAAAAACCATGCTTCGCAATGATGACGCACCCAATGAGTGTTTCCGGGTCTATAAGACTCCTGAGGAGAGTTATGTGGATCACTCGAAATTCCTGCGTCGCACACGCTATCAGAAACTGTTTGATCTTGATGTGACAGATTATCAAGGTTGGGCACGCGGCTTGCGGGAATGCGGCTATGCCACTGACCCAAACTATGCAGCCAGACTCATCACCATCATTGAGCGCTACTCCCTTTACAGTTATGACACTGACGCATGGAAAGTCACGGAAGAAACGGTTGCCTTTATCCGGGAGCATCTTGCCAAAACTCATCCGGTGCGCAAGTCAAGAGGCTTGCATTATGTTGTGGCTATGCCGGGAGACACCTATGGTTCCATAGCAAAGGAGTTGGGGATGAAGAAAAAGAAGCTTATGCAATATAATGACGTGGATAAGGATAGGGAGATAAAGGCGTGGGAAGAGGTATATCTTGTGGAAAAATCTGACAAGGCCCCGGAGGGCATTGACAAGGTCACGATAGGGGAGGGAGAAAGCATACATTCTATCGCGCAGCGCTATGGAATGAAACTTTCCGCAGTAAAAGCCCTCAATGCAAAAGCTAAAGACAAACCTGGGGTTACACTCCGGCTGCGGTAGAATCAGAGGCTGGAAAGAGAAATAAAAAAGATTATAGAGGCATTGAAACGTGAAAAAGGTTTAAAAAATGCCTTTTGGAGTCTGAAAATTGCATAGAATCAAAAAATTCACTAATTTTGCGCCACAAAAGCCGTCAAGTATGCTTTCAGATTTGGATAGAAGCAATGTCGGATTTTGGGTTATGCCTCTGTAGTTCAACGGATAGAATAGAAGTTTCCTAAACTTTAGATAGGAGTTCGATTCTCCTCGGAGGTACATTTGAATTAATATCTTCTCAAGAAAGTGGGAAAATTTTCACAATATAAGATTCAGCTCGCCTCCCTGAAGGAAGGGAAATATGAGCAAGATTTTGAGTGTGGCACAGAGTTCTTCAAAAATATGGAGAATCCTGATGTCATATCGTCAGATGTGCATGTTCACATGGACCTTGTAAACAAGAATGGGATGTATGATTGCACTTTCCATTGCAAGGGCATGCTGAAGATTCCGTGTGACCGTTGCCTTGATCCTCTTGATCATGAGGTTGACGCCACTTACCACATCACGGTGAAATATGGCGATGACTACAATGACGAGACTGACGACCTGCTGATTATCCCCCACAGTGACCTCTACCTGAACGTGGCATATATGCTCTACGACACGATAGTGCTCACTATCCCGTTGCGCCACGTGCATCCGCTGGGCAAATGCAACCGTGCGATGGCCGCCGCCCTTCACAAGCATCACACTGCTGCGGGCGATGACATTGATGAGGCACTTGATGATGTTGACTCAGAGATAGAGACAGGAATCGATACCGATAGCGATGAGTAAAGATCCCTCTTTCCAATAAATCAACTAAAAAATACAAACAATTAAAAACTATAGACAAAAATGGCACATCCTAAACGCAGACAATCGCATACCCGTACCGCGAAACGTCGCACACATGACAAAGCACTGATCCCGACACTGGCAATCTGCCCGAACTGTGGCGCATGGCACATATATCACAACGTGTGTGGCGAATGTGGCTACTATCGCGGCAAGCTCGTGATTGAGAAAGCAGCCATCTGACAAGCGCGACGGCACACGTCTTGCCTGCCTACGGCAACCCTAAGGCTGACTCCTCCTATGGGTGGGGGAGCCGGCTCTATTCATCTATAGTTATTTTTCAAAAAAGCGATTATGCTAAATGCAAAAATAAGCGGCATCGCCTCTTACGTGCCCGATGACATACTCGACAATGAGATGCTTTCCCGGATGGTTGACACCAATGATGAGTGGATCACCACCAGAGTGGGCATCAAAGAGCGTCGAATCCTTAAAGATGACACGAAGGGTTCCAGTTTCCTCGGAATCAAGGCTGTGGAGAAGCTGCTCCAGTCAACAGGCACTAAGCCTGAGGAAGTGGAGTTGCTGATTTGTGCCACCTCCAACCCCGACTATCGGTTCCCCTCTACGGCATCTGTAATTGCTTATGAGGCGGGTCTCAAAAAGGCATATGCCTATGATATTCAGGCTGCCTGTGCCGGATTTATCGTCACTATGCAGGCTGCCCGTGCCTATATATGCAGTGGGCTTTACAAGAAGGTTATTGTGGTGTGTGCCGAAAAAATGTCGAGTATGACCGACTATGAGGACCGTGCCACATGTCCGCTCTTCGGAGATGCTGCCGCTGCAGTTCTCGTAGAGCCTACAGAGGAAAATGTGGGTGTGATCGATGGCGAGTTTCACATCGACGGCTCCGGACTCCCTAATCTTCTGATGAAGGCCGGAGGCTCTGTTAAGCCGGCATCCATAGACACTGTGAAGGCACGCGAGCATTATATCTATCAGGAAGGAAGAGTGGTCTACAAAAATGCTGTGGTTGACATGCTTACCTCTACTTTGTCGGTGATGAAGCGTAATAACCTGACGGTAGAGGATGTTGACTGGCTGGTGCCACATCAGGCAAATCTGCGCATTATTGAGGCCGTGGCGGGTCGCACAAAGATAGATCAGGACAAGGTGTTGGTCAACATACAGCATTATGGCAACACTTCTGCTGCCTCAATCCCTCTTTGTCTTGATGAGTATAAACACAAGCTCAAGAAAGGTGACAAGATTGTAATGACAGCTTTCGGAGCAGGTTTTACGTGGGGAGCCATGTATCTTATCTGGGCATTTGATTCCTGAATCCGGGCAGAGTAAGAAAAATTGACAGACAGCTAAAAAACACACCATAAAAAGGGCGTTGGATCATCAAATCCATCGCCCTTTTCTGTTAATGTGAACTTCGGGAGAGGTAAAACGTTACTACTATGAGCGGTTATTGTGCCGTCGCGACCCCAAATTAATAATTCTATGGAAGAAAATAAAAATATCACTCCGGAACACAGAGCCGGATTCGTAAATATAGTAGGTAATCCTAATGTGGGCAAGTCTACCCTGATGAATGATCTTGTAGGAGAACGCATCTCCATTATAACTTCTAAGGCACAGACTACACGCCACCGTATCATGGGTATTGTCAATACTCCCGAATATCAGATTGTATATTCTGACACTCCCGGCGTGCTTAAGCCCAAATACAAACTTCAGGAATCTATGCTTGAATTCTCTGAGGGAGCGCTTACTGATGCTGATATCCTTCTTTATGTGACTGATGTGGTTGAGGATCCGGAGAAAAATAAAGATTTCCTTGACCGCGTGGCAAAAGAAACTGTTCCAGTGCTTTTGGTAATTAATAAGATTGACCTTTTGACCGGTGACGGCGAGCTTGAGAAACTTGTGGCACAATGGCACGAGCGTCTGCCTAAGGCAGAAATTTTCCCGACAAGTGCGAAGGAGCATTTCAATGTGGATAACCTTAAACGTAGAATCGTTGATCTGCTTCCTCCATCTCCACCTTTCTTTGGCAAGGATGCGCTTACCGACAAGCCTGCACGATTCTTCGTGACAGAGATTATCCGCGAGAAACTGTTGCTCAATTATGATAAGGAGATTCCTTACAGCACTGAGGTTCTTGTGGAGAAATTTGATGAGAAAGACACAGCAATCCATATTATGGCAGTGATCTATGTGGAGCGCGATTCACAGAAAGGCATCCTGATCGGTAAGGGTGGCGAGAAGATAAAGAAAGTCGGCATCGAGGCACGTCAGGATATAGAGAAATTCTTTGATAAGAAGGTTTTCCTTGAGTTGTTTGTAAAAGTCGAGAAAGACTGGCGCAATCGTGAGAATAAGCTCCGTTCGTTTGGCTATATCGAATAAATATATGCTGACAGGGTTGGAGAGGATGAATTTGTCGGGAAGTTGTAGGGACGCGATTTATCGCGTCCGTTGCGTATGAATTAATCTCGAAAAAAAGGTGATTGATTTTATGCGTGTAAATTAAATAATTATTTAGATTATAAAAATAATGAGCAGATTAGTAGCAATAGTAGGGCGGCCGAATGTGGGTAAGTCAACCCTTTTCAACCGTTTGACGCAGACACGCCGTGCGATAGTCGACGACACGGCGGGCACTACCCGCGACCGCCAGTATGGAATGGTTGACTGGTGTGGCCAGGAATTTTCAATTGTCGACACCGGGGGTTGGGTGGTCAACTCCGAAGATGTGTTTGAAGGCGAGATCAACAAGCAGGTGGAGATAGCGATAGATGAGGCTGATGTCATTCTGTTTGTGGTGGATGCTTCCAATGGGGTGACTGATCTTGATGATCAGGTGGCAGCTATTCTGCGCCGCAGCAAAAAACCTGTGATTCTTGTTGCAAACAAAGAAGATAAAGGAGACGCACGTTTTAATATTCCGGAATTTTATGCATTAGGCCTTGGTGATCCTGTAGAGGTTTCGTCTGCCAACGGCAGTGGCACAGGAGAGTTGCTTGATATGATCATAGCTGATATGCCGGAGCCTAAGGAAGATGACAAGCCTGAAGACAATATCGCGAAGTTTGCCATAGTGGGCAGACCTAATGCCGGTAAGTCTTCACTTATAAATGCGTTTATCGGTGAAGAAAGGCATATCGTTACAGATATTGCAGGCACGACACGCGACTCCATTTATCACAGTTATAATAAATTTGGTTTTGATTTCTATCTGGTTGACACAGCCGGTATCCGCAAGAAACAAAAAGTGAATGAGGATATTGAGTATTATAGTGTCATACGCTCAATCCGATCCATAGAGGCGAGCGACGTATGTATTCTGATGATTGATGCCACGCGCGGCATAGAGAGTCAGGATGCCAATATCTTCTCGCTTATTCAGCGTAACAAAAAGGGTTTAGTGGTGTGTGTCAACAAGTGGGATTTGGTTGAGGATAAGTCTGTCACTGCCCAGAAACGTTATGAGGAAGCAATACGTGCACGTTTTGCACCTTTTACTGATTTCCCGATCATTTTCACATCTGCGCTTACAAAACAGAGGATCTTCAAGGTGCTTGAGACAGCTATCGAGGTCTATAATAACCGTCGTCGTGTGATTCCGACTTCTCAGCTCAACACCTATATGCTTGAGCAGATAGCAGTGACTCCTCCCCCAAGCAACAAAGGTAAGTTTGTGAAGATAAAATATGTGACTATGCTGAAGGATGCAGTCATTCCGACATTTATTTTCTTCTGCAATCTTCCGCAATGGGTAAAAGAGCCTTACCGCCGCTTCCTGGAGAATAAGATCCGTGAGAAATGGGATTTCCACGGAACCCCCATCTCCATCTTCATGCGAGACAAGTGATAGATGATATATTTACAAACCCATTATACAATGAGCCAACCGAATAATTCGGTTGGCTCATTGTATAATGGGTTTGTAAAGTGGGCTTTACTTAATCCTATGTAACATGAGGTGTGAGTGTAAATATGATTACCTGACAGCCTCGTGTTGCATTTATCATATATGGATCTTCTTTGTGGTTTTGCCTGTGGAGGAAGTCGCACTTACTATGTAAAGACCCGTTGGAAGATTAGAGGTGGAAACACTGCCATTACCTGTGGCAACCACCTGTCCGTTTAAGCCTGTTATGACTATGGAGGCATTATTGTCACCAACCACGATTATGCTGTCTGCACTCTGAAGCAGACGGTAAGAATCAGAATTGACCGCTTTGACAGAAGCAGGGTCTCCAATTCTGAAGGCAGGGGAAATCACCTGTGTCTGGGTGTCACCATCTGCGTCAGTAAGGTTGATGCGAAGGTCATACCAACCTGTAGGACTCTTTGCAGTGACATCCCTCAAGGTAGCTGTATATAGGTAACCGAATTGACTCACAAAGAAGTAGTCTCCCAGGTCAGCCATATCAAGTTCTTCCCAGGTGTTCTCTCCCATTGGGGAACAGGCAACCTCAATGTCCACTTTCCCACTTTCAAACCACCAGATCGGTTCATCATAACCTATACCCTCATCCCTATTTGTATATTGTGTATAGGCTTCAGCAACTATAAGCAAGTTTCCATCCTCAGGAGATTCGAAGCGTTCAGTTATCTGATCTTTACTGTTGCGGAACTGTACTTGTTGAACTATAGGAGGTTCTATTGAAACTGTGGGATTGATTGTAAACGATGCTGTAGTGAGGCCAGGGAATGAATATCCGGTGCCATCGGCGTTATCATAGATGTTGACATTTGATGTAGTAACACGCTGAGTGTAGAAGTCAGCATTTTCGTATTTGTAAGAGGAGGTCATTGATGCAAAATCAGAATAGCGTAATTCTCCGAGTCTGCCAATAGCTAATGGATCCACCCACCATTCCCAAGATTGGTTATCCCAACTATATTCTAAACGGGAGTAGAATAGGATTGAGGGTTGGGTAGATCCCTGTAAGGTAAGACATTGTGGAAGGTCATAGGAGAGAAATGGGTGGATCGTTTCATGAGAGTCGTAATCAGACACATGTTCATAGGTGCGTCGAAGAGTGCCGTCAGGAGAAAGATATACCGGCATGCTTTTTATAGGATAGTGTATTAATCCTATTGGGATTTCAGTTTCCTGATCAAAAACGGGGGTTGTAAACTCAATATAATCCATTTGAAACTCCACTTCATATTTGTCAGGAATATAAGATGCGCCTGCAATCTGTACTAAGCCATCAGTTGATGACTCAAGAGTTGAATATGCATTGTTGTCTAATTTGATGAAGGTTGTTAATTGATAAGGTTTTGGAAGGTACGCTTGGGTGTTAGTGCTAATTATTGAGTTGAGGTAGTCCTCATTGTAGGAAATGGAATAATCTGATGAATATTCTCCGTTGCATGATTCAGTGACACCGTATATTGGTTTCATAAATGAGAAATAAAAACCCTCATTATCAGAGGCAACCCGCGATTGGGTTATACATATGTCATCGCTCACGTCATTGATAGAGATATCTGCTACACGAGAAACATTGAATTCCGAATCATAATATATCTTGCCAAAATTTGCTCCAGTCCTATTAATGAATAAAGAACCAAATCTCTTACTTGCAAATGTGGTGAAAATATGCAATTCAGAAGTGTTACCGTCTATCTTAATACCTTTAGGATACTCTTGAGAAGTGAGAGTGGTGGGTAAAGTAGGTATTTCTCCATTAGGGTTCACTGATTCACACGTAATGAGATTGGTAGCCTCTTCCGGTCTGAACTCGATAGTCATATCGGAAGTCACAGACACTTCCAATACAATATATGCAATGTTGCGTATGTAGGCAACCGGAACAGCATCATCAATGACATCGAAATCAGAAATAAAGGCATATTCCCCTTCAGGTAAATTCACAGTTACAGTATAATCACTCGTGCCGTCGACAAATTTATAATCATAGAAGTCTTCTCCGGCCATACGTATCCACTCCCTACTCGCGTATATTTCAGGATCATAAACTTGTTTGAGTGTGACCTTGTAGGTTTCTCTGCCTTCTTTGTTGGGGGAGAGCTTCTTGGGGAGCTCTATGGATTCAGAATACCATACTTGTTGTTCGTTTGTTGGGAGAGACATTGTCTCAAGTTTACTGTTTTCAAAAGAATTGATTTTGTCTGGTTTGAGTGATGTGGCTCTTGTGGAGGGAGTGGCCTGGCAGATTAGTGTTCCTAACAATAGTGTCAGGGCCAGGAAATAGAGTTTTGCCATAGTCTTTAGCATTATGGGAGACGTTGCCGGATGGTCTCCCGGTTAATATAGTTCGCAGGGTTTCCGGACCTAACCCTGTTGGTTAACCGATTGCAAATTTATATACTCTCACTGGGGTAGCCAAGTGTCAGTCCCCTTAATGTGCCTTTAGGAAGATAAATAAGTGCGCTTATTTTACCCTTATATTTAGTTTAAGGATTAATACTTAGAGCCTTATGGAATAATTATTTAGTAGTGGTTAAGGGATATTTAAGTAGTAAATTATTGATATTGTGATAGCCTATCTGAAAAGTTTTTTGTAATTTAGCCTTCAAAATAACAAGCATGTATCGAATTATCCTTTCTTTTTTATTTTCCTTCCTCTCTTTTCTGCTTTGGGCCGTTGGAGTGGATAACATTAAGAATGATTATTTTCGCACACGACTTAAGGATCAAAATCTTGAGCGAACGGAAAGAATCAAAGCAATCGACAGCCTGATAAAATATAGTGATGGAGATAATATATTCTCCCTCTATATAGATAAGGCGCAATTGCTTTATGATGAAGGTGACTATATCGGGTGTGTTGAGGTTTATGAGAGCTTGAGGGATAAAATCCCGGTTGATTCGTTGGAGATGCGTCTTTTTGTCGATTCGGAAATTGGTATGACTAAGTTTGCATTATCTAATTTCCGGGGAGCGTTGGAATCAATATATAAGGCACTGCAGACTCCTAAACCTGACAGCCTGCGTTACATAGATCAGCGGGCTTACTCTTTGTTGAGTGATTTTTATATGACAGTCGGTCACTATCCGCTTGCAAAAAAATATATTGACCTTGGACTGGAGGATCTGGCATCTATTCCGGAGAGTTCTAATTTCCCAAAAATTGAAAGAGAGCGTCTCCTTGGAGTCTGGTATCGTACGTTGGCCTCACATTTGCTTGCAATAGGAGAGACTGATGAGGCATATGCACAGTTGAAGAAAGCTGAACAGTATCCCGCACGGGTAGATGGTGTAATGACACGATATTTGGTATATGCAGAAATAGCCCGGAGGAAAGGTGAGATTAATATGGCGGAAGATTATTTAAGTAAGGCCTTGAATATGGAAACCGACAATTTTAATAAGGGATTTGTATTGTTGGATTATATGAATCTTCTGCTTGAAAACGGTAAAGCTGATGAAGCATTCAAACTTGCTGCTGATCATCAGGATATAGTCAATAAGGTATTGGGAAGCCCGATTGAGCCGGATTATATGGAAGTCATAGGTCGGTATTATGCCGATAAAGGTAACCTTCAAAAGGAGGTAGAAACCCTTCAACGCATTATCACAGCTAAAGATTCGTTGTATCAAGCTACAGTTATGTGGGAAATGGAGGAGCTTAGCGCACAATATGAGAATGATAAGAAAGACCATTTGATAGCCAGTTTGGAAAGAGAGAATCATAAAAAGTTATGGTTAATACTGGTGGTGAGTGTGGCAGGAGTGACGGTGGGGATAATTGCCTTTTATCTATTGAAGCGTCATCGCAAAACTAAAAAAGATGTTGAGGCTTTGGGCACACAGATTCTTACTCAAGAGTCACAACATAAGGAAGAACTACGTGAATCGACCGACACACTCACTATGCGTAATCAGGAACTTTCGGCAATGACAATGTATATGGCACGTTTGAAAGATGCACTTGATAAGATAAAGGGTGTAACTGAAAGCAGACGTATTTCGGAAGTGGAAAAAATAGCCTCTATTTCAACAATAGTAAAAGATTTGGCAGGTCAGGAGAATATCTGGGATGTGTTCCGTGCTTATTTCGAGAGTGTGAATCAGTCATTTTTCAATAATCTCTATAGTGCTCATCCCGATCTTACCCCTGGAGAGATACGGATGTGTGCATTTATCCTTATGGGGTTGTCAAATAAGGAAATTGCTGCGATGACTAATCGTTCAGTTAGGACTATAGAGGTTGTAAAGCACAACATCCGTAAGAAATTCGACATCGCCGAACCAACGGAATCTTATCTCCGCAGACTGGCTGCCTGTCAGCCACCTTCTGTATAAGTAGTGGTTATTTCAGGAATTTGGTGAGGTCGCCGCGGCGGAACTCGTTGATATCGACAACATGATCACGGACTCCGTCAACCTTACCCTGATCCGTGAACTGGAATATATGGGCGTTGCGCACTATGTCGCGGCGCCCATATCTTGAATACCATAATGGGTATTTGGCGAGTTTTGTGCCTTCTACATACATCTTGTAATATCGTTCATTGGTGTAGATCATAGGTTTCTTCTTGAAATGCTTTTCCACAATCTTGATCCATTTCACGAGGGAGTCAACCGGCACATTGTCTTTCTCTATGTCGAGAATAGGCGGAAAGTCTCCCTTCTCAAGGGTGACGTTGCGGATGTAGTTTTCGGCATTGGCTGTGGCGGAAGCTGTCGTATTATAGAAATGATAATACCCTTTCCGGTAGTTGTGACGTTCTGCATTGTCGCGGTGAATCGGTAGCATCTTGTCAACATGATCTCCTCCTTCGGTGGCTTTCATTATTACGAACTCTATAGGCACAATGTCTCCAACCAGACTTTTGGGTAAACGGTAATCCGGTTCGTTAGTGCCACACAGATACAGATCCTGCCATATCACGTCTTTCTGCCATGCCGAGAGGTCAAGACCCATCACATATTCTCCTTCTGTGACGTTGATATTTTCCATCTTCACCCCATTGCGATAGAATACTAACCGACTCTTTTTCCCTTTTTCTTTTTCCTCTACTATGCCATGCCGGTTATTATCCTTCCACATGCCTGTCACTGTCTTGTCGGGGTAATGGCGCACTCCATATCCGTCAAGCTGCATGTTGCGGAAGTAACCTTCATAATATCCGGTGTTCTTATAAGTCAGTTTGCCATAGCGGATGTCATCATTTATCCAATCACCCTCGTATGTCTTGCCGTCTTTACATTTCAGTTTTCCTTTGCCGTGACGCATGCCGTTAAGTGTCTCTCCTGTGTAAACGTCTCCGTTAGCATACTCGATAATTTCCTTGTGTTTTGCTAAGGTTGGCAACGGGAGATATGCGGTTGCAATTATAGCAAGCAATAGAGCGGCTAAAATGCGTGATTTGTTATGTAAAAAATTGTATGCGATATTCATATATGTTTTCTTTTGCCAGCAAAATTAGTTAAAATCAGCGACATATCCCAATCATACGAGATTGGATGAATTATTTTTTAATTGGTAGTGTCACAAACATGATGTTTTTTTGTCTTTATAGCATAGAGACAATTAAAGGTTTCTTCCATATATTATGAATAACAACTTTTTTAGAAGGTTTAAAAATATTGGTTTTTTCAAAAAGCCCGGTTTGACGGTAGGACTTGTGGTTATCCTGTCAATGTGGGTAGGTGCATCTGCAATGAGTAGTTTGGAAAGCTATGGGTCGGAAGCTGCGGAAAATTGGAATGCTGGCTTATACGATGATGCTAAGGAGCGGGAGAAGGCTTTGAAGGAGGCGGCGCGTCAGCGGGAGAAGGCTTTGAAGGAGGCGGCGC
>CAZQSD010000083.1:0-14092 GCA_964595885.1 uncultured Sangeribacter sp.
TGATCGTAAGATTTGAGTTTGATTCTTATTTTCTGATTCATATTTGAATTGAGACTTTATTATTTCAACAGATCAACTCTGCCCTGCACCTCCGTGAGCACATTCTTAGCGATTGAATTGCTTACTTCGGCATAGTGGCTGAACGACATGGTGCTTGTCGCACGTCCGGATGTAATCGTACGGAGTGCTGTGACATAACCGAACATCTCCGCAAGAGGGGCCTTCGCCTTAACGATGCGCGCACCGCTGCGGCTTGACTCCATACCCTCTACCTGACCACGACGCTTGTTAAGGTCGCCGATAACGTCGCCCATTGACTCCTCGGGTGTGACAACCTCTATCTTCATGATAGGCTCCATCAGCACCGGACCCGCTTTCTCACTACCTTTCTTAAATGCCTGGATAGCGCAAAGTTCGAATGAAAGCTGGTCAGAGTCAACCGGGTGGAAGCTTCCGTCAAGGAGTGTCACTTTAAGACGCTCTACAGGATAGCCGGCCAGCACACCGTTCTTCATGGCAGACTGGAAGCCTTTCTGAACTGACGGGATATATTCCTTAGGCACGTTACCGCCCTTAACTTCGTCAACAAACTGGAGGCTGCCCTCGAAATCATCGTCAGCAGGCTCAATGCGGACAATGATGTCGGCAAACTTACCACGACCACCGGTCTGCTTCTTGAACACCTCACGAAGCTCAACAGGTTTGGTGATTGCCTCCTTATATGTAACCTGGGGACGGCCCTGGTTACACTCTACCTTGAACTCACGGCGCAGACGGTCAATGATGATGTCAAGGTGAAGCTCGCCCATACCGCTGATAACGGTCTGACCTGTCTCTTCATTAGTCTCAACACGGAATGTCGGGTCTTCTTCAGCAAGTTTCTGCAGACCAACGCCAAGCTTATCAAGATCCTTCTGGGTCTTAGGCTCTACTGCTATACCGATTACAGGATCAGGGAATTCCATAGACTCAAGCACGATAGGAGCATCCTCAGCACACAGAGTGTCACCTGTGCGGATATCCTTGAAGCCTACACCGGCACCGATATCACCGCAGCCGATAACCTCCTTAGGATTCTGCTTGTTGGAGTGCATCTGGAAAAGACGGGAAATTCTTTCCTTCTTACCGCTGCGGCTATTGAGCACGTAGCTTCCTGAGTTAACCTCGCCTGAATAAACACGGAAGAAGCACAGACGGCCAACATAGGGGTCGGTGGCAATCTTGAAAGCCAGAGAACACATAGGGGCCTCAGGACTCGGTTCGCGAGTAAGGATCTCATCGGGGTCGCCTACTGCGTGACCCTCCA
Source organism: uncultured Sangeribacter sp. (assembly GCA_964595885.1). Classification (GTDB taxonomy): domain Bacteria; phylum Bacteroidota; class Bacteroidia; order Bacteroidales; family Muribaculaceae; genus Lepagella. The sequence continues at coordinate 1,307 of CAZQSD010000083.1, forward strand.
CTACGCCTGTATCCTCAGGAGAAGGAAGGTATGCGCAGACAGCATCCAGAAGAGTCTGGACACCCTTGTTCTTAAATGAAGAGCCGCAAATCATGGGATTGACCTCCATCGCAAGAGTAGCCTTGCGGATAGCAGCCTTTATCTCATCAACAGTGATGGTGGAAGGGTCATCGAAATATTTCTCCATGAGCACCTCATCGCTCTCTGCGAGAGTCTCAAGCATCTTATCGCGCCATTCCTCAGCTTCTTCACGGAGATTAGCGGGGATCTCATCAACAGTATACTCAGCTCCCATAGTCTCATCATGCCAGAAGATGGCCTTCATAGTCACGAGGTCAACCACGCCCTTGAAAGTCTCCTCAGCACCGATTGGGATCTGGATTGGGAGAGGAGTCGCGCCGAGCACCTCACGCACCTGGCGAACCACCTCAAAGAAGTTTGCTCCGGAACGGTCCATCTTATTCACATAACCGATGCGGGGCACGTTATATTTGTCAGCCTGACGCCATACTGTCTCGCTCTGGGGCTCTACGCCACCTACTGCACAGAAAGCAGCCACAGCTCCGTCAAGCACACGGAGGGAACGTTCTACCTCCACAGTGAAGTCAACGTGTCCCGGAGTGTCAATAAGGTTGATTTTGTATTTGTTGCCGTTATAGTTCCAGAAGGTAGTAGTAGCGGCGGAGGTAATTGTAATACCACGTTCCTGCTCCTGTTCCATCCAGTCCATAGTAGCAGCACCGTCATGCACCTCTCCGATCTTGTGGGTCAAGCCCGTATAGAAGAGGATACGTTCGGATGTAGTTGTCTTGCCGGCATCGATGTGAGCCATGATGCCGATATTTCTGGTGAGTTTAAGATCGTCGTGTTTTGCCATTGTGATGAAAAACCAATATTAGAATCTGAAATGTGCAAAAGCGCGGTTAGCCTCAGCCATACGGTGCATATCCTCTTTTCTCTTGTATGCTCCACCCTGATCATTGAAGGCATCGACGATTTCAGCAGCAAGTTTGTCTGCCATAGTCTTACCGCCGCGTTTGCGGGCGTAGATGATAAGATTTTTCATTGATATCGATTCCTTGCGGTCGGCCCTTATCTCAGTAGGAACCTGGAAGGTGGCTCCGCCCACGCGGCGTGACTTCACCTCCACCTGAGGAGTGACTTTCTCAAGCGCCTTTTTCCAAATTTCGAGTGCGCTCATCTCCTCGTTAGGCATTTTGGCCTTCACGGTCTCAAGTGCCGTGTAGAATATTGTGAAAGCTGTGTTCTTCTTTCCGTCATACATCAGATGGTTGACAAACTTGGTCACTCTGACATCATGAAACACAGGATCGGGCAAGATTACCCTTTTCTTCGGTTTTGCTTTTCTCATTTTTGTGTGTTTAGTGTTTTTGTTGCGGCTGCTTTTGAAAAACTTCAACGTCGGCTCTCTTGCCGCCGTTTACTCAACCTAAGCCACGCAGACAATCAAAAACGGGGTTGATGTTTGCTGGTGTCCTTCTACCGGCAGGGCTGATTATTTCTTGCCTCCTTTACCTGCTTTTGGACGTTTGGCTCCGTATTTAGAGCGACGCTGTGTGCGGCCCTGCACGCCTGCGGTGTCAAGGGTACCGCGAACAATGTGATAGCGCACACCCGGAAGGTCCTTAACACGACCACCGCGGACCATCACGATTGAGTGTTCCTGAAGGTTGTGGCCCTCGCCAGGAATATAGGAGTTGACCTCCTTGCCGTTGGTTAGACGTACACGCGCCACTTTACGCATTGCCGAATTAGGCTTCTTAGGGGTGGTGGTGTAGACACGCACGCACACCCCGCGGCGCTGCGGACATGAATCCAAGGCGGGCGATTTGCTCTTATCCTTGAGAACTACGCGTCCTTTTCTTACTAATTGCTGAATCGTTGGCATTCTTAGTCTCTAAAAATTGATTTATTTAAATTAATTGTGTCCTTATATTGGATTACAGATTTACAAGCCGCCCGTTGTCATACACCAAAATCCGCCTAAATAATTATAGTTCAATCATTTAGCAGACTGCATATGGTTTTCGGCTCTAAAATCTTTGCAAAGTTAATGAAAAATAGATGATTACGCAACTTTTCAACAAAAAATTTCCTTAAAAACTTTTAAATTATACTTATCATTCACATCCCTCACTTCCAAAACAAATCAAAACCTCTTTACAAGGATCCTGACTTTTATGAAAAATTCCATTATTTGCCGTTATTTCCATCATTTTTTGCTGATATCGCAATCAAATCCAATTTTTAAGCCCCTTTTATAGTTTTTAACATTTAAAAAGTTTGTTGATTTCTTTATTTATGTTACTTTTGCACATGTTTCCTCAAAGTGAGCAATATTTCCCCTCTCTTCCACGCAATCTCAGTTATCGTAACATCAAGACAATGCAAACCACCATATACCTGTTTGACACTCAGGAAAGCCATGAAAACTTGCTTCCGCTGAGCTTTACGCGCCCGGTGGCCGCTTTCCGGCTGGGACTTTCCACCATACGGGAAAAGTGGAACGCCTTCCTTCCTGGCGAATATAGATACCTTCCCGTGGAGTACCTACAGGAAAAATACGGCAATCCTCCTGTCCCTGCTTCTGCTACCTTATATCTTTTTATCACCGGTGGCCTGCTTCCGGATGCTGCTACAGCTGCCGACATAGCTGCATTAGGAAACGGTGAGGCCATTACCGACGGTGAGGAACCAGTTGCCTTCTACGGCAGTTATTCCGATTTCTGCAACAAGGCATGGAAGCCCAAGCCTATGCCGAAATATTTCAGGTTGATAAGATACGTCTTTGATGTTTTTCTTCATAATTATCAAGAGATTGAAAATGATTTCTGCCGTTTGACTGCACACCGTCTCTCCTCCCCTCTCGATGACACAAACACCGTTATTGGAAATATTACTGACACTGACGGAATGCCAAGAATTTTCATAGAGACAGGAGCTGTTGTTGAAGGTGCTATTCTAAATGTGAAAAACGGTCCTATATATATAGGAAAGAATGCGGAAGTAATGGAAGGGGCGTGTCTGCGCGGACCTATTGCACTCTGCAACAATGCAAAAATCAAAATGGGGGCAAAAATATATGGGGGCACCTCCCTGGGTCCTTTCTGTAAGGTAGGTGGAGAAGTAGACAACACTGTTTTCTTTGGTTACAGCAATAAGGCACATGACGGCTATCTCGGTAATGCCGTTATTGGCGAATGGTGTAATATAGGAGCCGGTGTAAATGCTTCGAATCTTAAGAATGATTATTCAAAAATAAGGGTCTGGAACTATCGGACGCATACCTTCATGCGCACTGACCTGCAATTTTGCGGCCTGATTATGGGCGACCATTCAAAAATCGGGGTAAACTGTATGCTTAACACCGCCACCGTGATCGGCGCAGGAGTCAACATTCATGGTGCAGGTTTCCCACGCGTGTTTGTGCCCAGTTTCAGCGAAGGAAGCCCCGTCACAGGTTTCACCGACGTGACTATGAAGAAATTCCTTGACATCGCTGAAAGAGTTATGAGCAGACGTGGCAAAGCCCTTGACGACAATGACCGCCGAATCTACGAAAAAATCTACGAGATAGCCTCACAGATAAAACGCTGACAATTGTTTCATAGAATATAAATTATAAACCAAAGCAAGACACACATTTGCGTGACCTCAATCATTACTTTCTTTGGAATGCTTTGTTTTCAAATACGCTCTTAGTTGTTTTGGAGTCAATCCTGAGTGCTTTTTAACATATTTCCCAAAGAAAGCAGGATTATTAAAACCTAATCGGGCAGAGATTTCCTTTATTGACTCGTCAGTATGGATCATCACAGTCCGCACATCTGTCATAATAGCTTCATTGATCCATTCCATTGTACACTTACCGCTTATCTGTTTCACAACTCTGGCAAGATAGTTAGGAGAGACAGCAAGTGCATCTGCATACCATTGGGCATCTCTCGGTTTAGGATATGATTCTATAAGCAGTGTGGAGAAGCGTTGATAGAGTCTGTCAGCCGATTGTCTTGTTGGCAGCTTGTCGGTATTTGCGCCTGGAAGTGTGACCGATGCCAGCAAATCTTCCATTAACGATATTATTGTGAACCGCACATTTTCTATGCCCATAGAATATTTCTGAGCTAATAATTCACCATAAATTCCAAGAAGGCCTACCACACTCTCATTAAGATTAAAGACCATGCAGTTGCCCCTCAAGGAGGTGAGTTGCGGAAACCCAACTGAACTCCGGCTTTCAAACGGCACAGTTGACTCAATTCCACAGACCATTCCATCACTATCCGGCGAAAACAGCACGTCAGAAATATAGTCGCCTGCTTTATAGAAAATTATCTGGCCAGCTTCTGCCCAAAGAGTAATGTCATTTAAAGTAATGGTTATTTTCCCGGTCGCCACATAAATAAATCCGACAAAATTTACTACAATTTTGTCGGTAAGTTTTCTGAGAGGGGAGAAATCGCGATAGAATATGAAGTCAGAGCCAAACCTCATCCCCGCAGCAGCGGAGTTAAGATCTCTGATAGTCCATAATGGAGGAAGGGCATTTTGTGTCATGGCTGAGTAGTTTACTATTAAAATATTTTCCCGAGCACATTAGTTTGTCAAAAACTGGAAATTTCAAGCCAAAACTATTCCATATATTGCATAAAACATTCCATTATAGGCTTTATGAATATTAAATAGAACCAATCCTGGTTCGTGTATGTTTGAAAGGTAAAACAGTAACTCGTAAAACTTCAAAAACAAGTTTTACTAAAGATTACATAATATGGGTAACCAATTCACATCAAAGCATCTGATAGCCAAAGAATATCAGCTGCCTATCGTAGACAAAATATTTGAGGTTTGTCAATTACCATTTGACAAGAACCCATTTGTAAGCATGCTCGGCGAAAGTCAGAAATTGCCCCGCTCACAAAAAGTCACAATTACCGGTATGGATGGCAATAATATTGACCTCTATATATGGCGTTCCCCCCACCTGACCCGTAAAGGATTGGTTCCGGATTCTCCACAAACAACTCTATACAATCAGCTCCGCATACCTCAGATCAAACGGATGCTGGGTGAATAATTTGTTATAGATATAGCATAATCATATAAAATACAAATCTTAAAAGAATTAAAAAAATGAGTAATTACAGCAAAACACATGTAGCTGAAGGCACACAACGCACAGAGCTACACGACACCCTCTCACTCACAGGTGCTGAAGTATCAGTCAACAATCTTCCAGCAGGCACAGTAATTCCTTTCTACCACAGCCACAAGCAAAACGAGGAAATCTATTTCATCGTAGCCGGCAAGGGCTTCATGGAAATTGACGGTGAGAATGTGCCTCTTGAAGCCGGCGATTGGCTTCGTGTAGCTCCCGCTGCAAAGCGCAAACTACACGCAGAAACTGACATGACCGAAGTCTGCATCCAAGTAAAGGAAGGCAGCCTTGTAGAATGGACAGCCAATGACGCTATCGTATCATAAAAAGATACCTAAAACCTTGTTACTGACTGCTCGGACTCTTTAGAGTCTGGGCAGTCTCTTTTTGGGATTGCATAAATTTGATGAAAGTTATGAATTATTCATAAGCGATTATCGCGGTAAAATTGAAGGATATGGGTACGTATGACATACTCGTAATGCGCCTGAATACGGGCAAGCTCTGTCTTAAACAAATTATTTTTAGCCTGCTCGTAGTCAGCTTGGGTGGCTCGTCCAAGGTTAAAACGCTCTCTTGTTGAATCAAACGAAAGCCGGGTATTCTCCAGAGTCTCTGTTGAGGTGTTGTAGCGTTCCCTTGCACCAATCGCCTGATAGTAGGCCAACTGAATTTCCTTATATAAGTCTGATGATTGTTGTTCCAATGTCAGTTCAGCATTCAATTTCTGAAGTTTTGCCCTATTGATAGTATTTCTGGTGTTAAAGGCATCAAACAGTGGGATACGCAATGAAAACCCAAGATAAGTGGCAAAATTATGACGCATCTGTGAGCCAAATGATTCTGCCGGCATACCACTGACCGTGTAATAAGACGAACCTATACCCCCGTTAAAGCTAAGCGTCGGAAGATATCCGGACTTGGCAAGAGTGATATTGCGGTCAGCTACACTTACAGCCTGGCGCAAACCCAATATCCCATTATTGATACCGATTGCGGAAGCATACACCTCATCAGGATCCGGTATAAGCGGTTCCATATCACTAAGAGGGGCAATGTCAAACCCCTCCACCAACCTCAGTTGCAGCAGATTGGCAAGGTTGACCAATGCAGTCCTGACATCATTGTCGGCAGTCACAACCTGCAACCGGTCTTGTGCCGCCACCGACTCAAGGTCATAAAGAGTAGCCTCTGCCACTTTCCCTGCTTCTATCAACGCTTTTTGCCTTTCTACTTCAAACGCCGACAATTCTGACTGAGAACGCGCACTCTTTGCCACCTCCTTATTATATAGCACCTGAAGATACTGCGAAATAATATTTAAAGTGATGTTGGCTTTTGTTGACTCGCGTTCAAACACATATTGCTGAAGCGACATCTTGGCGATCTCAAGGCGACGATATTCCGTCATACCCTGAAACAAGGGCAACGACACGCTGACACCCCATTGTGTGTTGGAAGTGTTACGGTTGGCATACGTATTCTCGGCTGTCAATCCCCTACCAAAGTTAAACGATTGCGATGCAGAGGCATCCGCAGAAGGAAGGAAGCGATCTTTAGCCTCTGTTATAGCCAATTCACCCTCCCTTACCCTTAAATCCTGCTGACGGATATTTATATTGTGCTCAATGGCATAATTCACACAGCTATCAAGAGACCATACCTCAGCCAAGGCTGACAGTGAAACGGAAAACAATACAGAAAAAGCCAATGCGCGTGCTATTCTATTCATAACTTTTTTCATCATTTTATTATATTCCCTCTAAGTGGAGTTTTCACTGATATATCGCCAGACTTAACCTCAACCATAAGTCCATCAGACAATCCGAGAACAATCTCCCTTCTTTCAAACACCTGCCTCGGCACAGAGTCAGTCAGGACATAGACATATGACTTGTCGGCCTCATATTCCACTACACTCTCCGGCACAGCAAGCACTTTCTCAGCCTGTTCAAGCACTACACTTGCATTAGCACTATAGCCAGCCCTCAGCCTGATCCCCTCCTCGGCTTTCAAAGCTGCCTTAACCTCAAAAGTGTTGGCACCATTCTCCCCCGAGGCCATAGGGGCTATTTTCTCTATCAAGGCAGGAAAATCCGAATTGGTAATCGCACCAACAGAGATATGCACACCCATACCCTCGCTCAGAAGGTCAACCTCCGTCTCATCCACCTTACCCTTGAATATCAAATCGGTCATGTCGGCCACCTTAGCTATGGTGGTGCCATCATTAAACGTATTTGCCTGTATGACAGAGGAACCAACCTTTACCGGAACTTCCAACACAACGCCTGTCACAGTGGAGCGCACCAATGTGTTAGATCCCTGTGCGTTGGCGGCTGACACGCCGTCGCGGACTATCGTAAGCTGATCACAGGCCTGTTCATACTCCTTCTTAGCACGTTTAAGGGCTGCCTCATCGGTCTCATACTTCTCCCGGCTCTCATATTTCTTCTCATAAAGCATTTTCGTGCGGTTGAAAGCAAGCTGAGCCTCTTCCACAGAGATACGCGCCACCTCTACCCTATTCTCTGCTGATGAGAGCTGTGCCTCCTCGGGAATAACCTTTATCTTAGCTATTATATCGCCGTTGTTGACATGATCACCGGCCTCAACCAAAATATCACTGATTATACCTGAGATCTGAGGTTTTATATCTATCTCGTCACGAGGCTCGATATTTCCGGTGAGCACTGTAGTGCGTTCAATGGTCTCCACAGAAGGATACTGTAAGGAATACTTGTCGTCCTTATTCCTTGAATTAATAAACAGATAGACAAATGTGCCCACAAACACAATGCACACCACCACTATCATCAGAATCTTAAAAAACTTTTTCATATCAGTCGGGTTATATTTTTCATTTCTCATTTAACTCATCATTTGCTGTTGAGAGCCTCTACAGGTTTTATTCTCATTGCCTTGACCGAGGGGAGGAGCCCCGCCAGCGTGCCAAGCACCACAAACAATGCCAGTATGCCAACGGCCATCATAAAACTCATCTGGAAATGTGCCTCTGTCACTGCATCAGGAGGATTGGTGGCGTGAGCCACAATCCCCAGCACTATTGCGGCAAAACAAATCCCAGCCACTCCGAAAATCAGAGTGAGGGCGATCCCTTCACTCAGCACTTGCACGATTATATCGCGTGGCTTAGCTCCTATGGCTCGCCGGATGCCTATCTCCTGAGTACGTTCTTTGACAATTACCCACATAATGTTGCCAATGCCTATTACTCCGGCAAGGAGTGTTGACAGGCCTATGAACCATGCCAAAAGATCAACTCCGGTAAATAATGTGTCAACTTGCTCAAACATTTCTGCCACGTTCACAATCCATGTCGCGCCAGTGTCGTCAGGATGAATATCATGGCGCCGATACAACATCGAACGTATCCGAGGCACCAACGAGGTCATGTCTACATTATCTTTGGCAGTCACCATCATGAAGTCCACCTCTTCGCCATAACCATTGGCACGCCGGTAGGTTGAAGACGGCACCACCACACCGTCATCAAGGCTGCCATTAAGATGCATCTCGGAAATGTCGCCGGCTACTCCCACAACCGAATAGGCAGCGCCTCCCACCTCAATCACTTTGCCAAGAGGCACAGAGTCTTCCGGGAAAAGCTTGCTGCTTACTTTTTTACCTATCACCGCCACTTTCCTTTCCCCTCTCACATCAGCTTCATTAATGAAACGCCCTGCATATATCTTTGGTTGAACCACCTTTCCATAGTTTTCATCGGCACCTATTTGCTGGCCTTTAGTGGAATTCTTACCTACCTGAAAAGTCTGTCCCCATATCTGGAAAATAGGCACCACAGCATCAAGCTCCGGAAAGGCCTCCTTGATAATTGCCACATCGGTCAGGTCCATAGTCCAGTGGCGGCCTTTCTGATAACCTTTATATGGAATGGTTGTGTTATTCGACAGGATGCCTGCACTGTTAGTGGCCATACCGGCAAAATTACGCCGCAGCATATCTTCGCCGCCTCTGGCACCCCCCGTAAGCATAGCAAGCATAGCCACACCCCAGAATATGCCGAAACCTGTAAGGAAAGTGCGAGTCTTGTTCCTCATCAAGGTTGCTCCTATCTCTTTCCAGTTTTCTATGTCGAAAATTGTCAGTTTCATGTTTCTTCCAATATTACTCGTCTCTCAATGCCTCTACAGGCTTTATTTTCAATGCCCTCATCGCCGGGAACAGTCCGGCCAAGGCTCCCGCAACCACAAGAAACAATGTAACCTCCATTGCTATTGCAATACTAACCGTAGGGTTCATCAACGGACCGTCATCCCCGATAAAGTGGGCAATTATTTGAGTCAGCACCATTCCGATCACTATCCCGAGATAGCCGAAAAGCAGTGTTATAGCCACTGCTTCCGCCACAACCTGGGTCAGAATCTTTATTGGCCGGGCGCCAATGGCTCTCCTGATACCGATCTCATGGGTGCGTTCCTTTACCGTTACAAACATAATGTTGCTGATTCCCACTATGCCTGTGAGCAGGGTGAGGACACCAAGCACCCAGGTGCCCGTATTGAGCAGAATCTTCGCAACGCTTGCTTTTACGGAATTGAGAAAACTGTTGTCAATCCAGACGGCATTCGTGTCATGTGGATCGAAATCATGCGCCCGGGCAAGAGTATTGCGGATATTGGCCTCAGCCACGAGTCCGTCGTATTCCGTGCTTACCTCCTTAAGCGACACAGTCAGTCGCCCCAAATCCTTCTTGTCAGCCACCAGCATGCGTGCGGTGGTGTAAGGAATGTAGAATGAACGATTCCAACGGCTTTCGAAGACACCGATAACTTTGAAGGATAATCCCTGACACTCTACCCTTTTCCCTACGGCATCATTACCTTCAGGAGGGAAAAGCTGGGCTGCATAATATTGAGGAATAACCATCACTTTAGCACGATGTTCGACATCTCTGGCATTAATGAACCGTCCCTCAGTTATCTCGCCAATATTGCTTTCCTTTATAATTGACGGAAATACCCCTTCATACTCCTGGTTTACTCTTCCTTTGAGAGATGTGATCACCCCTCCCCCATAGATTCTCGATGTCACACCATCCACGTGTGTCCTGTCATTGTCTTTTATGGAAGACATGTCGCGCTCCTCGAGCTGTATGGATCGGCCCTCAGGATGCCCATTATAGGGTATGGATGTGTTGCCTCCATACACTGTAATGGTGGCAGTGTTGCGCGACATCATGTCATGGTCAAATTTATTGATCAGTCCCCGCGCCATGCTCAGCAACACAATCAGCATAAACACACCCCAGCTCACGGCTATGCCCGTAAGGACAGTGCGCAGCTTATTGGTGCGTATGGTCTGCCATATCTCATTCAATAGGTCTATCATCGCCCACGTGAGTGAAGTTGGTTAATATTTCATTTTTATCAGGTATTTCAAGTGGGGGCGGCGCAATAACTCCGTCCGAGATGCGTATCAGGCGATTAGTCTGCTCAGCCCCCCCGGGATCGTGAGTAACGATTATGACTGTCTTACCTTCTTTTTCATTAAGCTCCCTGAAAATTCCCATTACATCATGAGAGGTCTTGCTGTCGAGGGCGCCTGTAGGCTCGTCGGCAAGAATGATTGACGGATTGGTAATCATTGCCCTTGCTATAGCCACTCTCTGCTTCTGACCCCCCGAAAGTTCACCGGGAAGATGATGGGCACGATCGGCCAGCCCCATGCGTTCAAGTTGCTCCATAGCAAGCTTGTTCCTTTTCTTACGCGCCACACCCTGATAGAATAACGGCAACGCCACATTCTCAAGGGCATTCTTGTATGTGATGAGATTAAATGACTGGAAAACAAACCCTATCATGTGATTGCGATAGTCGGCTGCCTTGTTCTCACTCAGATTTTTTATCAGTTTGCCATCAAGGAAATACTCTCCGGAATCATAATTATCAAGAATACCTAATATATTGAGCAGTGTTGATTTTCCAGAACCGGAAGCACCCATTATGGAAACCAACTCTCCTTTATAAATGTCAAGGTTTATCCCTTTCAGCACATGTAGCGGCACTGCCCCATCGTATGTTTTATTGACGTCTTTAAGACTTATCATCGCGTCCATAGCATCATTATTGAGTTATATACTTTATAAACCGGCACTTTATTCAACTTTTCAGCAGGCTTATTTTTCACTCCTAATCTGATTGCAAAATTACTAAGCTGTTTTCACCTATGCAATACCCAAAAGTGTATAACAACAACTTCTCCGCGATTTTTATGGATTTGATTTTGTCTAAAGCAACCCTTATAAGAATAAAATAGATTTTCCCGGTACTGCTAAAAAATGTTTTGATACAAATAATCATTTCCACCCTATCGAACGCAATCCAGGAGAAGAAGACCCCATATAAACAGGAGATTTTTAGCTAATGAAAGCCCTCAATTGGATTAATCCAATTGAGGGCTTTCATTAGCTAAAAATCTTTAGAATACACTGCTTATCAAAGGCGTATTTTACGGAAGACGTGATGGCTACCATCTGTTACGTTGATAAGGTAAATACCCTTGACGAACTCTGTGGCATCTATGGTTGAGGAAACTATGCGGCTGAGAAGAACGCCATCAGGTGTATATATTTCAATAACCGGATTTTCGCAACCGCATACATTAATCGTACCATTGGTTACTGATACCGCAATTTCAGGTGATGTAACCGTTTCAACACCTACGCTCTCTTCAATCTTAAAAGCCGGCGACAAAGTCTGTTCCTGATAATTACCGGCAGCATCAATCAAAGTGATGCGGACATCAAACCATCCATTCTCCGATTTGCGGTCAACTCCGGCAAGTGAGCCACGATAATATGTACCGAATCCCGGCATAAAGTCACGTTCGGGAATATTCTCCACTTCAATAGGAAGGAACGAATCCGTGCCGTAAGGAGCATACTCAACTTTTACTTCCGCGGCCGGTTCCTCAGTATACCAGTCAGCGTATGTTTCCGAATTATAATGATATGTGAAATCTCCTCCATAAAATTCTATTATGCCGTCTTTACCCGTTGCATAACGATCTGTAAAGTTACCCACAGTATCTACAAAGCGCACAATTTGCAATGTGGGCGGTTCCCAGTCATCATGAGCCATATCAAATCCAACTCGTGCTATATTCTTTCCTGATATACCGTCAATAGCAACATTAGTATCAATAAACTCTAACTCTATTCTACCTTCATCGGGAAGTTGTCCCCATTGTAAATTTTCAAGTATGTCATCAGAGGGAGCCATATCATTTACACTTACACTTGCTTCAGTGGTGAGCAGATCAATGCTACGTCTTTCTCCAAGACGACCGATATAAGTAAAGTTAAAAAATGATCCCCATTCAGAATTAATTGGTGAAAATACTATTATCGGACAACCATAATTCCATTTATATGGCTTAGAGGCATCAAATGATAACCAATAATTAGTAATGTCAGCCAAGTATAAATTCCAATTATTAGGTAAGTTCATATAGGAATTAAAATCAGCTGAATTATTAATCGCCATTGCAACAGGACTAATAAGGCTAAGATCTATTGGTAGACCAGTTGTACTATAATTAATTTCCCAATCTTCTAATAAAGT
>CAZQSD010000084.1:0-4744 GCA_964595885.1 uncultured Sangeribacter sp.
GGGGTGGGAAATTGCGTAAACCGCTTTTTTGACGTATTTTTGCAATTTATTAGCCGGATGCCCCGCAAAACGGGGCTGTAGGTGCATATAAGAGAAAGCAAAAACATAATATACAGTTAAAAGATATGAATCTTTTTGACCAGATAAGCGAAGACATCAAAAAGGCTATGCTCGCCCGTGAGAAGGTGAGACTGGAGGCTCTGCGTGGTGTGAAGAAGGAATTCCTGGAGGCAAAGACCGCTAAAGGTGCCAACGGTGAACTCTCAGACGAGACTGCTACCAAAATCATGGTGAAGATGGTGAAGCAGCGCAAGGAGAGTGCCAAAATCTATGAAGATAACAACCGTCCGGAACTGGCGGAGAATGAACTTGCAGAGGCAGCCGTGATTGAGGAGTATCTTCCCAAACAGCTCTCAGGCGAGGAACTTGAGGCAGAACTGAAGGCCATCATTGCCGAGACAGGTGCCGCAGGTCCCAAGGATATGGGAAAAGTGATGGGCGTGGCCACCAAGCGTCTTGCAGGACGCGCTGAGGGTAAACTGATTTCTGCTAAAGTAAAAGAACTCCTTAACAATTAACACCGGTTAACGATGCTCACATTACAGACAATAAAGGCTGATCCCGAATTTGTGGTGAAACGCCTTGCCGTAAAGGGATTTGACGGGAAAGCCGTCATTACTGAAATTCTTGAAATTGACGCTGAGCGTCGTCGCTTGCAGCAGAAATGTGACTCTGATGCCTCTGAGCTTAAGAAATTGGCGGCATCAATCGGTGCGCACATGAAAGCCGGCGAGAAAGATAAGGCTGAGGAGGCAAAAGCCCGTGTGGCTTCAATCAAAGGAGAGGCAAAAGGCTTGCAGGACCGTCTTGAGGACTGCGAGAAAAAGATGCTTGACCTGCTTTTGACAGTGCCTAATCTCCCTTGCGACGCTGTGCCCGAAGGACTTACAGCCGCTGATAATGTTGTGGAGAAAGAGGGAGGCAAAATGCCTGAACTCGGTCCTGATGCCCTTCCTCATTGGGATCTTGCAAAGAAATATAACCTTATTGATTTTGAATTGGGTGTTAAGGTTACCGGTGCCGGGTTCCCGTTCTATATCGGTAAGGGCGCACGTCTTCAGCGCGCTCTCATTCAGTTCTTCCTCGATGAGGGTTGGAAGGCTGGCTATGTAGAGGTGGAGCCACCTTTCGTGGTTAACGCCGCTTCAGGCTATGGCACAGGACAGCTTCCCGACAAGGAGGGGCAGATGTATCATGTCACTGTGGATGATCTCTACCTTATTCCGACTGCCGAGGTTCCTGTTACAAACATCTACCGTGACGTTATTATTCCCGGCGATGAGCTTCCGAAGAAAAATTGTGCCTATTCACCCTGTTGGCGTCGCGAGGCAGGAAGCTACGGCAAGGATGTGCGTGGCCTTAACCGTCTCCACCAGTTTGATAAGGTGGAGATTGTGCGCATTGAGAAGCCGGAGAACTCTTACGCTGCTCTTGAAGAGATGAAAGACCATGTGCAGGGTCTTCTTGAAAAACTCGGACTCCCTTGGCATATCCTTCGTCTTTGTGGCGGCGACATGTCGTTTACGTCTGCCATCACTTTCGACTTCGAGGTGTGGAGTGCCGCTCAGGAGCGTTGGCTTGAAGTATCATCAGTTTCCAATTTCGAGACTTATCAGGCTAATCGCCTGAAGTGCCGATATCGTGATGCTGATAAGAAAATCAAACTTTGCCACACCCTCAATGGATCTGCTCTTGCATTGCCTCGCATCGTGGCTGCCCTTTTGGAAAACAACCAGACTCCCGAGGGTATAGTTGTTCCGGAATGCTTGCGTAAATACACCGGTTTCGATATAATCAACTAAAATAATAATAGGAATTAGAAATTAGCATGCTAATTTCTAATTCCACATTCAATACGAAATGAGCGATTTGGGCTATATCAGCAAGGAAGAGAAAAAGATTCCGATTGACGATCCCACCGGAAAGTGGTCGGATCTGACTCTGCTCCCTGAATGGGAAGAGAAATATTATGATGTCTACACAGTGCGCAAGCATGGTAAATGGGTCATGCTTAAAGCTCTCAAAAAGGAGTATGCCGACAATCCCAAGTTTCAGGAAATGCTTGACAAGGAGTTTGACATCCGTTATAACCTATGTCATCCTAACATTGTGATGGTCAATGATCTGGAAGTAGTGCCGGGTGTGGGAAAGGCGATAATCACTGATGATGTCTATGGCTACTCCTTGCGGCGTCTGATTGATGAAAAGCGTCTGACCCCGAAAATCGTGCATCGTCTGCAGACGCAACTTCTCGACGCGATGGAGTATATTCAGGAGAACCATGTCCAGCATGTGCCCATCACTCCTGAATCAATAATATTCACAGAATATAATGAAAACCTGAAGCTTACGAATGTGGGCTATGACCATGTCGACAGCCTTTCAGAGCAAGATACTAAAAAGGATATCGAGAGCTACGGCAGGGTGATCAACGAGGTGCTTGATAATTTGCCTACCTCCTTACCGCGTTTGCGCAAGATCGCCCGACGGTGTGAAGATCCTGAGCGTTCCTATCGCACGGTGTCTGACCTTCAGCTTGAAATGGAGAAAAGAAGCTCCCGACAGCTATATTTGTGGATATGCATATTTATAACCATTATGGCAGCTATTTTAATATGGCTGACCATAAAGGAATAATGTGCTGTCTCACTGATTCCTCTGCTTCGCCACTTTACCAATAAAAAAGAGAGTTTCATCACCTTACACAACCACAGATGATTGAGATTAGAGAAATAGAGCCAACCAAGGCTAATCTGAAGAAGTTTACAAAGTTTCAGATTGATTTATATGACGGCAACGATTATTTCGTTCCCCCGCTGATTTCTGATGATGTCGCCACACTTGACCCTAAAGTGAATCCGGCATTCGATTTCTGTGAGGCAAAATATTTCATGGCCTACCGTGATGGTAAGCCTGTGGGAAGAATTGCCGGCATCATCAATCATCAGGTTAATGAGACTCACGATGGGGCGGTGGCACGCTTCGGATTTATTGACTTTATAGATGATAACGAAGTGTCGGCTGCTTTGATGAAAGCAGTGGAAGACTGGGCACGTGAGAAGGGGATGAAGAAAATGATCGGTCCCCTCGGGTTTACCGACCTTGACCATGAGGGAATGCTTGTTGACGGGTTTCATGAACTTTCAACAATGGCTACCATTTACAATTATCCCTACTATGCCAAGCATATGCAACGGCTCGGATATGAAAAAGATTCCGACTGGATTGAGTTTGTGATGGATGTGCCCGCTGAGATTCCTGAAAAATACAACCGTATTGCTGACATTGTCAAGAAGAAATTCGGGCTGCGGGTGTTGAAATATAAGAACCGCAAGAAGATAAAGGAAGAATATGGCCGGGCACTATTTGAACTCATAAATGAGGCATATGACGGGCTTTATGAATATTCCCATTTGACTGACCGTCAGATTGATTATTACATCAACATCTATCTGGGTTTGTTGAATCTTGACCTCGTTACGCTGGTGGTGGATAAGGATGATAAACTTGTAGGGGTGGGCATCTCGATGCCTTCCATGAGTCGTGCGTTGCAGAAAAGCAAAGGGAAAATGTTGCCTTTCGGGTGGATTCATCTGTTGAAAGGGCTGAAGGGTAAGAACGATCGGGTAGACCTGCTTCTCGTGGCAGTGAAGCCTGATTATCAGAATAAGGGTGTTAACGCACTTCTTTTCCAGGATCTCATACCCTACTATAATAAATACGGTTATAAATTTGCGGAGTCGAATCCGGAGATGGAAACCAACGCAAAAGTGCAGGGCCAGTGGGATTATTTCTCCAACCGTCAGCACCGTCGCCGCCGTTCATTCCGCAAAAACCTTTGATATGGGGGAAAACAGGATAAGTGAAAACAACGGGGTGGAGGAGGTGACTCCTTACCGGGATAAGGGAGAGGAGCATAAAGGCGCACAGGTGGAGGAGATGTTTGACTCCATCGCGCCTGCCTATGACTTTATGAATACCGCCATGACCTTCGGACTCCACCGCCGTTGGCGTGACAAGGCATTGAAGGCGGCGATTGGGATGCTCCCGCCAGATAACTCTCTGAAAATACTTGATGTGGCTACCGGCACAGGTGATGTGGCGTTTCGTGAGCACGAGATGCTTCCGGAGGCAAGGATCACCGGGATAGACCTGTCGGCAGGGATGCTTGAAGTAGCGAGAAAGAAATTGCGATCGCTTCCGGAGAAAGAGCAGCAGAAGATTGCTTTTGGAAAAGCCGATTGTCTTGCCCTTCCGTTTCACGATGGAGAGTTTTCTTTGATCACAGTGGCATATGGGGTAAGAAATTTTGAGAATCTTCTTCAGGGATTGAAGGAGATGAGGAGGGTGCTGAAAAAAGAAGGCGTGTTGTGTGTGATAGAGTTATCATGCCCTGAAGGTAAAATCACCGGGCTTGGCTATCGCCTCTATTCTCAGAAACTGATTCCATTTGTTGGAAAAATGGTGAGCGGCGATAGCCGTGCCTACTCCTATCTTCCGGAAAGCATTGCCGCATGTCCGCAACGTGATGAAATGGCAAACCTTATGAGGCAGGCTGGTTTTACATCTGTAAAATGGAAATCCCTGACTTTCGGGGCCGTTACTTATTACCTCGCAACCTAACTATGAACAGAAAAGACTTTGAGATAATGGCTCCCGTTGGGAGCTGGGAATCGCTTGCGGC
>CAZQSD010000084.1:4844-13988 GCA_964595885.1 uncultured Sangeribacter sp.
TCGGCAACTCGCACGAAGGTATATGCAGCCAAGGCAATGCGTTATTTCCCGAAAATCGGTATCGGGGAATTTCAGATGGAAGCTGGAGAACTTCATGTCGGCGATGAGATAATAATTACAGGTCCTACCACCGGAGCTTTGATTTTCAAGATAGAAGAACTGCGCGTAGATCTTAAACCGGTTGAAATGGTAAAGAAAGGTGACCGCTTCTCAATGCCGGTTCCTTCCAAAGTCCGTGCCTCCGACCGCCTCTACTTCTGGAAACCACAGCCCTTAGTATAGGATAATTTTTATTGTATGGGTAAATTTGGCACCAATCCACTGAAATTAATCATACTCATTTTTCTTGTTATATGCTGTCAGCCATCAATTAGGGGAAATTCGGATAGCCCTAAATATGATAGGAAAAGCTTTCTCCAGATGGATAGCGAGGACTTAGTTAAACTCGGCATGAGATACACTGACCAATACCCGATGCAGCCGGATAGTGCGGCTATGTGTTATCATGTCATCTTGAATCGCAGATTGGAAGAGAGTGATAGGCGTGCTGATTTGGAAAATCTCACTAAGGCATATATTAATTTATCTTTTCTATACTCCTATAAGTTTTATGATTATAATTCTGCCTATCAAATCAGGTGGCTATCGATCGTGCAGATAAAAATGTGGTGAAGCAGATTTTCTATGATCTGACCGGGAAGGAAGTATTACAACCAAACAAAGAATTGTATATCAAGACCACTATTTTCTCTGATGGGAGCAGAGTCAGTGAGAAAGTAATAAAATAAGCCAGGTTGCTTCCCGCAACATAATTAACGCGAGTTCAGGATTTCCTATCCCGGACTCGCGTTAAACATGTTGTGACAGCAGAATCAATCTGTTTATTGGACTATGGGAGCGGTGCCTGATAAAGATTTGCTTGCGGCTACTTGTATACACCCGGAATCACTGCATGCCTGCCCCTTCAACTCAATATCTACAGTAAAGTCACTGTCGGTTGGGATAAGTTGCTGGGTAAAGGTGACAGTGCCAGTGTAAAAATGCTGGTCAACTTCAAAAATATCGTCAAATTCAGTTATATACTCTTTATCTGCAACGATATTTCCATCAAGTTTACAACCCTTAAGATTGAAGGAAAACTCAAGAGGGTTACAGCCTCCTGACGGATTGTCGATAGCATACAAATGGTAGCCTGGATTGACCACCGCTGTCACCTCTATGGCAGGATGAGCGGTGTTTTCATCTGCCAATTTAAAGCTCCAATTAACTGCGTCAGCGGCATAGGCCACCATTGCAAATAGAAACAGAGAAAAGGTTATAAAATACTTTTTCATGAGATGTATATAAGAGTTATTTTTCACAAAATTTGTAGCCTTGTGGTGGGATCTATTTTTGAGATAGAGCATTTGATTAGCCGGCGAAAGAAGCATAGCGCCTTACGTGACGCTATGCTAACACACCTGTAATTAAAACCCTTTAAATTGGATTTTAAATGGCAAATCAATAATTTTGAGTGAGTGAGGAGTTGTAGTTGGTGGCAGTCTTGGGGAATGGTGAAATCCACAGCTTGGAATCGGGCCTTATGGTGTAGACCGTTCCATTGCCACAATCGTGGATAATATCTTTGCGATATGCATCCTCGGTGTTCCATCGTTTGCGGTCAAGGTAATTATATATTGTTGTGAACATTTCCACCCTCTTGTTCTTTTGGAGCAATTCCATTGCCTGCGCTTCAGTCGTTATGTCATCGCGGTCGTAATAGACATCATCATTAGGCACGATGCGCCGGTTACGCACCTCATCTACGAACCTGAGGCCTTCACGATATTGACCTGTACGGATCATGCTCTCTGCGATTAGATAATACATATTCTCAGTGCGTATGCCGTAAGTGTCATAATGCACGTCCCAGCTGGCACACATATATGAGCCTTCCGGCCCGTAACCCATAGAATCTGTCCAGCCCTGGCCTATGCCGAAAGAACCAAGCTGAAGAAGCACATCATTTGGATCAATATCTTGTGCAAAATCCGGAGTGCATACCAATCCGCCCCATTCTCCTATGTTTGAATTATTGTGGTAGATAAGCAGATAATAATTTGGAGAGACATGAGGAATAAGCCATTCAAATGTGTCGAAAGCCTTAGTACGGTCTTCAAGGATTCCGTTTATGGCAATAGCCTTTCTTGCGTAGGGGAGTGCCTCGGCATACCTCTTCATCTGGAAAAGAACGGAAGCTCTTACTGCGTTTCCAAATTCAGCACCGAATCTGAAAGGATTGTCTACTGCTTCCTGACACAAATCAGCTATTATATCATCTGAACAATCTGCAAGCATAGCCTCATAAACCTCCTGCAGGTTACGTTTGGTCTTCTGTTCCTGCACATTTGTGTTGTCAACATACGCTATGCCTCCTGTCTTAGCAGCAGTGGCCTCATCATATTGCGCGGCATAAATGTTAGCGGCAAGAAAATGGAACCACGCACGCATTATATGTGCCTCAGCTTTTACACGACGCTTGGTAGCCTCATCACCACTCACTCCGTCAGCTTTGGAGATAATGACATTCATCGCATTGATATTGCGGTAAATGGTTTGATAGGTATAATCAGAAGTGGCGAGATCAACACGGTTTACGCTCTCATCACCGGCCAGCATGGCATATTCTACGGTAGTGTTGTCAGCGAGAATCATATCCGGAGTCTGATAGAGGATCGGATAGGTGTTCCCGCAAAGAGTCTCATAATTGATGGTTGATCCGAGCATCCAGTTATTCTCAAGTAGGGTCTCAAGATCCGCTATGTTGTCGAGGGTAGTTTTCCCTTTGGGCACAATGTCGAGTTTGTCATCACATCCCACAAGGGTGAGGAGGGCCGCAATCAACAGACAATTTATTTTTTTCATACAGTATACAGGTTTAAAGTGAGAAAAAGAGACTGAAAGTGTAGCTTCGGGGAGTCTTGTCAATATGCATTCCTCCGCTTATGGCTTCCGGGTCAAGGTTGCGTGAATTGCGTGCCCATGTTGCGATATTGTTCATCTGGAAACGCAGACGCAAGTCGTTAAATCCGATCTTTTTGCAAATCTTGGAATCAAAATTATAAGAAAGCATAATATTGCGTATTTTCATATAGTCGGCGTGGACCACATTAGAGTTTCTGTAGACGGCATAATTCATATACTTATAATTCTTTGAGAGGAATCCGTTGGCAGGATAAGTAGTGTCTCCGTTCCAATAATTGAGAGCAGCAGCCGACACAGCGCTTTGTCCGAACGTATTATTGTAGCCGTAGGCACTTCCCGGAGATGTGGTCCACTCATCATTTCCAATTCTCATGTAATGACCGCCATAATAGCTCATCATTGCAGATAATGCAAACCCGTTCCACATTACTGTTGGTGTCAAAGATCCCGTGTAGACCGGGATTGTAGGTCCGGAATAAATCACGTCGTCTTTTGTGAATTCACTGCTTGCTATGGAAGATGTGTGCTCTTCACCATTTTTATCGCGCCACCCCATATAGTAGAGCCCGTCAACTTCTTTAAGCCCTGTATAATCGAATGAGAAGAGTGAGCCCAAAGGATACCCTACATGCAGATTTGAGCCGTTCAGATAATCCACGCCTGTGATAATGTCGTGAGATACGGAAGTTACCTTATTATGATTGTATGCGAAATTGAAGCCAAGCCTTACGCCTATGCTTTTGCGATTAGTCTGAGGAATGATAGTGCCATCGAGCATAAGCTCAACGCCATCATTAACCATGCACCCGCTATTGATTGTCAGACTTGACCAGCCGGTGGTGCAGTCAAGATCTGTGACTGTGAGTAGATCAGAACCGCTTTTGTGATAATAGTCAAACGAACCGTTCAGACGGTAGTTGAACAGAGAGAAATCCAGACCGAAGTTCCATGTTGATGTTTTCTCCCATCTAAGCTGATCGTTTGGCGGAGTCTGCAATGTGCCTGATTTGCCACCAGTGATATGGTTGGTGGTTATCTTTGCTGTGAGATAACTTGTGGAGTTGGAGTCGATGTTTCCGGCAAGACCGTAGCTGCCACGCACTTTAAGTGCATTTATCCATGTGAGGTTTCTCATGAACTCTTCGTTGTGGGCATTCCAGCTGAGTCCTACCGACCAAAGTGGGCGTCCACGGAATTTGGGGTCGGTGCCAAAAAGGTCTGTCTTATCTATACGGTAGCTTCCCGACACAGAATAACGTGTGTCGTAGACATAACTCCCCACAAAATAAATCGAATAAAATCTGTGGAGCTCATCGCTGGTATAAAATCTGCTTGGTGCGCCAAATACGGGCACGTCTGAACCAAACACTCCAGTTGTGGGATTATTGATATAATTCCAGTTTGCCAAAAGATTCAGGTTGCTCTGCGTGGCATCGTCATAACCCAGAAGCACATTCATATCTGTTGTTGTATGTGTCTGGCGATATTCAAAACCTGCAACCGCATCAATCATGTGTTTGTCGATAGTGTTATTATAGGAGGTTTGTGCACGGAATGTGTAAAACTGAGATTCCACAGTAGTGGTCTCAAGACTGCCTCCGTCCGGCACATTGTGTGTGGTCTGTGTCCTTTCCACTTGCATCATGCCATAATGGTCGGGATCGTTCATCCATGCGTCCATGTCAAAATCGGCTCCCCACCAATCTTTTGATGTGTCGGTTGCCCATTCCATGACAGAAGAAGATGTTGTGTAGCGGTTGAAAACATCTCTCATGAAGAAAGACTCTGCCTCATGCATGGTCTGCGATCTTGAGTATATGTCCTCATATTGGAATTGCGCGGCCGCTTTCCAACCGGGGAGAAGATTGAAATTGGCGTGGATATGGGTGCGGGTGTTGGTATATCTGTACTTATTAAAGTTTCTTCCCATTTCATCCACAAGATTGAAGAGGGGGTTTTTCAGTTCGTAGGCAGGATTACTGAAAGCAGCATAACCCGGATATATACCGGCTTCCATTCCTGCCGGAACCCCATAGTCATCATACATAGATTGATAAGGGAGGAATGAATTGATGTAGCCGTAGCTACCCAGGTCATGCGTCTTGTCTCTGTTATTGACCACATTTACTCCAAAAGAGAGGTCGAGCCATTTGCACACATCAAGGTCGCCGCGATATTTAAAAGTAAGGCTGCTGCCGTTCTCCCGCCTCACACCCATGTTGTCCTGAGAATAGCTCACGTTAAGGCTTGATCTCAAAGCGTTGCCATGATAACGCAAAGACACATTGTAGAGTTGACTCACGCGTGTGCGATCATGCACATCACGGAATTCCCTTCTATAGTCATTATTGCTCCACCTGGCAAGAGTTGAATTAAGCTCTGAATCAGATATGATGCCTCTTTGATTGGCAAGGAAAAGACGCATCACGTTTGACATTGTTCCCACTTTGTTGTTGTCATAGTCGGTCAATACAGAGGTTAATGTTGGCTGTCCTTCCTCGTTGAGCATTGCATTGAAATTATGCCTTTCGAGTTCAATCATCTGAGCGGCAGTTGCCCATCCATAGTTGGAATAGTCTTTCAACTCGCTGACGGTCACATCGGCATTCACATCTACCTGAAGGCGCTGTGCCTTTGCCTGTTTTGTAGTGACCACGAGCACGCCGTTAGAGGCGCGGGCACCGTAGATGGAGGCTGCCGCTGCATCTTTGAGCACGGTTATGTTTTCAATATCGTATGGATTGATTGTAGACAAGCCGCCTTCAATCGGAAGTCCATCGACCACAACGAGCGGACTTGACTTGGCATTGAAAGTGCCTTTGCCACGTATTGTGAAAGCATCTTCATCCTTGCTGTTACTGCGGGGATCCATAACAAGACCCGGCACAGTTCCTTCGAGGCGTGATGCAAGGTCGGAGGTGGAGCGGGTGTCAAGATCCTTGGCATTAATTGTCTGGAAGGATCCGGTTGCACTCTCCCTTTTGAGACTTTGATAACCTGTGACCACCACTTCCTGCATCATATTTGAGGAAGGCTGCAATGTGACTCTTACGTAGACTCCATGCTCTGATTCTTTAGAAAGATCTACGGGTAATTCCGCTTGTTCATATCCAACGTAGGAGATTACTAAAGTTGCCTTAGGTTGTCTAAGGAGCAGCGAAAAATTTCCATCAAGATCTGCGGCAGTTCCATCTGTTGTGCCCTTAACCATAATCGTTGCTCCGATAAGCGGTTCGCCGTCTTCTCCCAACACTGTGCCCGACACTGTGTTGCGTTCTATTTTGCTCATGATTTCGGTCGGATTTTTTGTCTGAGCATGAGTCTCAGCTGAGGCAAAAAGACCACCAATCATTGCGAGTGCAACGAAATAATAATTACGATCTATCATGATATTAGGTATTATCTGTTTATTCTATTGCTTTATTCAAGATGTTGTCAATGTCGTCGTTTGAAGGTCTGGCGGCATCAGTTGAGATAAATTTGCCATCTTTGCCTATGATCAGAAACCTTGGTATTGCATTTATAGACATGGCTTTTAGAAATTCTTCGCCTGATTTAGGCTCAAAGATATATTGAGGCCATTGGGGATTATCTTTTTCAACTTTTCTCAGCCATTTGTCTTTCTCGGCATCCTGCGAAATGCTGATAATGCTTATCTTGTCGTTACCTTTGAATCGTTCCACAACTTTCTCAAGATAAGGTATTTCACCACAGCAAGGACGGCACCATGTGGCCCAAATATCGATGTAGACCACACTTTTACCGAGAAGATCCGAAAGATGACAGGTTGTGCCATCGGGGGCTATCAAAACAGGATCTGTGGGTATGGGGTCACCATTATGAACATTCACCTTCATGCTCTCATAAATTTCCATAAATCTCTCTTTGATGAGGGGCGAATTGCTAAGCTGAGGCTCAACTGCAGTTAAAAATTTGTTTATCTCCTCTTCTCCGGGCCTATATAAGAAAAACATTGATCCGACAGAGTTATACAGGTTTTTCTTGTTGCCTTCATTTGTGAGGGTATTGTCAATGCCATTAAACATGGCAATGTATAACTCCGCTAATGAGGTGAACTCCTGGGTTGGATTTTTATGGAAATCAGCACCATTATACCAGTCATTCAGCAGTCCGCTGTAGCGGGTATTGTCAGCATTAGGATCAATGGAGGCAATTATTTCTTCGTATTCTTTGTCGTGGTCAGTTCCATTTCTGTCAATGCGCATAAGCATAATGCGGTAATGATCGCGAAATTTGGAGGCAAGATCAAGGGCGTTTGTTCTCATTTCGGGTTTGAGACCATTGATTCTTTTTGCTACTTCATTATAGTTGGCCTCAAGTTTTTCAATTGACTTTGTGTAATTGAATTCCTCATCCGGACTTGGTTTGAAGTTGCCGGAGAAAAATACTTGCTGGTAGGTGTTGACATATTCATTTTCCGGGATATTGTCACCGGTAAATACTACGTCATTGCCATTGATACTCATTTCTACAGTTTTGCCTTTTTCAAGAAAAGCCCCATATGGTTTAGAAGAGATGTAAAGAAATACCTCTTTTGTCTGGGTTGGGAGCGACTCCGGGAATTGAAAATTACCGTTTGCGTCTGTCTCAGTTTCATTGACAATGGCATCGCCTTCATGATCATAAAGCATTGTCACTTTAGTGGGGGTGGTCACGTCAAGATGTCCCTTAAGGATCGGGGCATCTTGGGCACTCATCCAGGCTGTGAAGCCAACAAAAGACAAGATTGTCAGAATCGTTTTTTTTAAGTTCATATCAGATAAATTTGGTTATTCAGAAATATATTCCTTCAGAAGTGAGGAATTCCTGAACACAAAATTATCGGATATGGCCCTATAAATCAAATAGAAGTTTTCCCGAAAAATAAATTTTGATAATATTGTAAAAAATAAAAATACATAAGATTGTTAATCAGTGTTTTATAAAAATTACAGATTCTTAATTTGACTACGGTATTTGGCGGGAGACATGCCTGTTACGGCAGTAAAAGTGGAATAAAAAGTCGATATTGAACTGAATCCTACCTCTCCTGAAATCATCTTCAGAGGGTAGGTTGACTCTTTATTACTCATTATGGATATTGCTTCACGGATTCTGAATTCATTCACCATTTGGGAGAATGTTTTCCCTGATGACTCGTTAATTGCCCTTGATAGGTATGTGCGGTTGGTGCCTAATTTATCTGCTATTGTGGACAGGGAGATTGTGGGATCGGTAAACATTTTTTCCTTTATCATAAGGGTAGTGAAAGAAGCCATAATAGAGTCATTCTTATCTTGAACTGTGATTTTTGACTCGTTTTTCTTTTGCTGATATTTTTCAAGCTCCTCGATAAGCATCTCCTCACGCTGAATATTCTCCTTGTGTTGGCTCACTATTGATTTATAAAGCTTTTTCTGCTTCTGATAATTGAAAATTACAAGACAAAGGATAATGATGACCAGACACACAAAAATCAATAGTGCCACTATTCGGACACGGGTATTTGACAATTCCTTTTGCTGGTCATCGATTGTTTTCTCTTTTTCGTAGATCTCGTATTTTATTTTGGCTTCTTCAATCCCTCTCTCCCGGCTTACGGTGTAAGTGCTGTCACGCGTTTGGATAGCCATTCTGCTATATTTTAGGGCTTTTTCATAATCCCCCTTGTCATGATAGATGCGTATAAGCTCGTCGATAAACTCAGGCTCACTTAGGTAGCTACCCTTGCCATGCACAATTTCAAGTCCCTTATGTGCGGTTTCCAAGGCAAGGTCATATTGTTTGTTGGAAGTAAGAACTGAGGTATATATAAGATATGCGTCTGCCAAGGATGAGATTGGGACATCTTCGTTAAGATTAGCCATAATTTCTTCACATTTTTCTAAAGCTTGACGAATTTGGCCGAAGACTTGATAATAACGTGCTTCTATTACAAGGATATCTATGAGGGCATCAATATCATAATCGGAGGCATATCTGCGTGCCTCTGAGAGGTAGTGCTCCGCATTATCCTTATCACGTTGCCATACGGCAAATTCAGCAAGGTGGGTATAAGAATAGAAGATGGCTATTGGATCATTGATCTCTTCCCCTATCTCCAATGCCTTCTTGCAATATTTTATACAAGCCGGGTCATTATTTTGAAAATATGCTCCGGCCATATTATTCAACAATATG
>CAZQSD010000085.1:0-13984 GCA_964595885.1 uncultured Sangeribacter sp.
CCCGGGTAGGGTCTGGTCAGAGAGGTTAAGCCTTGTCTTGCCGATGGTGATTGTAAACCTTGGGAAAGCGGGAGAGTAGGTGATCGCCGCCTCGTGAGAATTGAATATTTGAAAGCGATTGAGTAATTGGACGAAAATATTAGAATCTCATAAAGGTAAAACTACCTTCTTTTGATGATCAAGACCCGTAATTTTGATATAATATTTAAGCCACTATTCCGTTTTCTAAATGATGAATAATTTGCTTTCCATATTACTATTCTGTGGGTTAACTTCTGTAGCCATTCCGGTTTTTGCCGAAAATGTAAATATTTCCGGTAAGGTAAGAGATAATGAAGATAAGCCAATAGAGTTTGCTACCGTCCGAATCGCCGGTACAGCAATCGGTACGAATACCGATCTTCAGGGAATGTATAAACTGTCTGTGGCTCAGAAGGATACTATAGAGGTGGTCTATAGTTGCATTGGATTTAAGACTGTTGTTCATAAGATGATTAATCCTAAAGGCGATCTGACTATGAATGTAAAGCTTTATCCTGATGATGTTGTGCTTGATGAGCTTGAGGTGACAGGTTTTCGTAACAATATAAATGGAATGCAGAGCTTTGACACTGAGTCTTTCAGATTATCTCCAGATGTCTCCGGCGGTAGTGTCGAAGCTATGATAACAACTATGCCCGGAGTAAATTCTTCAAATGAAATGAGTTCCCAATATTCTGTGAGAGGTGGTTCATTTGATGAGAACTCCGTATATATCAATGGAGTAGAGATTTATCGTCCCCAGCTTGTCAGAAGTGGACAGCAGGAAGGATTAAGCATCATCAATCCGGATATGGTTGGTAATATTAAATTTTCGAGTGGTGGTTTCCCAGCGAGGTATGCTGATAAGATGTCGTCAGTGCTTGATATTACCTATCGGGAGCCCGAAGCATTTGAAGGCTCAGTTTCATTAAGTCTTATGGGCGGATCATTGGCACTTGGAACTAATTCCGGAAAATTTTCTCAACTTCATGGTTTTAGGCTTAAAAAGAATAATTCCCTTCTCTCGTCACTTGAGACCAGAGGAGAGTATGATCCTCTTTATTTTGATTATCAGACTAATATGACTTTTAAGGGGAGTGACAAGTTTTCTGTCAATCTTCTTGGCAATATTTCCATCAATAACTTTAATTTCAAGCCCACCGATAGAGAAACCTCCTTTGGCACCGCTCAGGATGTCAAGCAATTCAAGGTTTATTTTGATGGGGAGGAGAAAGATAAGTTTGAGACATATTTCGGCACTCTGTCTTTTAATTACAAGAAGAGCCGCTCTACTTCTCTTTCTTTTCAACTATCTGCTTTCATGACTAATGAGTTTGTAAGTTATGATATTTCCGGAGAATATTGGC
The DNA here is from genome assembly GCA_964595885.1 of uncultured Sangeribacter sp. GTDB lineage: Bacteria > Bacteroidota > Bacteroidia > Bacteroidales > Muribaculaceae > Lepagella. The sequence goes on from CAZQSD010000085.1 coordinate 1,389, forward strand.
TTGATCAAGCCGGTACCGGAGGCGAAGAAAGCATAGGTGGTGAACTTGGGGTTGGAAAATATATGGAACATTCCCGTAACCGATTAAAGGCTTCAGTACTAACCGCAGCACTGAAAGGAGCAACGGTGTTGAAAAATAACCATCTTTCCTACGGACTGGTGTATGCCCATGATAATTTCCGCGACCGTACAAAAGAATGGGAGTGGCGTGACAGCGCAGGCTATTCCTTGCCGACACAACCGGAAGGAGTTCACCTTATCTATAACCTGACTTCGCACCAAGATATAAACACCAACAGATTTTCGATATTTGCTGAGGACGCACTATATTTTGAGTCTTCGAAAGGTTATTTTACTCTAAATGCGGGCTTGAGAATGTCTTATTGGGACTTCAATAAGGAATTTCTTGTGTCTCCAAGGGTTAATTTCAGTTTCTCTCCTCTTACAAATAACCGCTGGACTTACCGGTTAGCAGCAGGTGTGTATTATCAATCACCTTTCTATAAGGAATATCGTGCCACGATGATTGATGAGTTCGGGAACGGTGTTGTGACTCTTAACCGGAATATTAAATCACCACGAAGTATCCATATAGTTGCGGCCACTGATTATACGTTTAGGGCCATGAACCGTCCGTTTAAAATCACCGGAGAACTTTACTATAAAAATCTATCAAATTTCATATCATATGAGTATGACAATCTGAAGATTACTTATTCGGGCCAGAATGATTCAAAGGGCTATATCATGGGTCTGGATTTTAAATTGTTCGGACAGTTTGTGCCTGGATCAGATTCCTGGTTATCCTTCTCTCTGATGACTACAAGTCAAGATCTTAATGGAAAGAAAGTGCCTTTGCCGAGTGATCAGAGATATTCGGTAGGACTTTATTTTACCGATTATTTTCCAAAATTCCCGAAATTGAAATTTAGTCTGCGGGGAGTGTTTGCTGACGGATTGACTATGACCGCACCACGAATGAGCCGTGACAAGTCCTATTTCCGTTCGCCTGCATATAAGAGGGTAGACATAGGGGTCACCTACCAGTTGGTAGGAGCCCCGCAAGATGGGGTGGTGGTGCGTAATTGGAAACGCCACTTTAAAAGCATCAATCTTGGACTTGATCTCTTTAACTTATTTGACATCTCCAATGTGAGCAGTTATTATTGGGTCACCGATGTAAACAATATTCAATATGCTGTGCCCAACTATCTCACACGCCGTCAGGTCAATTTCCGCATCTCAGCCGAATTCTAAAATATTATTGTTAAAAAGCCTTCTGAATAGAAGGCTTTTTTGCGAAAAGTTTTGTAATTTCGCGATGTAATAAGAAAGAAATAAGAAAATGGCACAGAAACCGTCAATACCAAAAGGTACGCGCGATTTTTCACCTGAGGAGATGTCGCGCAGAAATTATATATTCGATACAATCAAGGGAGTGTTCCGTCTATTCGGTTATCAACAGATTGAAACTCCGGCAATGGAAAACCTTTCCACCCTCATGGGAAAATATGGTGAGGAGGGTGACAAACTGCTTTTTAAGATACTTAATTCCGGTGACTTCCTTAAAGAGGTCACGGATGAGGATTATAATGCAAAAAATCTTGTAAAACTCACCAACAAGATGTGTGAGAAGGGACTCCGTTATGACCTCACTGTTCCTTTTGCCCGTTTTGTTGTGCAATATCGTAATGATCTGCAGATGCCATTCAAGCGTTTCCAGATTCAGCCGGTGTGGCGTGCCGACCGTCCGCAAAAGGGTCGTTATCGTGAATTTTATCAGTGTGATGCTGATGTTGTGGGTAGCGATTCCCTATGGAATGAGATTGAATTGCTGTCAATGATCGACACCGTATTCCGGAAGCTTAAGGTCAGGGTGGCGATAAAGATTAATAATAGAAAAATTTTATCCGGTATCGCAGAGATTATCGGGGCAGCTGATAAGATTGTAGATATAACCGTTGCCATAGATAAGATAGATAAGATTGGCATTGACAGTGTGAACGAAGAGTTGAGAAGCAAGGGGTTAGCTGAGGAGGCAATTGCAAAACTTCAGCCACTGCTTGAGATGAAAGGTAATAATGAAGAAAAGCTGGAGACCCTTTCTCAACTTCTCTCATCATCTGAGACAGGAATGAGGGGAGTAGAGGAGTTACGCACTGTGATTGAGGGTATTGATAATCTTGGACATGACTGTGAGGTTGAGGTCGATGTGTCATTGGCGCGTGGCCTGAATTATTACACAGGCACTATAATTGAGGTGAAAGCTCTGGATGTGGAAATTGGAAGCATTACGGGCGGCGGACGTTATGACAATCTGACCGGAGTGTTTGGGGCCCCCGGTCTGTCGGGAGTCGGGATTTCATTCGGAGCTGACAGAATATATGATGTGCTTAATCAGTTGAATTTGTATCCGAGTAGTCTGACGAGCAGTGTGAAGGTGATATTTGTCAATTTTGGGGAGAAAGAGGCTGCTGCGTCTGCAAGAATGGTGAAACTCCTTCAGGATGAGGGTGTATCGGCAGAGCTATATCCGGATGCAGCGAAGATGAAGAAACAGATGGGATACGCAAATTCCCAGAATATCCGTTTTGTGGCCATGATCGGTGAGTCAGAACTGGCAGAAGGCACTGTCAATCTAAAAGATATGGACGCTGGAACGCAGGAGAAACTGACTCCGGCAGCCCTTATTGAGAAATTGAAAAATGCCTGATGCCTCATGATAAGCAAGGAACAGTTTATTCTTAGGCAACCTGCCGCTCCGGAAGTGACCTCAACTGACGAATATTATTATAATCTTGCCAACCGGCTGGTTGAGATAGCTTCAGAAAAAAGATTGTTTCGATCCTATCCGGAGAAAGTTGTTGAAAGAGCGGCTATGGGATTAGTGGGTTACTATCAAGATGTGATCTGTGATGCCGGGGTGTGGCGGTCTTTTGTGGATGAATGCCGACGCATGTATGGGTATAATGTGCCGTTTTATGATGATGGCTCTGAATATATGGACTATGAGCTTAACCGTATAGATGTAAGGTTTATGGTCTGGTATTCCCTTTCAATGAACTATGAGGAGCTTCGCGTCAGAAATCCGTTTGACGTAGAGCTGACTTATGGGGCTGATATATGGTGGGAAGAGCTTGAGTCACTATATGATGAGTCACCCATGCCGGAAGATTACCGTTTGACCCATGAGCTTGAGATTCATGCAGAGGAAGATTCGCAGGCTCTTCTGAAGTTGGGTAACTGGCTATTCATGCATTGTTACCTTATGACTCCGGCTTATGCCATGACACTTACCGAGATTGCTTCACAGTTTGATCTTACTAAGGAAGAAAATGTGGTAGAGCTTCAGAAACGTATGGAGCAATCGATGTCAGAAGACCCTACAGGTCCTCTTGCGCTATATCTTGGTGAATGGTTATATCTGATTGTGGAAGGCAGGATGCCGCCGGCTCCTAAGAGAAAAGGGGAATTGCCTGAACATAAGTATTATACGGCTTTTACACAGGCTACCGGTGGAAAAACAGTGGCTTTCTTTTCATCTTATAATGACCTTAACCGTTTCTTCATTGAGGGGATGGGATGGGCAGAAGGTGAAGAACATCTCCCTATGATGAAAAATGCGCATGACTTTGTGCTTATGGTAAACCGGGAGAAAGGGATGCTGTTGGCAAGAAACATAGCCCGCTGTATTGCTTCGCCTGACAATCCGCTTTATGACAAGGAGTATGCTGAGAGTCACGCAATGGAGCTTTTAACCGAACGGGGATGCTGTCCGGGTGATTTGCTGAGATATGTGTGTGAAAACGGCTGGCTGCCTGATGCAGTCTTCCCCGGAAGCAATGACCATGAATTGGTAAAGAGAAATAATGACTTCATTGGCCGTTGTTTCCTGCAACAATACTATCGCGGGGATTGAGATTAATTGTAAAGCTGGAAATAAGCTAAAAAATATGGGGACTGATGAAAAGCAGTCCCCATATTTTTTTGTAATTAATTCTTCTTAAAGATGCTATCAAGCTTGAGTTTTATAACCCCAAACACTGCCTCGCCGAAAATAGAGCTGTTCATTTTAGATGTGCCAAGTTGTCGGTTGATGAAAATAATTGGCAGTTCCACAACTTTAAATCCACGTGAATAAGCCTTAAACTTCATCTCTATCTGAAAGGCATATCCTTTAAATTCGATTTTATCAAGATCAATTGATTCAAGCACACGGCGGCGGTAGCATACAAATCCTGCTGTAGCATCGCGTAGCTTCATGCGTGTGATGAATCTGACATAAGCGGATGCGAAATAAGACATAAGCACCCTTCCCATAGGCCAATTTACCACGTTTACACCTGATACGTAACGGGAACCAATAGTTACGTCGGCCCCTTTATCCTTGCAAGTGTGATAAAGACGGGTGAGGTCGTCGGGATTATGAGAAAAGTCGGCATCCATTTCGATCATGTAGGCATAATCTCTCTGAAGTGCCCATTTGAAACCATGAATGTAGGCGGTACCGAGCCCAAGTTTGCCAGCACGTTTCTCAAGAAACAGTCTGCCGGGAAACTTCTCCATAAGCTTCATGACTGCCTCCGCTGTCCCATCAGGAGAATTATCGTCAATGATAATCACGTCGAAACCGTCGGGATATTTCATGACTGTCTCGACTATGCGGGTAATGTTTTCTATTTCGTTATATGTCGGTATGATAACCAGTACGTCGCTCATCATTTCTCGTTTTCTGCTGCAAAGTTAATGATAATATTCCAATAAGCAGCATCTGCGATAAAATTATCTGTGAGAATTAAGAATATTTAAAATAACGGTTTCCTCCAAATGCAGATAAATATAGACTTTATCTGCATTTGGAGGAAACAACTAAATGTCTTCATGAGCATAACGACTCAGAATACGATATTATATTTTTTCAGAATTTCTTTTGGATGATAGGATTCCTTAGCCATTCTGAGTCCTATGTCGCCTGCATCGTCTTCGCGATTGATGTATAAGATTTCAGGATATTTTTCCGTCATGGCCTTGGCAAATAGATAGTTTATCATTTCATAACTTCCGTTGACGGCACGGGTTGCCTTTTCAACATGCACAAAGAGAGTGTCTCCCTTTATATCGCCAATGGTGTAAGCACAGACTTTGCCATCTACATATAGGAGCAGCCCCTTTAGATTTTCATCGCCATTCTCCTTCAATCTAATCAGATTTCTTGACAGCTCACGTTCTGCCTTTGCCATATCAGTAGAATCACCTTCGAGATCGAATATATCCATAAATTCCATTGCCTCATGGGCATTTTCAGAGGTCAATTCAACCGCCCTCCAGTCAGGATAAAGGGAATTGAACTTGTTGACATGATTCCGCTTTTTGCTCATTTTTTTCCCTTTCAGGGTTGCGAGGGGTTCCGCATTGTAAAGATAATCACCCCAGTCGGTAAGCTCCTCAATCATAACGGGGTTAAGAGCCTGCAACTCTTCAATTGCATACTCCGGCACGGCGGAAAACTCCAGACTTATTCCATTATTATCACAATATTCTTTAAGCACGCTTACGGATTCCTCCAACGGCATTGCGCCGACAGGAAGAGAAAACGCAGGCTTACTCATGTCATTTTCCACTACACCTTTTATAAATAGAGTGTCTTTAGATATGGCGTATTCATAATTAAAATAATCTACCCACATCAGTACCCCGGCATATGAAAAGTCAGTAGTACGACCAGGTTCCCGTGTCAGATAGCTCCATATCAGAGGCATATCAGCATGGGTTACTTTTTTAAATTCGCCAATCTTAGAGGGTTTCCTTTCATCCTTGCTTAACTGGTTCAGTTCCCTTACTTTTCTTGCAAGACGAAGAATTTCCAATGAACTTGATTGGGTGGAGGTATGGTGGAAGAAATTAATATTGTTTTCCATAGTCGAATAGTTTGATAAAATGAATAGTTTTGATTTTAGCACGATTCTTACAATTATATTAACACTTGAAATGCGAGAAAGTATTAATTAATTTGAAAAAAGTTTTCAGAGTTGTAAATCTCGATTAACGGATATAATATCGCAAGGGTATTTACTGTTATGAAAATGTGGAATGCCTGATTCTTTTTCAGATAATGATTTCTTGGCATAATAACTATTATAAAACGTCAATGGAACTGATAAACATAGATAATATTCCGATTGTGGATTCCTTCATTCGTCTTTATAGCGATGCAATCAGTGAGATTGCGTCTCACTATGAAAAAACCATAAGTTTCCGTCGTCTTTCAAGGGATGAAAATAACTATGGTGATATAATGGGTAGGATAGGAAGGACTGTCTATATCTCAGATGAAGAGGTGGGAATGATAGGGCTTACTGATCCGGAGATATTTGCTGCCCTTGCTCATGAGGTAGGACACATTGTATATCACACTCATGATTGGCAACCGGATTGTGAGCAAAGAGCGGATATGCTTGCGGCTTATCTGGGACTTGGGAGCCAGATGATTGCAGCTATCGAGAAGATTTTGGATAGCCGAAGATTTTCAAAACTCACATCTTTGCTTATAGGGAGAATCCATTTCCTGCAAAACATGATGAGAGGCTGATAATGACAGATGAACCACCAAATTTTATTTTTATTATTGTACGTCTATTGTGTTTGGAGAAGCACAAAGTGAGTTGAGATGTGATATTAGGTTTTCATCTGGTGCAAGCTGCATTTTTTCGACAGTCGGTAACGCATTGTCTCTACAGAACGTAGAGTGCGTTTAGTAAGGGTAGCAATCTCTTTGTTTGACATGTTAAGCATCAAGTAGCCACACATTCGTGTTTCGCCTCGGGTAAGCTCAGGGTAACGTTCTTTTAAATTATTAAAGAATTGAGGATGGAGTTTTTCAAACTGTAGATGAAAAAGCTCCCACAGATCATCAACTAATGAGAGTTCTTTGATAAGGGATTTGATTTGTGACAACTTATCTTTATCAGTCATCTCCGGAGCATCAAAATGGAGGAAGGTGAGAAAGATGGTGAGCCATACACATATTTTTCTATAAAAGGATACCTATACTCTTCCGGAGGGTGTAGAGGAAATGACTGAAATCCCATTTGATTTTGAAGAAGAAGATGTATGGGTTGAAGAGAGTGAGATATTTTGATTTGTTTGGCAATTGTGTGGAAAATCCATTAGGGGGCATATTCATTCAGCAAACAATCTACTCAGATGGTTCTGTAAAATCGGTAAAGATACGTCGATGATCTGAAAAATATGCTTAGTTAATACAGTTTAGATAAAATAGTCTGAAAAGCGTCTATACTCATGTCATGACAGGTAACTACTCTGTGGTCTAGGTCATGACATTTGTATTATTGAAGCTGGAAACAAAATGAAGGGTTAGAGTGTTTAATAATATATAACCAATAAAATTTAGATAAGACTCATGAATAAGACAGTATTATTTCAAGGCAAACCAATGCATATCGCCGGTAATCTGCCGGAAGTTGGCACAGACGCTCCTCTTTTCGCATTAGTAGGAAAAGATTTGTCAGAACTCAATCTTCATGATTTCAAGGGCAAGAGAATAGTGCTTAACGTGTTCCCTAGTATTGACACTGATGTTTGCGCTGCTTCTGTTCGCCGTTTCAATAAAGATGTTGCAAACTTTGACAACACAGTAGTGCTTTGCGTATCAATGGATCTTCCGTTTGCAGCCGGTCGTTTCTGTGCAGCTAATGGCATTGATAATGTGTTGACAGCTTCTGCATTCCGCAGCGATTTTGGGCAGGCTTATGGTTTTGAGCTTGTTGATGGTCCGCTTCGTGGCTTGTTCACACGTGGTGTTGTAGTCATCGACGAGAATGGTAAGGTTATCGGCACCAGCCTATGTGAGGAAATTACAGAAGAACCTGACTACGAGTTTGTAGCCAACCTCCTGAAGAAATAAGAATGCTTAGGCAAGCGAAAGATTAGAAGATATACAAACTATATAATAAGAATAGTCCGTTTCCTTAGATATAATTGAGGAGAGGGACTATTTTTACATGAAAGCTAAACAACTTCTAAAACAAGTTGACCGGGAAGATTGCATACTTTATGTAAAAGTATTAATTTCGTGATGCAAAAAATATGGTGGCAGATGGAAATGAAACATGATAAGATAGAGATTCGCGGTGCAAAAGTTCATAATCTAAAGAATATAAGTGTAGACATACCACTTGGCAAGATTGTCGGTATAGCCGGTGTGTCAGGGTCGGGTAAGTCATCGCTTGCTTTGGGGGTGCTCTATGCTGAAGGATCCAGACGGTATCTGGAAGCCTTGTCGACATATACACGTCGCCGTATCTCTCAGGCTACGCGAGCGGATGTTGAAGATATTCGATATGTGCCTGCGGCGGTTGCCCTTCATCAGCGGCCGGGGGTGCCGGGGGTCAGAAGCACGTTTGGCACGGGCACGGAGTTGCTCAACAGTCTGCGTCTTATGTTTTCACGTTTGGCGAGCCATCGCTGTCCGAAATGCGGACATTATCATGAGCCTTCTCTTGATGTCGCTGCTGAAAAAGAGTTGGTGTGCGAGAATTGTGGCAATCATTTTTATGGTTCCGGTGCTGAGGATTTGGCTTTTAACAGCACAGGTGCGTGTGGGAAATGTGGAGGCACCGGCGTGGTGATGACAGTTGACCGCTCCACACTTGTGCCTGACGAAACTCTTACCATTGATGAAGGGGCGGTAGCTCCCTGGAACAGTCTGATGTGGTCATTGATGACAGACGTATGCCGGGCTATGGGGGTGCGGACTGATGTGCCGTTTAATCAGTTGACTGAGAAAGAGCGTGATATAGTTTTTAATGGTCCGGCTGTTAAAAAGACTATACTATATAAGGCAAAGAAGAGCGGGACAGCAGGAGAACTTGACTTTACATATTACAATGCAGTATATACTGTGGAAAATGCCTTGGCAAAGGTCACTGACGAAAAGGGGATGAAGCGAGTGGAGAAATTCTTAAAAAGCGATGTTTGTCCCTGCTGTCATGGGACACGCCTGTCAGAGGCGGCGCGAGCTCCACGCATTGCCGGAACCGGACTTGACGTGGCTACCGCCAAAACTCTTTCGGAGGTAATAAAATGGGTGAAAAGTATTCCTGAGACCTTGCCGGAGGACATGCGGCAGATGGCTGTAAATATTGGCGAGGCGTTCCTTCTAACAGCAAGAAGACTTGTAGATCTCGGATTAGGATACCTCAGCCTCGACCGCCCATCTTCCACATTGTCAACCGGTGAGCGTCAGCGTATGCAATTGGCAAGGGTGGTGCGTAACCGTACAACCGGAATTCTCTATGTGCTTGACGAACCCTCAATCGGGCTCCACCCGGCAAATATAAATGGGCTTAAGGGAGTGATGCACGATCTGATTGACGATGGCAATTCAATTGTGCTTGTTGACCATGACACTCAGATTCTCCGCGATGCCGATTGGATTGTGGAACTTGGTCCGGGTGCAGGTGCCAATGGTGGTAGAATCATATCTGAGGGTACAATAAAGGAGATCGAGCAAAATCCGGATTCAAAAATCGGAAGTTTTCTTTCCGGAGACGATGAACAGAGGCTCCGTCCAAAGGTGACGCCGGAAAAAATGTTTGATGAGGGGTATATAGAAATGAAGACTGCCGGCATTCATACAGTCAGACCACTTGATATAAAGATACCAAAAGGACGGCTTACAGTAGTGACCGGTGTGTCAGGTTCCGGAAAGACCACTATGGTGCTCGAAAGCTTAGTGCCGGGACTTCAGGCAGCTATTTCTGAGACTGCACTTCCGGAGCATGTGCAATCAGTCGATGCTTCCGGCATAAAGCAGGTGAAGCTTATTGACTCAACACCTATAGGAGCAAATGTGCGTTCCACTGTGGCAACATATGCCAATATCCATGATGAGCTTCGCAAGATTTATGGTCGGACATCGGCTGCAAAGAGTCTTGATCTTAAAGCAGGAGACTTTTCCTATAATACCGGAAGTCTGCGATGCCCCGTATGTGATGGCACAGGCACGGTGAGCCTTGATGTGCAGTTCTTGCCCGATGTTGATATTCCTTGTCCGGAGTGTAAGGGTTCACGTTATAGCAAAAAAGCGTGGACGGTACGTATTCCGAGTGCTTCCGGTTATCCCGTCTCATTGCCGGAGCTGATGGCAGACGATGTGGAGCAGGCGATTGAGGAGTGTGCTACACATAAGACTGTAGCTTCCCGTCTCTCCACACTTAATAATTTAGGTCTCGGCTATCTCACTCTTGGAGAGGCAACTCCTAGTTTATCAGGTGGAGAGGCACAGCGCCTTAAGTTGGCTACAGAAATGGGACGCGAACAAAACGATACGCTTTTTGTGTTTGATGAGCCAACTATCGGACTTCATCCTCTTGATGTGAGAAAACTGATTGATGTGTTTCAGCGGCTTATTGACATGGGAGCCACAATAATTGTCATAGAACATGATCTTGATGTGATTCGTAATGCTGACTATATAATTGATATGGGTCCGGGAGGAGGCGAATCAGGTGGACGTGTGGTGGCGGCCGGTGTCCCGGAAGAAATTGCCTCCTCTCCGGACAGCATAACAGGAAAGTTCCTTATATAGTCTTATATAGGATATAGTCTTATATAGGAGATATAGTCTTATATAGGAGGAGTGCAGTGGTTAATCATTGAAGAGCTGAGTTATATCAGCATCGGGAAACAATTGCTTTGTCTGTTCTTCTGTCAGCAAAATTGAGCAAGCTCCGTTTGTGAGTTTTGTCTTCACAACAGGTTTAGACACTACTTTGCCATTAACGCTTATAGCGATTCGTTTATCAAGATTTGCCTCAATGATAGCGGCATATTTTGTAGTGTCGGAGAAGTTGAAGGGGACAGTTATCATATTCCCGTCTTCCGGATAATAAACTAACTCTGAAACTTGTACGGCTTCTTCCAAGAGAATTGGAGGAATTGAAAAAATTGAGTCTCCATTTTCTTGTGTTTGAGAAATGCTCACATTAAGTGTTTTGCTGACGCTAACTTTTGTAGGAGCATTTGTATTGGCGTTACAGCCTGCCGCAAACAGACTGAATGCTGTCAAGCCGGAAATTATAAATTTTGGTAGGTGCATATTTTGAATTATTAAAGTGATAACATTACTATGGCAGCTGGTATATTATTGAAGATGTGCATGCCCAGTCCCCACCAGAAACTTAAGTTGACACGTAGGTAGGTGCATGCACAGCCTGCAAAGAAGGGAATTAGAATTACGCACAGACAATAGGGGAGTAGAGTCCATGTGATTGTGCTGAATGCGATCAGATGTATCAATCCAAATCCGATAGAGGCCACCCAACAGGCAAATACCAGATGACGTTTTTTGATTTCAGTCAGGAAGTTTTGGTTGCAGCCGTAATATACGCCACAGAAAACAATTGCTGCGAGTAATACGAATATTACAGATTGCCATATGGCAAATGACTTATAGTTTTGCCATATTATGATTAGCGGTATAAGAGTAAATGATATTGCCACTTGCCATTTCTTGAATGACAGCCATAGCCTAAAGATGCCTTCTTCCAGAAACGGGGCTATTATCATGACGCTGACTAAGGCATAGATAATTGTGCCGGAACTTTTTGCAACAGTAGGGTTTCCGTTGAATGCCGTCAGCGATTCGGGATTGATGGAGCATGACTTATAAATGGCTGTGCAGCCGATTAATATTGCAGCTGCGATTATTCGGGTAATCAACCAGAATAAAAGAGCGTGGCCCACAATCCATTTCTTTGAATGCGACTGATAGTCGTCGGTACGTGAGAGTATGAATTTCATATTTATTATGTGTTAAAGATGATGACGTTAATTTAAGCTGATGCCTCCGCAATTTTTGCGGAGTACAGACCCACATATCAATGACTTAAGGATCTTCGCATATTTATTTTTCATCTTCATTGTCCCAATTTTTAATTTCGTTAAGATAGGTGATATTCTTTTTGTAAAAAATATACTCTGCAACAAATGCAGTTGCCAGGATAATCCATAGGTATATGATATTTCTATTGCCGGCAAATGGTGGCAGCATGGAAAGCCATCCAATCATCATTGTAATTGCTATGGAAGACCATAGTTCAAAAAGTTTATATAGTTTTTTTATCCGTATTATCATTGAGATGATCTCCATGTGAGTATATTTCCAGAGATTTATCCGGTACACTAATCGGGCAATGATTGTTTCACATATTAATGCCAACAGAATAAGCAGATCAATTGCAATTGCCCAATATATGGGATATATTGTGGGTAGGGATAATTCTAATATTACGTTTGCGATAAGGCAAAAGAATGTGAAGGTAGCCGCGAAACATGTGCGCCAGAACAATTTTGTCCTGACTTCGAAATTCCTTTTTGTTGGCAGCTTAGGCTGGTGTTCGGAAATAGTTTCTATCTGAGGCTGTATAGATTGCCATTTGGATTTAAGATCGTCAAGTTCCATAATTATACCTCCTTCTTTGATGATAGTTTTTCTTTGATTCTATGAAGCCGTGAGGCAACAGTGTTACGTGGTATGCCCATGTTGTCGGCAATCTCGTCGTAGGTCAGTTCATC
>CAZQSD010000086.1:0-13934 GCA_964595885.1 uncultured Sangeribacter sp.
ATATAGATGATCGCTACTTCCAGGATGGAGCAGGAGAGACCTCTGTCAGATGTTCGATAGCGGATAACGGTGACGGCACGATAACCATATCAGCATCAGACTATTTTTTTGCAGACGTAAAGGCTGCTTTCGACAACACTACCAATATAGTCACTTTCACATCGCAGGAGTTGGGAGAAGCCTCTGTCAACGATAAGACATTCTATATTAAATTTGAGCCCGGTTATTACGATCCGGCCACCAAGAAGACGGTGACGGAGGATTTCTCGGTGACGTTCAATCCGGAAGACGGCACTATCGAGTTTCCTGAAAGCCACAGTTTCGGTTGGCAAGCCTATACTTCCTCAGCCTATAAAAGCCCGATTGGTGCAGTACGTCTGTTTGATGTCCTGAAAATGGAACCTTACGTTCCTATTGATGAGGAACAGCCCGGTGAATGGAACTTCATCGGTTATGCCACTATTGAAGACGCATGGGTTACTGCAGCCTTGACCAAAGACGGCGAGCCGGTTGACCCTGCTGAATATCCGTTTGATGTGGAGCTTCATCAGAATGTATCTAATCCTAATTTGTATCGGCTATGGGCACCTTATCACGCCGATGGATTTCCACTCAGAGATATGAATAAATCCGAGCTAAGGGGGCAGATACGATTTGACATAACAGATCCTGACCATGTTGTTTTTCAACCTGGTGTCGCAGCAGGTGTGGATGTTGGTGTAGGTGAAATGTATATGTTCGACATACTTGGTTGGCAGATATGGATGCAAGGCGATAAATATACCGAAGAGTTGTTGCCTCAGATAATAGCTTTCATGGAGAATAACAATCAACCTTTCTCCACATTTGAAGATGGCGTGCTTATAGTTAAGACATCTATGTTTGATATAGATTCAGCTTGCACACATGGTTATAGCTGGCCAGACACGGAATATAAGACCTCAATCATTTATTTTCCGGGCTGTACACGTATAGCCGAGATGGAATGTAATGATGTGTCAGAAGTCGTTTACTATACTATTCAGGGCGTACGCGTGGATAATCCTGATAAAGGTCTGTTCATACGTGTTGATAACGGTAAAGCTACCAAGATCGTAAGATAAACCCACAGGAAAAATGTTGAAATTATGTTTATGAAGAGTCTGAAATATATTATCACCTCATTTGCTTTGGGATTGGCTCTGTCTTCAGGAGCCGTAAGGGCTATTGACAGATATGTCAGGTTAACACAGCCTGACGGCAGTATGATTTCTGTCAAGATAGTTGGTGATGAACATTCTCATTATCTAATGTCGCCTGATGGTGCGCTTATAACTGAAGAAGGAGACACCTATTATTTCGGAAAAATAATGGAGGATGGCCGGATTGCCTCCACCGGGGTAGTGGCGGCCGATCCCTCCATGAGAACTTCTCTGCAACAAGAGTCTGTCACAATTATGACTCCGGAGACTATCCGTGTATGGCAAACGGGTCATAATCGTAATCCGAGACGTGTGGTAGAGCAGAGTGGCATGGGACGATTCACTTCCAATTTTCCACGCACCGGTGATATTCGTGGCCTTGTGGTTCTTGTCTCTTATAAAGATGTGGATTTTAATCTCGAAGATCCGCAGGCTTATTTTGATGGATTGTTGAACAGCGACGGATTTTCTGAGTATGGGGCTTCGGGGTGTGCTGCCGAATATTTCCGCTTCAATTCCAACGGAATGTTCCGCCCGGTGTTTGATGTCATTGGCCCGGTGAAGCTTCCAAACATACGCTCTTATTACGGCGGTAATGACGCGAATGGCACTGACAGAAATCCTTGGGATATGGTGGTCCATTCCATGAAGCAGCTTGATGACACAGTGGATTTCTCCATATATGACATGGACGGTGATGGTTATCTTGACAACGTATTTGTAATTTATGCCGGTCAGGGAGAAGCATCCAGTGGTATCGCAGAAACTGTGTGGCCCCATTCTTCCAAGCTTGAAAGTATACGTAAGTCTTTTTATGTGGACGGATTAAAGGTTGATTCCTATGGCTGCTCGAATGAGTGGGTTGGAGATAAGCCTGATGGGGTCGGCACTTTCATACACGAGTTCTCACACGTAATGGGGTTGCCTGACCTCTACTCAACTGATTATAGTAATCAGGCGACTCCGGGTCCTTGGTCTGTGCTTGACTATGGTCCATATAATAATGAAGGAAGAACTCCTCCCAATTATTCTTCTTTTGAACGCTTAGCGATGGGTTGGTTAGACCCTTTGCTTATAGATGGTCCGACCTCAGTCTCTTTAGGCAATCTGGCCGACAGTGGTGAGGCATGCATAATCCAGTCGCCAACTCCGACAGAATATTATTTATTTGAGAATCGCCAGCAGAGGGGATGGGATGAATATCTCCCTAATTCAGGAATGCTTATCTGGCATGTTGACTTTGATCAGGCCGTGTTTGACCGGAATGCTGCTAATAATGACAAGGCGCACATGCATGTTGAGCTTAAGAAGGCAAATAATATTACGGAGGCGGTTGATCTCTCCCAGTGGATGGGATGGTGTTGGCCCGGCACACATAATAAAACTGAGTTTACTGACCACACTTCCCCTTCAATGAAGACCTGGAATGGAGAGGTACTCAATCTCCCTATCACAGACATCACACATTCCGACGGCATAATAACATTTGACGTTGATGGGGGTATCCCTATCATTGAGTCTCCGCAAGTTGTCGAGCCTTCCGATTATCATGCAGATTGGTTTGAAGCAGTCTGGCAACCGGTAGAGAATGCCGTTGACTATTATCTTACTGTGTTTGAAAGTGTGATTATCGGTGAGGATGAGTTTGTCACCAATGATATGGGCATAGGCAGCTCGCTGAGTCTGCCGGAAGGGTGGACATCTTCGGGTGAAATGGTGTTTACCTCTACCGGAAACTACGGCAAGGCATCTCCTTCCTACAAAATGAGCATACATGACTGTTCTATCACATCACCTGAATTTGATCGTGAGGTAAGCAGAATAGCATTCTGGCATAAGGGAATGCAGGCAAACGGAAGCACACTGGAGATAAGCGGTAGAGATGCAGGCGGCAATCCGGTTGCGATAGCATCTGTGGTGCCTGAGGTAGCAACTGCCAGGAATGAGGTTATTACTGATGTGCCGGAAGGCGTGTATCAAGTGATATTTACCTATAAGAGGACTTCCGGTTCAATGGCTATTGATGATATTGAGATAACATTAGGAGGCACTAAGACCACCACACTTGAGGAATATAACCGTATTTCAACCAATGGAATGACCACCATGTGTGTCAATCATCCGGAAAATCCGGCAGCTATATATTCTTATTATGTGGAAGCCACTGATGGCGAAAATATTTCCCGTCCTTCCAAACGTGTCGTAGTCCCATCCAATGGGGCAGGGATGGAGACGCTTTCCTCAGCAACTGCTTTCCAACTTAACGGGCGTCTAATCTATGCAGCGGAGGAGATTGAGCTATTTGACATTTCAGGCAATATGCTCTTCCGGGGAGAGGGCACCTATGCAATTCCTTGTGCAGGAGTCTATATCATCCGTCAGACTGGCAAATCTTATAAACTTATGGTGAAGTAAATGGCAAGAGGGGAATAAGTATTATAAACGTGACGAAGGGAAGCGCAAGGCGCTTCCCTTCGTCATAGATAACTGGTTATTTGGGTTTGGATTCACAGAACACGCAACGATATTCCCCGGAGTTGTCGTGGGCGGGACGGAACAGGCTCTCGACACCCACCTCCATGTTGGAGATGCACCTGCGGTTGCGGCAAGTGAATTTGCCACGCACGGCATCCTTCGGAACCAGCTCAGTGTGTTTTGAAGGATCTTTCGCCCATTCAAGCAGCTTCACAATGAGGGCCATACGCACAAACTTTCCATTCTCGACCTGACGGAAATAGGCGGCACGCGGATCGTCGTCAACATCAGTGCTGATCTCATTAACGCGGGGCAGGGGATGAAGGATACGCATTTCCGGACGAGCCGCTTTCAGTTTCTCTGCGTCAAGCACAAAGAAATCTTTCACGCGGTCATATTCATCCTCATCAAGGAAACGCTCTTTCTGGACGCGGGTCATGTAGAGCACGTCAAGGTCGCCCATCACCTCATCCATAGTGTCGACCTCCACGTAGGGCACGCCGTTCATCTCACATACTTCCTGCTTCATATAATCAGGCAGACGGAGCTGTTCGGGAGCAATAAGCACCACTTTCACTCCCTTATAGCGTGAGAGTGCCTTGATAAGGGAATGGACAGTACGTCCGAATTTCAAGTCGCCGCAGAAACCGATTGTGATATTGTCAAAACGGCCTATCTCACGCTTGATAGTAAGAAGGTCGGTAAGGGTCTGGGTAGGATGGCTGTGGCTTCCGTCGCCGGCGTTGATAACCGGTATGCGGGAATTCATGGCTGACACGGTCGCGGCCCCTTCTTCGAAATGGCGCATCGCGATGATGTCGGCGAAACAGTTGATCACCTTTGTGGTGTCGGCACACGTCTCGCCCTTGCTCACTGAAGAATTCTTTGCATCAGAGAAGCCAAGCACATTGCCGCCAAGCTCCATCATAGCTGCTGTGAAGCTAAGACGGGTGCGGGTGGATGGTTCATAGAAGAGAGTGGCAAGTTTTTTACCCTTGCACACTTCGGAATATTTCTCGCGGTTGTCAATGATGTCAAGAGCGAGGTCGATAACCTCCTCAAGTTCCTCCTTTGAAAGGTCGGTAGGGTCAATCAGGTGTTTCATTTCATCCAGGATTCATCAGAGGGATTTGCCATGAATTTCTTCAGGCGCACTTCCTCTTCGGGGGTTATGTATTTCTGCTCCACAGCCACTTCACAGAGAGTGTCGAAATTGGAGAGTGAATAATTGGTGACGTTGGCGGCAGCCAGACGGTCAAGTCCTTTCTGCATGCCGTAGGTGAATATGCTCACCACACCAAGCACGTCGGCCCCTGCCTCACGAAGAGCCTCCACGACCTCGATGCAGCTTCCGGCAGTGGAGATAAGGTCTTCAATGACCACCACTTTCTGACCCGGTTCAAGTTTGCCCTCGATGCGGTTGCCCCGGCCATGATCTTTGTTGCCACCACGCACATAGCCCATAGGCATGTCAAGGATCCAGGCGGCAATAGCGGCGTGGGCAATGCCGGCAGTGCTCGTGCCCATAAGCACCTCAGCCTCCGGGAATTTCTCGCGCACCGTGTCGGCGATCGCTTCCTCTACGACTCTGCGTGCCTTAGGAGAAGTGAGAATGAGACGGTTGTCGCAGTATATAGGACTCTTTATGCCGCTGGCCCAGGTGAAGGGTTTTGCGGGGCTTAGGAAGACAGCCTTAATGCCGAGCAGTTCGGCTGCCACAAATTTTGCAGTTGTCATGATTATTATAAATTTATATTAAGGAAGTCGCGCACACAACGCTTGTAAGCAGCCACAGGGTCAGCGGCAGCAGTAATGGGGCGCCCCACCACGATGTAGTCGGAACCGATCTCACGCGCACGTGCCGGGTCAGTGATGCGCACCTGGTCATCTTTGGAAGAATCGGCGAAACGGATGCCGGGAGTAATTGTCATGAAGTCGTTGCCACAGGCTTCCTTCACTAATTCAGCCTCCAGAGGTGAGCATACAACACCGTCGAGACCTGCCTCCTTTGCATTGCGGGCATATTTCGCGATAGTGTCGTTGATTGAGGCATCGATCAGAAGCTGCTCGCGCATGGCCTGTTCGGAAGTGGATGTAAGCTGTGTGACGGCTATCAGCAGTGGGCGTGTGCCGTCTTCGCGGGTGAGGCCCTCTTTGGCAGCCTTCATCATCTCTATCGTGCCGGCGGCATGGACGTTGACCATATCCACATCAAGATTTGAAAGCACTTTCATTGCCTTCTTCACAGTGTTGGGTATGTCGTGAAGCTTCAGGTCAAGGAAGATCTTGAATCCACGCTTCTTCAGCTCCTTCACGATTTCGGGGCCTGCGGCATAGTAAAGCTCCATGCCGATTTTCAGGAAAGGTTTCCGTTCCTCATCTTTAAATTTGTCGAGGAAAGCGAGACATGCGTCAGCAGAACCGAAGTCACATGCTATTATTACATCTTTTGCATTCATAATCTTTACATTGATTGATTCTTTGGCAAAGATACGGAATTTATTCATTTCAGACAAATTCCATACCCTTAAACAATTCCCACTATGTCGGAAAGCCGGTCAATGCCGAGTCTGTCCATTTCTGCGGGCAGCGCCTCGATAATCTCTTTGCATGCATATGGATTGACCAGATTGGCCGCTCCAACCTCAACAGCGGTGGCTCCGGCCATCATCATCTCGATCACATCGGTGGCAGTGGTGACACCGCCGCATCCGATCACGGGCACTCCGCAGGCATGGTAGACCTGATTGACCATTCTGACGGCCACCGGGAAGACGGCAGGGCCGGAGAAGCCGCCCATGCGGTTGGCGATGACCGGACGGCGTGTCTTCACGTCAATGCGCATTCCCAAAAGGGTGTTGATCAGGCAGAGACCGTCAGCTCCGGCATCTACAGCCGCCTGGCCCATCTCGACGATGTTGGTGACGTTGGGAGTAAGTTTCACATATAAGGGTTTTGTGATGACTTTCTTCACCTCTTTTACCACTTCTTCGATTGAGCCGGGACACGTGCCGAAGCTCATGCCGCCGCCGTGCACGTTGGGGCAGCTCACGTTAAGCTCGATTATGGCAACCTGCTCCTCCTTATCTATTTTCTCGCAGCACTCCACATATTCATCAATCGAAAATCCGCTGATGTTGGCTATGATTGGCTGATGAAACACTTCCCTCATGCGCGGAAGCTCTGTGGCGATCACAGCATCTATGCCGGGATTCTGAAGCCCCACCGAGTTGATCATGCCGGCCTCACACTCAGCCACGCGGGGGAGCGGATTGCCAAAGCGGGGGTCACGGGTAGTGCCTTTGAAAGAGATGGAGCCGAGGATGTCGATGTCATAATATTCGGCCATTCCATATCCAAAGCCGAAACAGCCTGAAGCCGGCACCACCGGATTCTGCAAGGTCACGTCGCCGAGGGCGACACTCAGTCTGTTGTCCTTTCCTTTCATTTCCATATCAGTTCCTCCTTTCTGAACACGGGCCCCTCTTTACATATCCTTTGGCTTCCTATGGTGGTCTCCAGACTGCAACACATGCAGGCTCCGAAACCGCATCCCATCCTTGCCTCCATACTTACTTCACCCGGAAGGTCGAGTCCGAGGCAAAGGGCGTGGAGCATAGGAAGCGGACCACATGCGTAGAAATAATCGGCATTGATATTTTTCTCACGTATCACGTCGGTCACAAATCCTTTTGTGCCTGCCGAGCCATCGACAGTGGCGATGTAAGCCTCCACACCAATCTCGCGAAACCATTCCTCCATCCCGAAGCCGTCGGAGACAGTGTTGTAGCCGAGAATAGCGATAGGCTTTTTCCCTTGCCTCACAAGGTTGCGGGCAAGATTCATGAGAGGGGCACATCCTATTCCTCCGCCGAGGAGGAGAGGGCGCTTGCAGTCAATATCCGTATGGAATCCGACTCCGAGGCCGTTGAGCATGTCCACACTGTCGCCGGGTTGCATCCGGCTCATGGCTTTTGTGCCTTCGCCAACCACATCATAGAGCAATACCACCTCACCGCGCTCATGGTTGTAGTCGCAGATAGATATCGGCCGGCGCAGATATTTCCCCGGGATAGCTATGTTGACAAACTGTCCGGGTCCCTGGATGCATTGCGTGTCGCCGGAAAGGGTCATCACCCATGTCTTATGGGTGAGCCTCCGGTTGCTTACTATTATATATTTGTCTCTAATCATCAGATTATGGTTATTAGGTTCATGCATCGTCGTCATCAATGGTAGACACTTTCATGGTTATGTCTTCAAGCACATCGAGAAGCACCTCCACCGTCTCAAGCGAAGTGAAGACGGTTATGTTGTTGTCTACCGCTGTGCGGCGTATGTTATAGCCGTCACGCCGGGAATGATCGGCACTCAGATCCATTGTGTTTATCACATAGTTTACGTGACCCTGGCGCAATGACCTTACAATGTCGTCGCTACCCTCGCTCAGTTTATGGAGCAGGCGCGTGCGGATGCCGTTGGAGCGGAGGAATTCGGCTGTGCCCCTTGTGGCCTCGATATTGAAACCAAGCTGATAGAATCGCCTGATGAGGGGAAGGGCACGTGGCTTGTCGTTGTCGCAGATGGTGACGAATACAGTGCCGTAGTTCTCCACAGCCATTCCCGATGCTTGAAGCGACTTATAGAGGGCCCGCCGCAGGGAGCGGTCGTAGCCGATTGCCTCACCGGTTGACTTCATTTCAGGCGACAGATAAGAGTCCATGCCGCGAAGTTTCGAGAAGGAGAAGGCCGGGGTCTTTACAAACCAGCGTTTCTTCTCTTGGGGATATAGCTGCGTGATGCCTTGCTCCTTTAGTGACTTCCCGAGCATCACCTGAGTGGCGATATGGGCAAGGGGCACTCCGGTGGCCTTTGAAAGGAACGGCACGGTGCGTGACGAGCGGGGATTGACCTCAATCACATATACGTCGTCTTTTGCATCGGCAATAAACTGGATGTTGTATAGGCCGCGTATTCCTATCTCCTTACCAAGTTTAACGGTATAATCAAGTATTTTATTTTTTACATCCTGACTTACGCTGAAAGTAGGGTAGACACTTATTGAGTCGCCGGAGTGTACGCCGGTGTGTTCCACATGCTCCATTATGCCGGGCACGAACACATTCTCCCCGTCACACACGGCATCAACCTCAAGCTCCTTACCCATGATGTATTTATCCACAAGCACCGGATGCTCGGCATTTATCTCGACGGCTGTGTGGAGATAATGGCGCAACTGCTCCTCATGGCTTACAATCTGCATGGCCCTTCCGCCAAGCACATAGCTGGGACGCACAAGGACCGGGTATCCGATTCTTGCGGCTGCCTTTACGCCGTCTTCTATATTGGTGACCGCCACGCCTTCCGGCTGAGGTATCTGCAATTTTTCCATGATGGCCTCGAAGCACCCCCTGTCTTCAGCATTTCTTATCGCCTCGATGCCGGTGCCGATGATGGGCGCGCCAAGAGCGGCAAGAGGCTCGGCAAGGTTGATGGCGGTCTGGCCACCGAGCGACACGATTACTCCATCGGGTTTTTCCAGGTCAAGCACATTCATCACATCCTCCACTGTAAGAGGATCGAAATATAGTTTGTCGCCTGTAGTGTGATCGGTGGAGACTGTTTCCGGGTTATTGTTGATGATTATGGCCTCATAGCCTGCCTTGCGGATTGACCATATCGCATGCACAGTAGAATAGTCAAACTCCACACCCTGGCCAATGCGGATAGGCCCTGAGCCGAGCACCACAATTTTCTTACGGTCAGTTGGCAGCGACTCGTTTTCCCATTCATAGGTGGAATAGAAATAATTGGTTTTGGCATGAAACTCCGCTCCGCATGAGTCGATCATCTTATAGGCGGGGCGGATGCCATGTTTCTTTCTGAGAAGATAGATTTCTGATTCAGTCTTGTGCCATAGCTGACCGATATAGCGGTCGCTGAACCCCATCATCTTTGCTTCGCGCAGGGTGGATTCATCCATCGGATTGCGTTTCACCACTTTTTCAAAATCCACAATGTTCTTGATCTTGTCAAGGAAGAACATATCGATTTTTGTGCGGTTATATATCAGTCCGTTGTCAACGTCACGCCTCATCAGTTCGGCAAGGGCATAGAGGCGGTCATCGGTGGGGGTGGAGATATAATTTAGCAACTGATCGACAGTCATGCCGTCAAATTTCCTATGCCATATGTGGCTGACTCCGGTTTCAAGCGAGCGGACGGCCTTCAGCAGAGACTCCTCCATTGTCCGGCCGATGCTCATCACCTCGCCGGTGGCTTTCATCTGGGTGCCGAGTTCGTTGGAAGCGTCGGCAAACTTGTCGAAGGGGAAACGAGCAATCTTCGTCACCACATAATCAAGTGCAGGTTCAAAGCTTGCAGGGATATGGCCTAAGTCAATCTCATCAAGATGCAGCCCTACGGCAATCTTTGCGCTTACCCTTGCGATTGGATAGCCGGAGGCTTTTGATGCAAGTGCGGATGAACGCGACACACGGGGATTGACCTCTATCAGATAATAGTCGAATGACAGGGGGTCAAGGGCAAACTGCACATTGCACCCTCCCTCGATCTTCAGCGCGCGGATCAGACGCAATGCACTGTCGCGCAGCAGCTGATATTCCTTGTTGGAGAGGGTCTGCGCGGGAGCAACCACAATAGAGTCGCCGGTATGCACGCCAACCGGGTCAAGATTCTCCATGGAGCATATTGCTATGACGGTGTCGTTGGCATCACGCATCACCTCAAACTCAATCTCTTTAAACCCTTTTATGCTTTTCTCCACCAACACCTGATGCACCGGGGAGAGCTCGAGGGCAGTGCGCATCAGGTCACGCAGTTGCTCCTCGTTGTCGGCGAAACCGCCTCCGGTGCCTCCGAGAGTAAAAGCGGGACGCAGGATCACCGGATAACCGATCTTCTGTGCTATCTCAGCGGCATGGTCAATGCTGGTTGCGACGTCGCTTGGCAACACGGGTTCGCCGATGCTCTCACATAGCTCCTTAAACAGCTCGCGATCTTCAGCGCGCTCGATGCTCTCAAAAGATGTGCCGAGAATCTCAACTCCACATTCCTCGAGCACTCCCTTCTTTGCAAGCTGCACTGCGAGATTAAGGCCGGTCTGACCTCCGAGTCCGGGCACAATGGCATCAGGACGCTCATAACGCACGATCTTCGCCACATACTCAAGAGTGAGAGGCTCCATGTAGACCTTATGGGCTATCTCGGGATCGGTCATGATGGTGGCAGGGTTGGAGTTGACAAGCACCACCTCATAACCCTCTTCCTTCAGGGCGGTGCACGCCTGGGTGCCGGCATAGTCGAATTCAGCAGCCTGTCCCACAACGATGGGGCCTGAGCCGATCACCATTACTTTCTTTATGTCTTTACGCTTTGGCATTTCTTTCAACTAAGCTAATGAATTTCTCAAAAAGATAGATGGAATCAGTTGGACCGGGAGCGCTCTCCGGGTGAAACTGCACTGACAGCACATTATCATCCTTGCACTCGGTTCCTTCTACGGTGCCGTCAAGAAGATTCACATGTGTCACTTCAAGAGGAGTGGCGGCTAAGGAATCTTCCATGACTGCATATCCGTGATTCTGGGCAGTGATAAGCACATGGCCGCTTTCCAGCTCCTTGACAGGATGGTTGCCTCCCCGGTGTCCCGGATTAATCTGGCCTATCTTGGCCCCATATGCCAGCCCGATAAGCTGATGGCCGAGGCAAATTCCGAACATCGGGACCTTGCCGCGCAGCTGCCGGATGGTCTCAGCCACTTCCGGCACATCTTCCGGCGAGCCGGGTCCGTTGGAAATAAGGACTCCATCAGGATTGAACTGCATGATCTGTTCGGCGGTGGTGTTCCAGGGCACGACTGTGACGTTGCAGTTCTGTGCATTCAGACTGCGCACCATGTTATATTTCATTCCGCAGTCAATGGCTACGATGTCATACTTATAGTTGGGAGTGCGGGCAAACCAGCGCTTTTTACAGCTCACACGGCTCACGAGGTCTTTGGGACGCTCTGTAGCTTTTATTTTTGCCACTGCCTCCTCGGTAGGGGTATTGATATCGGTTATGATTGCTCTTATTCCCTGGGCATCGCGCAGGATGCGGGTGAGCATCCGCGTGTCAATCCCGCTGATGGCGGGAATATTGTTCTCATCAAGCACTTCTGCCAATGTCTTGGTATATCTGAAATTTGACGGGGAGTCGTTGTTTTCCTTCACGATCATTCCCCCTATGGATGGGAACTTGGTTTCGTAATCCTCATCCGTGATTCCATAGTTGCCGATCAAAGGATAGGTCATGACAATAATCTGGTCGGCATAAGATGGATCGGAGAGAATCTCCTGATAACCCACCATAGAAGTGTTGAACACCAATTCTCCTACCTTCTCAATGTCGGAAGCAAACCCATATCCCGGAAATTCGCGTCCGTCTTCAAGGACAAGCTTTTTTGTAAATGCTTTCATTTCTTTACTATTTTACCACAATAGAATGTCGGTGAGGGAATGCCGTAGAGAGTCATTCCTTCAAAAGGGGTTGCGGAGCCTAATGAGCAGAACTTTTCACCTATGACAGTGTGCTTCGGCTCAAGGTTCAATAGTGTGAGGTCAGCTTTCATACCTACCGTGATGCCGGAAGTGGCCGGCAAGCCTAAGATTTTGCGTGGATTGATTGTCATTATCTCCACCAATTTTTCCAGAGAGATTATTCCGGGCATCACGAGATGAGTGTAGATAGCGGGGAAAGCGGTCTCAAGCCCCACGACCCCCATCGCGCTCTTTTCCAAGCCTTTTGATTTCTCTTCTTTGGAGTGGGGGGCATGATCTGTGGCGATTACATCGATTGTCCCGTCAACGATCCCCTCAATCAGAGCTTCTTTATCGGCCCTGCTTCTCAGGGGAGGATTCATCTTGAAGCGTCCGTCTTCCTGAATGTCTTCGTCACAGAACACGAGGTAGTGGGGGCCTGTCTCGCAGGTGACGTTCACTCCGCGAGCCTTAGCCTTGCGTATGAGGTCAACACTCTCTTTTGTGGAGATATGGCAGATGTGTAGTCGGCATCCCGTTTCTTCGGAAAGACGGATATCACGCTCAATCTCGCGCCACTCGGATTCTGAGCATATTCCTCTATGTCCGTGTCTGCGCGCGTATTCACCGTCATGGATATATCCCCCTTTGAGCAGGGAGTTGACTTCACAGTGGGCTGCCAGTATCTTTCCGGTTTTTGCGATGCCTTTCATTGCACGGCGCATCACTTCCTCATCCTGGATTCCGCTGCCGTCGTCGGAGAATCCGGCCACGAACGGAGCGAGGGCGAAATAATCTACCGGCTCATTGCCCATGCGCTTCTGTGTAATTGTGGCATAGGGGATCACCTGAATGACAGAATCTTTTTCGATGATGTCTAACTGTTGCTGAAGATTCTCAAGTGAATCGGGAGCAGGATTGAGATTGGGCATGGTGCAGACCGTTGTAAAACCGCCCATAGCGGCAGCGCGGCTTCCTGAGGCAATTGTCTCTTTATAAGAATAACCGGGTTCGCGGAAATGGACATGCATATCCACCAATCCTGGCACCACATATTGTCCGTCAGCCCGGAGGTTGGTTATGGCAGCGGTGTCGTGGTTTGGAAGTTCAGTTCCGATGGCCTCCACCTTGCCGTTAAGGATGTCGATATTGACTTGTTTGAATTCTCCGTTGATCCATACGTTTGCTCCGGAAATTCTTAGTTTTGGGGTATTGTCCATGAGGTGTTGATGTTTTTTATTGTCAGTAGCGTGGTTATCTGTTATGCAATTAGGTTTATCAGTCTGATTATAGATATTTCAGTCTGATTACGGATATTAAAAAAGGCAACTCACCAATGAGTTGCCTGAAATATCTGAGAAAAGGGAAGATTCCGGAGGCGGAGGCTTCCGTTTTGCATGCTTTTCTGATTTCGCAGAACAAATGATTTTCTACTGCCTGACAATGCCGTCATTTCATTTATTTTGACTGCAAAATTAATGAAAATATCCTTTCCCAGCAAATAAAATCCCTCAAAATAATTTCACAGTCAAATTGTATCTGCACTTCTTACTGGAAACTTTGCGTTATTAATCTAACTGAAAAGTAGGCGCATACGCTGATATATCCGATTTTTTAAGTAATTTTGCACAAGAATCTAACATTTATATCCGAATGGCAAAAATAACTGTTCAAAATACTCTGATTACCATAATCGGAGTTGACGGCGATGATTATATTTCGCTTACAGATATGGCTA
>CAZQSD010000087.1:0-13921 GCA_964595885.1 uncultured Sangeribacter sp.
TGCGCAAATAAAGCTCATAATTTCTAATATAGCTAATAAAAAGAATGGTGGTCATAATGACCACCATTCTTTTTATTAGCTATACCCTGATTATTTACCACAGGTGATGCGAATGTTCACGCTGCCGTCGGGAGCAACATTGATGTCAAGAGTTGTGCCGGGAGCAAGACGCAGAGTGCCTTCCTCACCCTTGTAGTTATGCAAGCTCGCAGGAGCATTGCCTGAACCACCCTCAAGAGGATGGAGAGCCTTGTTCTCATCAAAGCCTGCAACGGGATCAACCTTAACATCAGCCACTTTCTCTACTTTATGAGCGGCAGCAGGCTTCGGAGCAGGTTTTGGAGCCTGCTTGGGGGCCGGAGCGGCAGCCTTTGCCGGAGCGGCAGTTACACCGGCTGCGGCAAACTCTATGATGGGCTGATCTGTAGCCATGACATCACCCTCGTCGAGAAGAAGCTTTGCAATCACACCGTCACGGTCAGCACCGAGGTTATTCTCCATCTTCATGGCTTCATATACAAGCACTGTGTCACCAGCCTTAACGGCATCGCCAGGCTTAACCTTATAAGACAGGATTGTGCCGCCCATCGGGGCAACCATCACGCCACCACCTGCAGCGGGAGCGGCAGCCTCAGCAGCAGCCCCTTCGCCTACAAATTCAATAAGTGGTTGATCAGTTGCCATAACATCGCCTTCAGATACGAGCACCTGCTTAACAACACCACCGATTTCGCAAGCAAGGTCGTTTTCCATCTTCATTGCCTCATATACGAGAACAGTGTCGCCCGGCTTAACAGTGTCGCCGGCTTTAACCTTGATGCTCATGATAGTGCCACCCATCGGAGCATTGAACACCGGACCGGTCACATCACCATTAGCAGCGGCTACCTTCGGAGCCTCCTGAGCCTGCGGTGCATTTGCCTTGTTAGCCTCATACTCAGCTTTACGCTTGTTGGTGAGGTAAGTCTTGGCAACAGCAGGAAGAAGTTCGAGAAGGAGATATTCCTCATCATTCTGAGCCAACTTCACTCCACCGAACTTGTCAAGAACAGGGTTCTCAGGATCTTTGTGGCTTGAAACGTCATAAGGTTTCTCTTCTGCGCTACCGGTGATTTTTTCACGGAACTTAGGATCAACAGGCACCGGAGTGTTGCCATATTCACCCTTAACGAGAGCGATGAACTGGTTGCTCTTGTTAGAGTAGTCTTCCTTGCCGTTACGACGGTCCATAGCAAGAGACACTGCCTGTGAACCTACGATCTGGCTTGTAGGAGTAACAAGTGGCACCAAACCTGCATCACGACGCACTTTCGGGATAAGAGCCATCGCCTCCTCAAGCACATCTTCTGCGTTGAGGGCACGGAGATTTGCAACCATATTGGAGTACATACCGCCGGGAACCTCTGCATTCTTTACGATCTCATTAGGCTTCGGGAAGCCGAAATATGCCTCAATCTTATGACAGGCATCAAGGAGTTCTTCTTCCTTGCAAGCCTTTGCAGCCTCGATTGCACGGTCAAACTCTGCGTCAATCTCTGCGGGCATGACGGCATAAGCATCATCAAAGTCTTTCTGCCACTTGTCTTTATTAAGGTCGAAATCACGGAGAGCCATGCGGGATTCCTTAAGCTCTTTGCGGATCTTGGCCACAGCTTCCATGTCAGCCTCAAGCTCAACATCGCCAAGTTTTTTGCAGAAGATGTCAACAAGCTCAATTGCCGGAGCTGCGGAACCACCACCGAACCACCATATGTTGGTGTCAACGATGTCTACGCCCTGGATAATTGCCGTGAGCACTGAAGCAAGGCCATAGCCGGGTGTGCAATGAGTGTGGAAGTCAACCGGCACTTTGAGGGCTGCTTTTAGCTTCGGCATAAGGGTGTAGATGCGTGCAGGATTTACAAGACCTGCCATATCTTTGAGTGTAACCATCTTGGCGCCGAGTTTTTCCATCTCGACAGCGAGGTTTACAAAATATTCATCAGTGAATATCTTTTCTTCTTCCGGAGTGCCCTTCGGGTCGATGGTATAGCATACAGCTGTGTCAGCTATACCGCCAAACTCATTGATCATCTTGATTGATGAGCGTACGTTGTTGATGTCGTTGAGAGCATCAAAGATACGCATAACGTTCAGACCGTTCTTGATAGCCTCACGGTAGAAGCCTTCAAGCACGCTTTCAGGATAAGGCACATAACCGAAGAGGTTGCGACCGCGTGAAAGAGCCGAAAGAAGGGAAATGCCCTTCATAGCCTTTGAGCATTCGCGCAGACGATCCCAGGGGCTTTCGCCGAGATAACGCATAACGGAATCGGGCACAGCACCGCCCCATACTTCCATTATATAAAATTTTGCCTCACGATAGAGGGGGAGAAGCTTGTCAACATTCTCCTGTTTCATACGGGTGGCGAACAATGACTGCTGGCCATCGCGCAGCGTCAGATCTCTGATTTGAAGTTTTCTTGCCATGTGATTAGATTTGTGTTTTCTATGACATAGATTATTTTGTGCCAAAATTAGTGATAAAATCCTAATTAAAGAAATTTTTCCGTAAAAAGATTGACATTTTTTCAATAAATAATTTCGCCTCACCCGATAAAGACCGGAATGAGGCGAAAAACCCATCAAATCTCAATACGATTTATTGCTAAATGACACAACATAACCTTTTATTTTCTTACAATTTTGTCTGTCCTTACTGAGCCGTCGCTGTAGACAGTCTGGCGTATAAAGATCCCTTCAGCCGGCCTGCCTACCTTTCTGCCGGTAAGATCATAATATTCTACAGATATTTTTTCCTGACAACCCAATAGCTCAGCCATACCAGTGTAACCCTCTACTTCTGCAACATCTGAATAAATGACAGTATCACCGTTCTTATAAAGCGTACGGATGCCAAGAGTATCAAAACCAATTGAATATAGTATCACACCATGACCTATATCTGAAGTAGTCCAAAAAGCATTTGCCCTATAACCAAAAGGTATGTCTGTAGTTGTCTCTTCTCTATCGGGCAACTCATAATCATCGTTACTAAACTCGTATGGCTCACCATCAACAATCACCTGATAGTAGAGTTTTGACTTATCAAGTGGTTTTTTGCTGGCATCAACTGCGGGGAAATCAAATACTATCTCAGGATAAAACTCGTAACCACTATATTCCTCATAGTCAAAGAAACCCGTAATAATGGGTGTCAACAAAGACTTAACTTCCATATTAGGATCAGGCATACAGATATAAGGTGATTCTACGTAATAATAATAAATCACTTGATTAGGTACTGAGGAAAATAGATATGTGCCCTCCGGACATGACAATTCTTTCTTCCCAGCATCATAACTGAAAGTCATATCGTCTTCAATTACAAATACAGGATAAATCCCATCTTCTGTTTCTATCTGATCCATATGACCAGTCAGGAAATATGCTGTCGACAAATATGCCCATGTGACACCTAAATACTGACCCCCGTTGAAAACTACCTTATCTCCTTCAATAGTTCCTAAAACACTTTCCTCCGGCAAATAAGTGAAAAGCCCTTTGACATAAAGATTATCATCTTTTATGCCAATCTGCACGTCGCGTGCTGAGATGCCGGAGACAAGGCTCCATGTCTCAAATTCCACATCCGATGGCACATCAACAACTTTGTCTGTCACCTCGCTCATGTAAGTGATGATATCACCGTTTCCTTGCCATGACCAATAACCATCACCGTCTATCTCATCAAACCATACGCATTCTCCGATCATTGACAGGTCAGCTTCAATTGGCTGTAGGGAGCCGTCAGCAAGAATCTTGAAAGTCATTTGTTGATTTTCAGTAGGATAATACCAGCCACCTTCTTCAGATTCTTTGTATTCAAGTTTTAGAGCATAATCATAGTATTCCTGTACGTCATCTGCAGAATACTCATAACGAGTGTAACTGATCAACTGTGGAAAGGTAAATGTTACCTCATCGCCCTCTATCTCACCCACAATCCAGTTTTCCTTGCAATCAAAGAAAAAAGAAACAGGACTTTGCATATACATCTTGGTGCCATCAGGAGAGGTCACTACTCTGCTTACAGTTCCATCAAGAGTTCCGCCAGACATTCCCGTGAGCCAATTATAGGCAAAATAAGCACCTGACTTCTGATAAATCTTCATCTCTCCGGCCGGTGTTTCGTTAATGAGAGGCTCATTATAAGACGGTTTTTCCATTATACCTATTTGCTCTGCAGATTTATGATTGGCAATTCTCGCAGGACGCTTAACATCACCTTTCTCGCAATTCACACTCTCAATCTGCTTCATTTTACCGACCGAAAGATCATTGACAATAGAAGCAGGAGACGATACCTGGCCGCTTATTGACAGCCCACCAATGGCTAATGCCATTACAAATGTAAGTTTCCTCATAAAAAATTTTTTGGTTAACAATAATTTATTTGTTAGTCATTATTTATTTCCTTTTTTGAGCCATTCTTTCCGCAATGTGCTTAGATATTGAGGAGAGACACCCAAATATGCTGCCACAACTTTCATCGGCACCTCTCTTATAATTTCAGGCCTATCGCGCATTAATACCTCATATCTTTGGTAGACATCTCCATTGAAATTCAACTCCCGGATTTCATAGGTATATAGCTGGCTGTGGGCCATACTAAGCACCCATTTGGCAAAATCATGTGATCTGTCTATCAAGTTATCAAAATCTCTGGCTCCCACCTTCAGTAATCTTGACGGACAACATGCCTCAAAAAAGGCATGAGAGTCTTGGGAGGCATAATAGGAATGATAGTCCATAAACATTGTGCCCGGCGTAGAGAACGTGTCAACTATCTCCCTACTGTGGTTCCAACGCCATCGGGACACTATGCCGGAAATAACCACATAAACATTCCTGTCTACAAGTCCTGCCTGACAAACCATCTCTCCACGGTTAACCTCAATTATTGTGCCCAAGTCAAGGAATTCATCCATCACTTCATCTTTTAGACGAAAGCGACATTCATCTAGGAACAGACGCTTTAACAAAAGCCTGTCTGCCGCTAATATTCTTTTGATTTCACCTTTTTCCATATTAGAGAGATTTTTGTGCGTTAGGTAAATGTCAATGATTGAATTTGCTTCAAAATTATCACAATTTTTATAACATCAAAATCAAATAGTTTATTTGAAATTAAAAAAAATTTATTATACAGACCTTCATTTAGTTCCGAAAAACACACTAAACTTCCCTAATATGGTTCAAATAGTTATTATTTTACACTTAGGTGGCGACAAGATGCTGTTGTAGATGGTTTCTGAACTATTTTATGATATACTTATCAATTGTAAACATACGTTATATAATATGTGGCAATGTGAGCCATATCTTTCATAAACATCCTATAAAGGCGATTGCAAATGAAAAAAATCGGAATATTGAGTGATACACATGGCTGCTGGGATGACCGCTTTGCCATTCATTTCAAAGATTGCGACGAAGTGTGGCATGCCGGCGACATCGGCGACTACGCAATAATAGAACGTCTCCAGGAATTTGTGCCGACAGTCAGGGCTGTCAGCGGCAATATAGATCACGGAATGGTGAAAAGAAAATGCACTGAGCTTGAAATCTTTCAAGTCGAAGGAGTGAAAGTCTTACTGACCCATATAGGAGGCTATCCCGGCAGGTGGGCCAAGGGAATGAAAAAGCTATTGAAAGATGAAGAGATCAGACTCATGGTTGATGGCCATTCCCATATTCTTAAGGTGATGTATGACAATGAGCTTAATCTGCTCCACATCAATCCGGGGGCTGCCGGGAAATACGGGTGGCACAAGGCAAGAACATTGGTAAAGCTAATCATCGATGGCGAGGACATGCGCGATTGCGAAATAATCGAACTCGGCTGATTATTCTATTCCTGTAAGTAAAGTCATCAGTTTTTCATCTGAATCAAGGCCCATCTTTTGTTTTATTCGCCATTTAGTCTGCCATACCGATTCGGTCTTCACATTCATAATCTGAGCTATGCGTTGGTTATCAAGTCCGATCTTCATATAACAGCAAAGCTGGAGCTGCTTTGAGGTGAGGGTAGGGTATTTTGATTTCAGATTCTCTTCAAAATTAGGATGGAGTCTGGAAAAATATTCTGCAAAATTACTCCAATCAGTAGAATGAGTAATATTCATTTTCAAAGCGTTAAGTAATTGTTGCGCATGCGTTACGGATATATTTCCTTCCTCCTGAGAGGAAGCTATGCGCTTCTCCATATCTTTTAAGCGATTGTCTTTTTCTGTTACCGATAACATAGTCACTGCTGCCTTCCGATAACTCTTGTCTCTTTCCTTCCTGGCCAAGCGTATCAATGCTCGTAACCTTACAGAACGAACCATAAGCTGAATTATTACTATTGCCACCGCTAATCCAAAAGTAAGCACACCAATTGTCCATTTCAATTGGGTCTCCTTGTTATGCTGTTCTGTCATCTGCCGATGATTTTCCATATCCAATTGATACCTCATCTTAGCAAACGTTACAGGATTACTTTCATCTCTTGCGGAATCATCACTTTCCTTCATTCTTTTATAAAAATACAATGCCTCTTCAGGCTTTCTCTCATGTTCTTTAATTTTGGACATAACACTATAAATTTCTGCCTTATGCGTATTATCCTTAACTAAGGATATCTTCCTTAAAGAGTTATTTGCATACCATGAAGCAGAGTCCATTCTATTATTATTTAGGTGCATATCTGCGAGGATTGCCTCCACCACAGCTGTTAAACTTGCCATCTCTGATTTTCCCTTTATATTTTGATATGCACTATACAGATAAATCGGATCTTGAAGAAAATAGTAAGCATCTACCAAAAGAGCAGTAGAGTATTTTATATTATCCTTATATTGATTCTTAAGCAAAGCTCGTGTAAGATTATTCCTGGAGATCGTGTCTCCTAATATATTATATATTAGCATTAAATTTAGACTATTCTTTAAACTTGATTCCTTATATCCTATTTTTAACATTATATTATTAGCCCTAAGATTTGCAGATAACGATGAATGGGCATCACCAATTTGTAAATAACAATTGGAAAGATATATCAGATTAATAGCCAAGCTCACACTATCACCTACACTCTCATAATAATGGATATGCTTTAGTATTTTCATCTGTGTCTCAAATCCACTGAGGCTGTCAACATAAACTTCACTCGACAAAATACGATTGTAAAGATACGGCTCAGTTGCTGAGTCGGTATTATTCTTAAGTTGAGTCAAGATGTGTCGCGCTTCTTCATTTTCAAATTTCAGACAATGTATACCAACTTTAAATAGATCTATTCTGCCCTTCAAAAAATTCTTAGGATAAGATCTAGACACCTCATAGAGCTCATTAAGAAGAACAAAAGCTGAATCCGCATTTTCATCATTATGGATGCAGCGTTCTATGGCCACTGTAAGTGAATCAACCTCTCCCGAGATCCTCTGCCAACCTAATGGAGACAACTTTTCATGATGTCCACATGAGCATATGAGGACAAGATTCAACAATGATAATAAAAATTTCAAATTCTTTTTAAGAAACTTTTTTATACCCATGTAGGGATTTATGGAAACCGCTGTATTTGACATATTATAATAAGTTTCAATATAATTTAGTTGCAAAAATACATAAAAAGAACAATTTACGACAGGGAAAAGAATTTTTTTCTCTACAGTAGAGTGTTTGTAGAGTGGTAGAGAATATATGTAGAGTAACTGTATAGTAAGATAATTTGGAGAAGTATGATTGCAAGTTATAACTTTGCAGCCGAAATCATTTTTATAATTTAACGTTATATGAAACACATCTTTTTTATTACGCTATTATGCGCTTCTTTGAGTGTATGTTCAATGGCAGAGAACATACCTCTGAAAGTAGTTGGGAAAGCTCCTTCCAATACAACAGCCACACCGGTTAAAATCGGTGAGAACCCTCGTGCTGTAAAAAAACTACAAAGCAATTCCACTACCCAGGTGAGTGCAACCTTCACTCTTGATGAGGGAGGATTCCAATATGTGTATGCTTGCATAGCTGTTCCATCAGATGCAACAGAAGAAGGATACTACAATTCTCAAAAAATTGACGAAACCACTTTTAATTTTGCACTTCCTGCCGGCAATTATGACTTCATGACAATAATAGATGAGGAGGAAGCAGCAAAACGGGTTATCCTTACTAAAGAAGACATAACAGTGTCATCTGACAAGAAATCAATTAATTTTGATGTCGCTGATGCAAAATATTCAACACGAATATCTCACACTGATTCTGAAGGCAATGTACTCACCCTTCCCTCCTATACAGAACCCCATAATTGTACGTGTGCTGACTTTATTGATCTCGTCACACACAATGGAATTTTAGCCTGGGTTGGAGAAACCCTTGCCTATATGGAATGCAACTACATTCTTTCTACAAATGCACCAGAAAGCCGATTCTCATTTTTACGTTCAGATATTATCGGGGCAGAAATTGAGTCTGCCTCAATGTTAATCCCTATTGATTTCACTAAAGAAGTTTGTGGTCCAACATCATCTGACGGGTGGCAAGTCGCATATGACGATTTCGTAACAACACCATTCATTCAATCCTATGACTCTTATATTGAATCTTTGGGAGTAGAAAGTAATTTCACATATCTGGTGCGTGGTCTGGTCCTTAATGGAAATTGGTGGGGTGCGACAGGACTTGGGGTCTTTGACATGTCGTGCAATTCTAAACAAGTGGCAATTTGGGCACCTGAAAACTACAATGAAGTTTTAGATGTTATGATTTGTCAAAGCAGTAATGTTTTCAGTGGCGATGATTCAAGTATACAAGGAATGTTCTTAATGAGAGGCGAACATGGGCTAACTCAAGTTGGACTTAATATGCCTATGGCTGATAGAGGGAACATCTTTGCATGTACTGCTGACAGCCAATCCATAACAAGACAATTCAGCAGGTTCTCAGGTATTCCTCAGGGTGGTATAAGAGGAAATGCCACACCCCTCTTGATGGCCTCAACAGCTCCTACAAGATTTTTTTACACCTATAAGGGTCGTTATGGAGAAGATCTAAGCCTTGATTCCTATGATATCCTTAATTCTATGGACAATGAGGATTTATTGGCACAATTTGGAGGCAATCCCAGCACAATCAAAATTTATGCTAATGGAGAATTAATTTGTGCCTCACGTCATGACCTACCTTATTATGTCAACTGGATTGAAGGAGCTGAAAACAGAGCTGAAATTGAAATGAGAAACGTACTTATTGATAATAAGATTCCTGGCTGCAATACAGCCACAATAGTTTGGAATGCTGAAAAAGGAAATGGATTTGCTCCAACTTTCACAAGTTTACAGTTCCGAGATACGGAAGATAATATTTGCGATAGATTTAATGATGCTTCTGATGGTGTTGTTGAGTTTACAGTTGGAGATATGGTTCTTGATATGAACTATGAAGAACAGTATTTATACTTTGATATTGATGAAGTAGGGTCTGTAAGCGTTGCCTATGCTCCTCATGGCAACACTGATTTCTCTCCAATTAGCGTTAAAGAAATTCCAGAATTATTCTTCACTCCAGGATATGGGTATTTCTACAGAGGTTCTTTAGGAATAGTTGACCGTAAATCTGATGACGGTTGGTTTGATCTGCGTCTAAGGGCTGAGGATAAAGATGGCGCATATATCGAACAGACCATTTCTCCAGCTTTCTACATTTCTGCGATGACAGGAATTGAAAAAATAAACTACAACTCAGAGCTGGAATATGAAATCGTTGGAAACGATATTATTGTGTCCCCCGGTGTAAAAATCTTTACCACTGATGGTAAAGATTGTTCAGGTAAAAATTTGGCACGTGGAGTATATATCATTTCCAATGGATCAAAAGTGTGTAAAATCATGATATAATCAAAGTCACCCAAAGATGTCAATTCCGCTATAAATAGCGCAAATTTGCTGGATTATATTAAAACACTATTTTTTATGTAAATGGGTCTGTTGCTCTAAAAGTACAACAGACCCATTTCATTTAAAATAATTACTTAAACTATGCACTATTAAATTTTTATTCTCTCCTATCAACCTTTATTTGATATTCGGATTGATTTTGTGCCAATCTGAGATTGGAGGAAGGACGCCCATTGCGATAACCTCATCACGAAGTTCACAAAGATGCTTATAACTCTGCTCGAGTTCAGCCTCTTCTTCAGGAGTGCCCTTAACTTCCATCACATGCACACCACTCTTATCCACAGTGGTCTCCGTAGCCATCATCACATGCTGGAACTTATCGTTGTCAACATATGTGCCCACCGGCCAACGGAACGGTTTGCCACCCATAGCGGCGGCAATCATTTCAATTGACAGATATGCCGGACTCTGGAAAGATGATCTTCCGCGAAGATCTATTATATTCTTGCCACCCTGAATCACTCTCTGCTTCAAAGCCTGCCAGTCCTGATTTGGGAATGCAGTGCTACCGATAAGAGAAGTAAGAGGCTCACCTGCCACTCTTGTGGTGGAGGCAAACACGGCCATCTGCTCCCCATGTCCACCGTATGTACGGCTGTTTTCAATCTTGCTTGGCGGCAAATTGAAATACTTTGCAAGCTCACTGCGTAAACGAGTGCTGTCGAGAGCTGCCAATGTTGACACCTGCGACGGCTTCAGGCCGGAATAGATAAGAGTAATCAATCCGGTTATGTCGGCGGGATTGAAGATCACCACCACATGTTTTGCATCGGGGCAATACTCCTTTATGTTCTTACCCAATTCCTCGGCTACAAGAGCATTCCCTTTAAGCAGATCCTCACGGGTCATTCCTGCCTTTCGGGCTGCCCCACCCGAAGAAACGATGTAAGCGGCGTCGGTGAAAGCCTCTTTCACATCGGTGGTAAATGAAATATTGGTCTCTTCAAAACCACAGTGGAGAAGCTCCTCTGCCACGCCGCGCAATGCCGGTTCAAAAGGATCATAAAGACAGATGTTGGGAGTCAGACCCATCATGATTGCAGTCTGTGCCATATTGGAGCCAATCATGCCGGCTGCACCTACAATCAGAAGTTTTTCATTCGTTAAATAATTCATTGTTTCTATATTTAGATTTAGTTTCTTACCCATTCAGGAAATGCAGTCATACCTGCATTTCCTATATATCTTTAACAAATTATCCTCCATAAAGGTTAGTTTAATTCACATATAATCCAACTTTATTAAATGCCGATTGTTTAATTTTAAAATAAATCATATACTGCTATGAAAAAATTACTACTGTTATTGGCGGTTGTCGTCTCATCACTGGCAACCAAGGCACAGGTCAACATTCCTTATCAGGAATTAAGGTATGATGTGCATTATCACTGGGGACTGATAGATGTTCAGATTGCACATGCCCTCGTCACGCTACAGGCTGACAACGGCAATTATTCCGCCACACTTGATGGCAATTCCATCCCCTGGGAGGGAAGAGTGCTTTGTGTTTCAGATACTCTCCGCGCTGACATGACCGGTTCAGGGGCTGCTTCCCGTGAGAACATATCTTATATCAATGGTTGGTATATGAAGCCCAAGACAAGCATGTTTCATTCCTCAGCTTTTGACCCTCAGAATCCGGCAAATTATAAAAATATTCTGGGCGGCGGAACACTGAATGCAGATGGCGCCACTATGGAGGCAATAGATGTGACAGCCAATATGCTCGGTCTGTTTTACACATTCCAGGATCTTGATTTTGATAGCATGTCTGACGGACAAAGTATCACAATCCCCATCACAGCCCCAAATGGATCTTCTGAAAGAGTGGTCATAACCTATAACGGCAAATCACAATATCAGATAGGGGGAACATCCTATCCTGTCTATAATACCGTGTTTGAATACAGTTATCATGGCTCAATGAGTGGCTATCCGGTAAACTGCATGGTTGGGGCGACTGACCGTATTCCCATTTACTTCGCAGCCAGTCTGCCGGTAGGACATGTGGAAATGATATACAATCCATAATCTTACTATATCGCTGATGAAAGCAAATCCGGCTACCTTCACAGGCAGCCGGATTTTTAATACTAACTTGCTTCAATTTATAATTATTTTACGCTTATCTTTGATGTCTTGACAGATCCGTCAGAATACTTCACTGTCTTTACATATATACCCTTTGAAGGATTGACCACCTCACGTCCCTGCATGTCGAAAAACTTCATATCCATGATTTCTTTATCAGGACCAACGCTTCCCACATTGCTCGGATCATCAGGACTGCCTACGAAGATAATGTCACTTCTCAACACATTTTCAGGATTTATATTTTTCCCTTCAGGATAGTAGATTGACTGGAGGCCAATATTGTAAATATCATCCAATTTATATTCCTCCAGATAAATCGTATGCCAGGAATCCTGCTGGAAGAACTGCCACAGGTTACCGCAATCGTATGGAATCTCAGTAACCGGCTCATATATCTCCAAATAAGCTAAGTCGGTATAAACCTCAGGAGTAAATACCAAAAGCTTGCTGTTGACATATACTGAGAAATACATATTGGCAGTGTTGAGCATGGAGCCATTTTCATCGAATGCCGGTATGTTGCATTCAATATTAGGCACATCATCAAAACTGCTCAAATAGATCTCATCAGGACCGACCGGATTAGCGAATGAGGTGGCCTGCGGACGAATCATTATGTCCTGGAAGAAATTAAGATAGTTGGCATTGTCCATGTCGGTTTCAGCAGAGGTGACAAATATAAGATTATTATCTGCCGTAAGATTACCATCATCCTCCAGATAAAGCACAAAACCGTCTGGATCGAGCATAGCATCTGTATATATGCCGTCATCATCCAGATCCTCCATCTGACCGCCGGCAAGATACACAAAATAATTATACGCCATATCCGCACCAATCATCTGGAAGTTTGGAAAGAAAATATCACGGCCGTCTATCTCACCTTTTACCCATACATCAGGCAGCCCGGGATAAATGCCCTTTATATAATAGTCATTACCATCAACTGCCACATCAACCACAGCGGAACTCCCCCTGTCAGTCTGATCATAGTAGCTCATCTGCAGCCCTGACTGTATCTCAGCCGAAGGCGGCACAACCACATCGTTAGCCTCCGGCACAGTCATCACAATATAGTTGTCACCATAATAAACCCAGAAATAACCGTCTTTCTCCGTATAGGTTATAATGCCTAATATTGTGGAGCCACCACCGGATTCTATCAATTTACCATCCTTGATGTCGAAAGTAAACACGCCATCTTCTGAAGGCTGATAACGTAAGAATCTCTCACCTTCCTCATTCACCACCTCTATGATATCAACCGGCGAGATGTAATAATTGAGCATTACCCACTCCCCTGTCTCCTCATAATAATCATAATCAGGTTCCTGATAGACAAGCTGCGGACCCTGTATGGTGAGCTTATCCCCATCCTTCTCCGCTTTTATCCATCCGGGAGCCAGGAACATAGAGATCATATTGTGAAGCCAGACGGTGCCGTCTTCCTGCTCCACATATTTCACCACACTCCCCTCTTCAATAATCTGCTCTATCTCACCATAAAAATATCTGTGGGCACGGCAGATGCGTGAATAGAGTGTCAGCTCGCCCTCAGGCTGTTCATCCACAATAGTCTCATCACCGCTCGGCACAGGAAGATTGACAGGAAAAGAAGTGGCTGATGCCGTCATTGACGTGACAGCCAGCACTCCGGCTGCCAACATAGTGTAAATTTTTCTCATATTAGATTTATTGGTTAGTTTTTCTCCATATCTTCGCAAAATTAGGAATAATCACTCACTCCTGCAAATTTATGCCTCATTTTCCGGATAAACTATATTTTCCGGCTTAATATTATCAAGCACTTCGTTCAGGAATCTTTTAGCAACCCTTTT
>CAZQSD010000088.1:0-13875 GCA_964595885.1 uncultured Sangeribacter sp.
GTGACTGTCATGGGTCATGTTGACCATGGCAAGACATCTCTGCTTGACTATATCCGTAAGGCCAATGTAATTGCCGGTGAGGCAGGTGGCATTACCCAGCACATTGGTGCCTACAACGTAAAGTTGCCTGACGGAAGACATATAACTTTCCTTGACACTCCGGGACATGAGGCGTTTACCGCTATGCGTGCGCGTGGTGCGAAAATCACTGACCTTGCCATCATTATTGTCGCGGCAGACGATGATGTGATGCCCCAGACAATCGAGGCAATCAATCACGCTTCCGCAGCCGGTGTGCCAATGGTGTTTGCCATAAACAAGATAGATAAACCAACGGCTAATCCCGATAAGATTAAGGAAGAGCTGGCCGGTATGAACTATCTTGTGGAAGACTGGGGTGGCAAATATCAGAGTCAGGACATATCAGCCAAGAAAGGTCTTGGAGTTGAGGAACTCATGGAGAAGGTGCTTCTCGAGGCTGAGCTCCTTGATCTGAAGGCCAATCCCAACCGTCTTGCCGTAGGCTCAGTGATTGAGTCAAGTCTTGACAAGGGTCGCGGGTATGTGGCTACCGTGCTCGTGCAGAATGGCACTTTGAAGGTGGGCGATGTAATACTTGCGGGCACCCATTATGGCAAGATTAAGGCGATGTTCAACGAACGTAACCAAAAAGTCACGGAGGCAGGTCCTGCCACTCCTGTGCTTATTCTCGGTCTGAACGGAGCGCCGGCAGCCGGCGATGCATTTAATGTGCTTGAGACTGAACAGGAGGCCCGGGAGATAGCTGCGAAGCGTGAACAGCTTCAGCGTGAGCTCGGTTTGCGCACCAAGAAACGTCCCGGCCTTGAGGAACTCGGTCGCCGCCGTGCCCTTAATGACTTCCATGAGCTTAACCTTGTGGTCAAAGGTGATGTCGATGGCTCTGTGGAGGCACTTTCCGATTCTCTTATCAAGCTCTCTACTGAGGAGATTCAGGTCAATGTGCTTCATAAGGGCGTTGGTGCCATCTCTGAGAGCGATGTCACTTTGGCAGCCGCTTCTGATGCCATCATCATCGGCTTCCAGGTGCGTCCTTCCGGGGCTGCGCGTAGGGAGGCTGAGAAGGAAGGCGTTGAGATTCGTCTTTATTCTGTCATCTACAAGGCCATCGAAGAGGTTAAAGACGCTATGGA
The DNA here is from genome assembly GCA_964595885.1 of uncultured Sangeribacter sp. Lineage (GTDB taxonomy): Bacteria > Bacteroidota > Bacteroidia > Bacteroidales > Muribaculaceae > Lepagella. Next base: position 1,173 of record CAZQSD010000088.1, read on the forward strand.
AGGTCTTCTTTCTCCGGAAATCAAGGAGGAGATCACCGGCACGGCAGAAGTTCTCCAGACATATCATATCTCCAAGGTGGGTACTATTGCAGGTGCTATCGTGCGCGACGGAAAGATCAAGAGCCGCAGCAAAGTGCGCGTGATCCGTGACGGCATAGTTATCTATTCCGGCGATCTCGGTTCTTTGAAGCGATTCAAGGATGATGTCAAGGAAGTCCTTTCTGGCTATGATTGTGGTCTGTCCGTACAGGGGTATAACGATATCCGTGAAGGCGACCTCATAGAGGCTTATGAGGAAGTGGAAGTTAAGAAATCACTCTGATGGCATTCGTATTAGTCAATATAGGAAGTAACATGGGGCGCCGACGCCTTAACCTGAGCCGTGCGATGCGTGCGATAGGGGAGGAGTTTGGTCCGTTTGAGTTGAGTCATGTGGTGGAGACGGAGCCTTGGGGCTTTGCTTCCACCAATCCGTTTCTGAATATAGGCATGGCTTTTAACAGTGATCTGCCTCCGGAGGAGATTTTGCATAAGCTTCAGGCAATAGAGAAGCTGCTTGCCCCCGAATCGCCGCATCGTGATGAAAATGGGAATTATCTCGACCGTGAACTTGACATCGATATCGTAGCCATAGACCGTGAGATAATTGACACCCCCGAACTGAAGTTGCCACATCCCCATCTTGCGGAGCGTGACTTTTTCTTGGTTCCTCTTGAGGAATTGGCTCCCGGCTGGACGCATCCTGTAACCGGCCTTACTGCTGCCCAAATGCTAAAGCAACTGTAGATGTGTTTTAAAGAGAAAATGAAACTGATTCTTATAGGCAACGACAGCGTTTTGCTAAAGAAAAATGAGGGAGGCTTGGGTCTCCCTTACGTTTTTGAGGTGACTTTGGCTGAGTCAGAGTCCGGCTTCAGATTTAATGATTATTTAGCTCTCCCTTCAGATGGAGAAAACGCAGATGATCCGGAATGTGTGGTTATGGGAATAAGGGAGGCATGGGGATTGCTGCCGGAAGATGACTATGCTGCGGTAGTGAAGGGAGCCGAACTCATTAACTGGAGCAGGGATGAGAGGTTTTGTAGCCATTGTGGCTGTATGCTTCAGCGTGCCACCACGATAAGTAAAAAATGCCCCGGATGCGGGCGTGAATATTTCCCTCAGCTGAGTCCGGCTATAGTTGTGCTTGTTAAGAAGGGAGATGAGGCACTTCTCGTGCATGCAAGAAATTTCCGCCGTCAGGAAATGATGGCGTTGGTGGCAGGATTTGTTGAGACAGGGGAGAGCCTTGAACAGTGTGTCGCAAGGGAAATAAAAGAGGAGACAGACATTGAAGTGACAGACATACGCTACGTAGGCAGTCAATCATGGCCATTTCCTCATCAGCTTATGCTCGGTTTCACGGCTGAGTATGCCGGCGGCGAGGTGCGCTTTGCTGATGGGGAACTCTCTGCGGGCGGTTTCTTTTCAAAAGATGATATGCCTGCCATCCCTACTCCGCCCTCGCTTTCGCGTGAAATTATCGACAGATGGCTGGCAGGAGAACTATAAGAAAATTAAAACGCTAAATTATGGAAATATTAAAAACTTTTCACTAATTTTAACGTTACTAATCATGATGGCATACATGTGACCATATGGCCAAAGAATAAACGAAAGGTAAACTATGGATAAAATCAAGGAGATCCTTACCCGCTTACCCGCATGGGCGCTTACTGCGCTTACCGTTTTACTTATCCTTTGGCTAACCCTTGCGCCTGATCCACTTGGGGAGGACGCTCCCACTCTTTTCCCTGGGGCCGATAAAGTGGTGCATGCCCTTATGTTCGGGTTCCTGACTGTAATGATCCTTTTGGACAAAGAACGTAAGTCTGCATGGCATCCCGTTGGATGGCCATTCATCCTTTTGGCTGCGGCCGGGGCGGCCGGATTGGGAATCGCAATTGAGTTTGTTCAGAATGCAATGGAGATGGGCAGAGGGTTTGAAGTGGCCGACATGATTGCTGATTGCATAGGAGCCGTCATATGTGCCGTTTGCTGGGAAAAGTTTCAGTATTGCTGGAGCAGCCCGGAAGATTAAAATAAATACTCTTATTTCAAAGGATTTAACCCACACAAAACGATTTTACCATGTCAGAAGACTACGATAAAGACCAAAATAACGAAAGCCAGATGCCTCCTTCTGCAGAAGAGGCAGGAAAGAAAAGGAAGAAGCATCTGATTCGTCCGGCTTGGCTGCGTATTCCGTTGAAGATAGTCATGTGGATCATCATAGTCGTGCTTCTGATTCCGGTGCTTCTTTATGTTCCTCCGGTTCAGACATTCGTGAAAGATATGGCATGCAATATGGTGAAGAAGTCAACCGGCATGGATATAGCCGTAGGCAGTTTCCGGCTGAAGTGGCCTCTTGACCTGTCGCTTAAAGATGTGACAATCCTGGAGGCCACCGGCGACACGATGGTCAATGCCAAGGAGGTTGTGGCGGATGTGAAAATGGCTCCATTGCTGAAATTGGATGTTGACATAAATGAACTTAAACTGATCGACGGATATTATAGGATGGTGTCTCCAGACTCCTCCATGATCCTGAAAGTGCGGGCCGGCCTGCTTGAAGTTGACAGTGAAAGCTCAGCCAATATAAAGACCGGTGAAATCAATCTGAACAAGGCTCTCTTGCAAAATGGTGATCTGTCGTTGGTGATGGATGTGTGGAAACAGAAGAAGACTCCTCAGGACTCTACTGCCATACCGTTTGTCATAAAGGCTAATGACCTTCGGATAGAGAATTTCAGGTTTGCTATGTCGATGCTTCCCACTATCGACACACTTACTCTTAACACCTCATCTATCGTGTTGCGAAATGGTGTGGTGGATCTGGCTTCCAATAATGTCACTGCTGATTATCTTGCTACTTCTGATGGCTCTGTGACATATCTCACTCCCACTCCGGAATATATAAAGGACCATCCTGCGCCTGTTGATACCACCTCTAATGCCTCACCCCCGATGATAATCCGGGGCGACACTGTGGAGGTGAACGGCTATAAGGCTATATATGCAGTTAAGGGTGCCACACCGTTGCCCGGATTTGATCCTTCGTATATTGAAGTGACAGATGTAGGGGTTGCACTTAAGGATTTCTATAATGCTGCCTCCACCATTGAGCTTCCGATAACACGTATAGCGGCGAAAGAGAGAAGCGGTCTGCAGATAATGGAGGGAAGCGGTATGGTAGCGGTTGACTCAACCGGACTTGCCCTACGCGACATGAAAGTAAAGACTCTTTGGTCGGAATTAGGTGCGACAGCGGGCATACCGTTTGCCCTTATGGAAATGCAACCTTCGGCCCCCCTCAATGCAGAGGCATCCGGCAGCATAGGCCTTCCCGATATAGAGGCATTTATGCCTGATCTGGGCGTCTATACCAAAAAACTACCGAGACGTGACCCGCTTACGTTCGACCTTAAGGCTGATGGCACACTTGGAAATGTGGATATCTCCCGTCTTAATGTCGGCATGGCGAATGTGTTCGGTCTGACTGCCAATGGCACTGCCCAGAATGCCCTTGACTTTAAGAAACTACGGGCAAACCTAACGTTTGACGGTAATGTGACCAATCCCGGAGTGATTGATAATCTGTTAGGCAACATAGGCTTTAAGATGCCCTCTCTACGGCTTGCCGGTAAGGCTTCTGCTCAGGAACAGACCTATGCCGCCGACTTCACCCTACGCACTTCTGTAGGAGATCTGGCAGCCGACGGAAGAGTGAGCATGACTGCTGAGAGCTATAATGCAAAGGTGAACCTTCACAACGTTAATGTGGCTCACTTTGTTCCTACAGCCGGAGTGGGTCTGGTCACTGCCTCTGTGGAAGCTAATGGCGCCGGGTTTGATCCGACAAAACCACGTGCGCGTACAGACGTGGTGCTTGATGTGAAATCGTTGGTATATGGCAAGCAAGTCTTGCGCAACATCACGGCTGATGTGACATTGAAAGACGGTGTATATAATCTGTCGGCAAATTCCCGTAATCCGGACGCCTTGTTCTCACTTGACGGTTCGGGTACCATCGCCCAGGATCTGTATACGTTTGATATTACAGGCTATCTGGATAATGTGGATCTGCAGGCATTAGGGTTGACTCCGGATGCTAATCATGGCAAGGGAGAGATATATCTGGCGGGAAGTGCCAGTCCGGAGAAGTGGATTTATAATGCTGATTTGAAACTTAACAAAGTGGAATGGACTGTCGGGAATCAGTATTTTTCAGTTCCCGGTGCCTTGACGATGGCTTTCAGAAGTGCCGGCGATTTTGTCGATGCCAAACTTGACGCACGTCTCACAAGCCTTGCGTTTCATAGCGGCAGCGGACTGAAACCGCTGATTGATGCTTTCACTTTGGTCAGTGATTCAGTGATGCACCAGATTAAGCGGAGAGATCTCGATGTAGAGGGGCTGCAGAGAAGCTTGCCCTCATTCACATTTGATGTCAATGCTTCCGGACGCGGACTTGTCGGGGAGTATCTTAACACTATGGGCATGAGTATTGACACCATTTATGGTAGCATCCGGAATGATTCGCTAATAAATGGCAGAATAGATGCACTTGCAATCTCCACGTCAAGCATGCGCATTGATACGGTGGGATTTGGATTCAGTCAGCGTGGGAAATTACTTGATTATAAAGCTCATATGGGGAATCGGAGGACTAACACCGCACTTGCTGAATTTGCAGATGTCAATCTCAATGGTTATGTCGGCTCCAACCGTTTGCTACTTTCCCTAACACAGAAGAATCAGAAAGGGGCGACAGGATATCGCCTGGGTATGACTGCTGCTGTTACAGACTCTCTCGTAACTGTCCACTTTACTCCTCTTAATGCTACTATAGCCTATCTTCCCTGGAAATTCAATATGGACAACCATGTTGACTTAAATTTCATCAGTAAGCACATTGACGCTTCCCTCCTTGCAGAGAGCAATGAGAGCAGTATCCTGCTACAGACCCAGACCGGTCGACAGGGCAATGATGAACTGAAAGTGAAGCTTGACAATATCAAGATACAGGATTTTCTCCAGCTCTCAGTATTCGCTCCCCCTATCACCGCCTCGGTTGATGCTGATCTGAATGTGGGCTACACGAAGAGTTGGTTCTATGGAGGTGGGGATGTCAGTGTGTCTGATTTTACTTATGACAAGTTGCGTGTGGGAGATTTTAACCTCGGATTGCGTGCCGCTCACAACACAGACGGCTCAACGGGAGCACGTGCCACTTTGAAAATAGACGGCCGTGACGCTTTGGCAGCAAAAATGATGCTTGTGCCCGATTCTGTTACCGGCGATCTTATGGCAAAGACAATGGGGCTTGAGCTCACCCGTTTCCCTCTGTATGTGGCCAATGCTTTCTTAGGCCCTGATGTCGCACGTCTTTCAGGTTACCTTAACGGCGACATGAAGATGACAGGCTCATTTGCTGATCCGAAACTTACAGGTCATATCGCATGTGACTCTGTAGGCGTTTACGTGCCTATGATAGGTTCCTCCCTTACATTTGGTGATGATTCCATAACTGTAAAGGAGAATTATCTTCAGATGAAAGACTTCAATATTTGGGGGGCAAATGATAATCCGATTGTGATTAATGGAGAGATAGATGCTACAAAACTATCTGCCATTTCATTCAACATTGGATTGGATGCCAAGAATTTCCAGCTTATCAATAATAGTAAGAAGACCGGAAGTGACATATATGGCAAGATGTTCATGGACCTGAATGCTATGGCGCGTGGTCCTGTGCAACATTTTAACATAAATGCGAACGTCAATGTGCTGTCTGCTACCGATGTCACTTACTCAGTTTCACCGACAGCCGCTTCCCTGCAGCAGCAGGATGCAAGTGGAGTGGTGAAATTCGTCAATTTCAATGACACTGCCAAAGTTGCTGTTGCTGATTCAGTGGCTCCTACCATAGCAATGCGTATTGTGGCCGGACTGAACATTGAACCTGGTACGAGAGTGGCGGTTGACATACCGGGCAGTCTGAACAATATGGAGACCGGTAGCGGAAAAGCGGAACTCTCTCCCTCCGGAGAACTCAATTATTTCCAGAACTATATGGGTGATATGAGACTTAACGGCCAGCTGAATCTTGGTGAAGGGTTCGTAAGTTACAGCATACCTCTGATGGGTAATAAGAAATTTACCTTCGACCCCAATAGTTATGTGTTGTGGAATGGTGATATCATGAACCCCACATTGAATATCAAGGCCACTGATTATGTCAAGGCCAATTTGCTGGAAGGTGGTAACTCACGAATGGTCAATTTTCTGGTGCGGCTTAATGTGGCCAACACCCTCTCCGCGCCTAAACTTCAATTTGATCTCTCGACAGACGATGACATGAGTATCGAGAACGATCTCGAGTCAATGAGTCCGGACCAAAGAAGCACGGCAGCGATGAAACTGCTTATAACGGGACAGTACACAGGTCAGGGTGTCAGGACTGCCAGCAGCGACATGCTTCAGGGCACTCTCTATAATTACCTCACTTCCCAAGTCAATAACTGGATGGCTGACAAGATAAAGGTGGTCGATTTGAGTTTCGGTGTCAATCAGTATGATAAAACCGTAGATGGAGAGACCGGAAGTGCCATGAGCTACAGCTATACAATGTCGAAGTCTTTGTTTGACAATAGGTTTAAGATTTCGGTGGGAGGTAATTATACAACTGACGCCTCTGCGGATGAAAACTTCTCTGAGAACCTTATCAGCGACATTTCTTTTGAATATATCCTTAAGCAGACCAGCAATGTCACGATGTATGCCCGTCTGTTCCGTCACACCGGATATGAGAGTATCCTTGAAGGCGAGATTACGGAGATGGGTGCCGGCTTTGTGCTGAAACGTAGGTTGTCGACACTGCGGGATCTGTTCCGTTGGAAAACACCCTCATGGCTATCAAGACCTTTCGGATTCATGCGTAATGATTCCACAGGGTCAAAGCCGGAGGAAGTCACCCTTAAAACTGATGAGGGGGTTGAAGCAGATTCGCTGAAAGTAAAACCCATAGAAACGATTGAAAATGAGAAATAGAACAAGATATATGAGTCTGGCGGTGGCTTTGGCTGTAATGGCAGGCCTTTTGGTTGCGTCTTGCTCCACCACCCGTCGTGTGCCCCAAGGAGATGCACGATATACCGGTATAGGGAAGTTTGAGGTCGTGCCCACTGATAAAGAGAAGATCCCCACTGACCTCATTGACAATCTCAAGAATGCCGCTAATTGTAATCCTAACAATACGTTTCTTGTGTCGTTTCTGCCGATTCCGGTTGGCTTATGGCTATACAATAACTGGAGTGACTCGGCACGTGGCTTGAAAGGATGGATTTATGACAAATTGGCACGTCCCAATGTGCTTATAGGCGAAGTTAGACCCGAACTGCGCACTGAGCTCATGAAGCAGATTTTGGATAATAATGGCTATTTCGGTTCTACAGTGGATTATAATGTGGCCTATAGTAAGCATAATAAGAAGAAGGCTGCTATCGATTATAAGCTTAATGTGTCGAGTCCATATAGGATTGACTCCATAATCTATCTTCCACCGAAAGACAAGATGAGCATATTTATTGATTCTGTTGCAAAGAAGAGCCCGTATCTTCAGAAAGGGGAGATATTCTGTGTTGACTCCTTGGCTGACGAAAGGATAAGGATTGCCAATTCCATGCGTAATCGTGGCTATTATTATTTCAAACCGGAATATATAGAATTTCTTGCTGATTCCCTTATAACTCCCGGAAGTATTGCCATAAAGATGACTGTTGCCAGCAATATGCCCAATATGGCGAAACTGCAGTATCGCACGGGAGATATATACACTACCATACTTCGCAACAGTGATGAATATCCGGGCACGCCAGACACGATGTCAACCAAACGTGGTGACGTGATAGTCATGCGTCCGGCAAAGCTCAGGAAGAATCTTATCCCTTCATGCATAACGTTTAGGGAAGGGAAACTATTTTCGGTGAGAGACATGAACCGCACGCAGACGAGGCTGTCACGCTTGGGTATCTTCGGCAGCATACAGATTCAACCGGTGCCCGTAGACACGACTGCTGCCAACCCGACTCTCAATGTCTACACCGTGTGTCAGTTTGAAGATCCGATGGAAGCTTCCATCGAGGTCAACGCCACTTCAAAGTCAAACAGTTATTTGGGCCCGGGTCTTATTTTTGGGCTTACCAACAAGAATATGTTTGGTGGAGGAGAACGTTTAAGCCTCACTCTCAACGCAGACTATGAGTGGCAGACGGGTCGCAACCGGGGCAGTGTGTTCAATAGCTATGAGTTTGGCATTAATGCATCTTTGGCTTTTCCACGAATGCTTGCTCCAAGGTTTATAAAACGCACTAACCGTGAGCTTAATTGGACTACAATAAACCTGGGCGCCAGTGTGCTCAACCGGCCACATTTCTTTAAACTTGCGGAATTTAACACCGGCATCACTTACGAATGGCGTGCCGCACGCCATTCCGTCAATCAGTTTACTCCCTTTAAACTTACCTATAACAAACTTATATCTACCACCCACGAGTTTGACTCTATAATGTCGCAGAATCCGGCCGTAGCATTAAGTTTCCAAAGCCAGTTTATTCCAGAGATGTCATATACTTATACTCTTGATAAATTCTTCGAACGGGCACGCATCAACGGCATCAATTTCACGGCTACTGTGATAGAAGCGGCAAACATATTCAATGCCATATGGAGTGCGTGTGGCGTAAAGGGTGAAAAGAAACTTTTCGGCACGCCTTTTTCCCAGTTTATAAAGGGGCAGGCTCAATTGGTCTATAACCGCCGTCTGATAAGAGGCAGTGACCAGTGGCTTGTATCGCGCATAATGATAGGCGCGGCCCATGCATATGGCAATTCAAAGGAGGTGCCCTATTCAGAACAGTTCTATATAGGCGGTGCCAATTCAATCAGGGCATTTACAGTGCGCTCAATTGGCCCGGGTTCCTATCGCCCTCCGAAATCATTGCGTGACGGTTACTTCGACCAGACCGGTACATTTAAGATTGAGCTGAACACGGAATATCGTTTCCCGATTATCAGTGTGCTTCACGGAGCTGCCTTCCTCGACGCCGGTAACATATGGCTTCTGAAAAATGATCCACTCCGACCGGGGGGCACTCTTAATGGCAGGACTTTCTTCAAGGATATTGCACTTGGCACGGGTGTCGGACTTCGTGTCGACATTGGCATGATGGTGCTTCGTGGTGACTTGGGCTATGGACTGCATGTGCCTTATTATAATGGCAGTCCCCATTACTTTAATATAAAGTTTAAGGACGCTTTTGCTTTCCATCTCGCAATCGGCTATCCTTTCTAAGCATGAAGAAAAATCCGCTTACTGCTTCTGAACGGCGTGGCATTCTAATAGTTGCCGGAATTGCCTTGTTGCTTACAGGGGGTGGCTGGATAGTGTCCAGATGTCAGCGGCCGCCAATTGATGTTTCTCCGCAGGAAGTGACGATACTCATGCATGGCGACAGCCTGTCATCTGATAAGGACAAAATGCAGAAGAAAAGAAAGAGAAAAACTCGCAAGGACTCTGTGTCATCAAAGAAGAAAAAAGTGAAGAAAACGTATAGACAGCGGAATCCTCTTGAGGAGCCGGTTTGATATGAAAGAAAACATTATGACTGCATATCAGGAAAGATCGCTTACTCTCGATGTGGCTATATGCACTTATGGCAAGGATGGACTGACCAGGGTGGCAAACATGATCCTCCCTTCCCAAGAGAGGGTGCGTTACGTTGTGTCATGGCAAGAACATGGGAATAGCCCTATACCGGAGTCATTGGTCCACAGGGAAGACGTTACTGTGGCACCCCTTGACAGGAAAGGGCTATCCAATAACCGGAATAATGCAATACGGCATTGCACATCCGATATAGTATTGATTGCAGATGATGATCTCGAATATTACAGTCATAGTTTCAGAGAGGTGATTGAAGCTTTTGAGAGAAAGCCTGAGATGGATCTGGCTACATTCCGGGTGAATTTCCCTCAGCCAAAACACTATCCTTATGACGGTTGCAAGCTTAGTAACCCTATGCCTAAAGGATATTTTGTGACAAGCATGGAGATAGCGTTTCGTAGGGAGGCGGTGGGAAACTTGGAATTTAATCCTGAATTGGGCATCGGTGCGCCAGAATTGCTTTGTGGGGAAGAGGAGATCTTTATCCATGATGCCATAAATGGCGGTCTGCAATGTTTTCATATTGCAACAGAGATCTGCAGGCATCCGGAGGTGACAAGCGGTCACCGGGTGTCACCCGGCATTCTGATGGGTCAGGGATATGTGGTCAGAAAACTGTATCCGTTAACCGGATGGCCCAGAATAATATTGAAAGCGTGGCGTATAAGAAAAAAAGAAGCCATAGGTTTTCCTATGGCCTTGTATTATTTGCTGAGAGGTGCTGTGAAAAAAATTTAGTTGGATAAATCAGGCTGAATTAATGGTTATCGCCGGACTGCTTATCTACAGGCTGAGATTCCGAAGAAGGTAATCCTACTGTCGTCAGGCACGCCGGTTATTTCAAAAATTATATACGAAAGCACTCCCATGATCAAGATATTGAGCGTGCCGAGAGGGACGAGTTCACGAAGCCTATGGCGTGGCATGGTGCGCATTTTCCACCATATGTAGAGGTCAATGATGAAACAGAGTGTGGATGGAAGCATGTCAAAACCATATGCATCTAGCTTTAGATTGATACACATAAATACGGATACTGCCGTGTAAATAAGGCCGTTGATGAAAAACACTACTCGAGTGGTGGTTCTTCCTAACTGGTTTACGAAAGATTGTTTTGAGTTTCTGAGGTCAGTCAGGAAGGTGGAGTAGTTATACAGCAGATTGGCATTTACCGCCATCAGACCAATGACCACACTCATAAAGATTGAGGGGGCAATATCAAACCAGTTAAACATCTCGGTTGCCTCATAAGACGACTGGATGAGTGATGTCGTGATGACACAGATAGGACCGAAAAGCAGGAAAGTGGTGATTATGCCATAGGGGGTGCGCAGCAATGGGTGTGATCCTCCGCAAGCTATCCATGAGAGCAGGAATATTATGCTTCCCACCAACAAGATCCACCATCCTCCCATGCTGGCTAAAGTAAATCCAACCATAATGGCGAGCAGCAACACTCCGAAGCTAAATTCTTTCAGGACGTTTGCCGACATTTTATTGTTGTTGGCGATATGTGAGTCGATAGAGTTGCCACAATGGTTGCGCTCATCATAATATAGGTAATAATAGTTGCCGGCGAGTTGCATAAAGCATACAAACAACAGGCACAGGGTGGCAGGGAGAAATTCCGTATTGCCATGCAGAGCGGCAGAAGCAATTCCCGCAAACACCGCTCCAACTCCCATCATCAGGGAGCTTTGGCTGCGGCGCGTGATAAGGTCGGTTATTGGTGACATGTCGATTAGGTTATACTGCTGTATTTTGTTATACTACGGTATACATCACTACAAACAAACTGGTTGCCCCGATTACCATCCATAAGGTAAGGGCTTGGATCAATGGTTTTACTCCCACCTGCTTGATTACTTTCAGGCTTAGACTCGCGCCGATGGCAAACAATACTGCCACAAGTGCTTTTTTCGCTATCACTACAAGAGCCTTATAGACAGGTCCCATCACGCTCATGGCGCTCTCGGGAGTATAGGTGGAGATAATCATTGCCAATACAAAAAGAAGTATGAACCAGGGAATGGATACTTTGGCTTTCCCTTCTCCACCTTTCTTATTGCGGAAAAACCACATTGTAAAGAAAGCAAGTGGAATTATCCAGAGGGCACGGGTGCATTTGATAAGTGTGGCCAGGTCACACGCCTCAGTGCTGCCCGGGAAATACATCTGGTCGAATGACGCGCCGGCACCGACTACACTGCTGGTGTCATGGATGGCTATGGCCGCCCAGGTGCCGAACTGTTGTTGCGACAGACCGAAGAAATGACCCATCGGAGGAAAGATGAAAAGTGCGATGGCATTGAGAATAAATATGACGCCAAGTGAGACAGCCATTTCGTTTTGATCAGCTTTCAGCACAGGCCCTACCGCAGCTATGGCGCTGCCTCCGCATATGGCGGTGCCCGAAGATATGAGGTAAGAGGTCTTCTCGTTAATCGCCATGTATTTCCCAAGCAAGACTCCGATAATCATCACTCCGATCACGGAGACGATAGTAAACAACATGCCGTTGGCGCCTGACTGAAGGGATTGCTGAAGGTTCATTCCGAATCCGAGACCGACAACTGATGCCTGAAGAAGGTATTTTGACAGTTTCTTATTGAATTTGGGATAGGGAATGCCGAATATGAATGCAAATGCCAGGCCGACAAAAAGTGCTACCGGCGGCGATACAAAATGATATTGTTCGCCGAACACAATGTCGAAGGGGAAAAGCATAATCACAAGAAGCACCCAATAGAGCGGGCCTCCTATCTTCTGAATGAGATTAGTGTTAGGGGCAGACATCGGAAGTCTTTTTATGTTGTTTGTATGGGTTATGATTAAGGACAACTGAAAATCGGGGTTTCAGAAATATCCAAATATTTAGCAAAGTTAGGAAAAAAAATGTAAAGGGCAAAAAAGAAAATAATGAATTATAAGCTAATA
>CAZQSD010000089.1:0-13692 GCA_964595885.1 uncultured Sangeribacter sp.
TGCAAAATTACAACCGTTTTCCCCGATGTGCAAATATTTTTATGCCATACAACATGTTTTTACAAAATTTTATACGCAATATTCTGATAATCAATTTAATCAACAAATGTTAAAATATATTTCGTAATGTTAATAGTTGAACTTTTACCTTATTTTGATTGTTATATGTCCGCCAATTTTTCACAAAATTATCTCATTTCTCCAAAAAATTATTTGAAATTGCCTCAAATTTATTTGAAAAAAATAAAATTCAAATGAAAAAATGGCGCTGGCATTACTCTGGAATTTCTTAATGAAATCGAAACAACACCCCACTCCTAATGCACACCCGTGTCAATCCGCCTCCTTATAATAGTAGGCAAAACCAGACTTACCCACATATTTTAGACTACATTTATTAAACCAAATGTAATTAATTTATAATATTTATTGTATAAAAGAAATAATTATGACTATTTTAATATAAATTTGTAATAATTTTTGGTTAATATAAAAATTATTGATAACTTCGCCTCCGTAAAGTGAACCAATAACAAAATGTCAAACCAAAAACCAAATCTATGAAGCAAATCTACAAATGGTGTCTTGCAGGTCTTTTAGGCACATGCCTCGCTGCTCCGACAATGAATGCAAACGCATCCCACACACCCTTCGGAGTTTTTAAGCCTACCGTCAATACCCGTTTAGGTCAGTCAACCCACACGGTGACAAACACGCTTATCGAATTGCGTCAAGGAATCGACAAGCGCCCACATCAGGGCCTTACCCGCAGTTTCGGGCGCACCCAGCCAACCAGACTTCATTCGGGATGGAAAGCGCCTGTGCAGAATGTGACCATAACACTCTCCTTCCCTGCTGATGAAAAAGGCATCTTCGTGCAAGCTGTAGGGTTTACTGCTGAAGACGGAGAACAATATTGGGCTATGCAAGAGGAAGAGAATGGCCCGATCTTCGCTGAACTTCCTGCCGGGAAATATGTGGTGACCGGCTTCTTCGCCATCTGTGATCCTGAGCCGGATGAATGGGGCCAGTATTCTCAGACAGGCTCTGCAATGGTAGTGAAGGAAAATGTAGAGTTCGCCACTGATTCGGAATTTTCAGTTGACGGCAGTGAAGCCACCAATTTTATCACTGCCACTCCGATAAGCCCAACCGGTGAACCCTATACACTGACCATAGTAAATATTATTGCCGATGAAGACGGACAACCGGCATTTGGAGAAAGGATTCCCGGAAGCGCATTTTTCATCTCACAGCGCATGGGCTTGTATCACAAAGCACTTGGTGAACTTTTCTGGAGCCAGATAGGACAGGGTTCACAATGGATATCTGAGGATTTCCCGGAATATACTGACCCGGCATTGTCAGACATCGGAGGCGTATATGTCAATGACTTCAGCGATGACATAGTGGTAATGGGCTCTTTTGATATTCAGCCCGCACAAGGTGTAGCCACACTTACAGTTGCCATGCAAGAAGGTAGCGACGCGGGTGTACTGGCGGCTAATCCTTCTGACTACACCTACGTACAGACCAAATATGAACAGAGCGAGCTGGGCAAAGCACGTCCCTTCCCTCCTGTTGACACTCCCTGGTCAATTGACATCACCAACTATTTCGGAGCGAAGACAACCGATGGCATGTCGATGGATTCAAGTGCCGACCTTTCACTGTTCAATTATTGTGCGTCACCGGTTGCAGGAACTGAGTTTGCCAGCGGCGCAACACCCGTTTACGAGGATTACACCCATGTCTTCGAGAGTGACACCACCTATTACGAAGACTACATGATGGTCAGCTCATGGCGTGTGACAAGCAATTCAATATGTCCGGAAGTCTACATCAAAGACAGCAAAAAGACTATTCTGAACAAGACCAACTCTTCATTCTATGAGATGTCTTCCGCTCCGAAAGATCCGACGGCCTCCGTTCCCTCAATGTTCAGGTATAACAATTCACAGCAACTTCAGCCTTACGGCCGCACTCCCGGATGTGTAAACGCGGTTGTCCTTTCAGCAGTAGACGGCACAAAGGCCCAGATCGCACCCTTCTCACCCATGTATTGCGGTTATGCAGGAGATTATGTTGCCGGCGTGAACGCCAATATCGATTACGCTCCAGTCATTACTTATAATGGCAACCCCGTAGAGTATGATTCAGAATATTACAGCGATTTCTGGTCAGGAGGTTTCTATGGATGGTGCTGGGACTGGAACAATGAGAATCATCCTGCCGGTGCCTACACAATGGCTTTCGAAGGCCCGATGAATATCGAAGGCATGGAAGGGAAAGTGGAATATAGCGTGGCATTCGATCAGACCAAACCCGACTGTGTGCCTCCGGCAGTGCAGTATTTGCAGTTCCGCGACAAGGATGATAATGTAACTTATCTGTTTGACGAAGCTCTGCAGGGCGACCTCTATATCTGCGCAGGCGACTTCACGGCAGATGCCGAAGGCAAATTGTCGGCATACGTTGACGGAGTGGTTCCCACAGTGTCATTTGCACCGTTCGGCACAGGTGACTGGACAGCAATGACTCTTGATAAAGTGGCTGAGGCATCTGAATGTTTTGCCCCCGTCTACAAAGGCTCACTGCTTCAGGTAAGTGAAGAAGCCCCCAAAGGATGGTTTGACCTCAAGATTGAGATGACTGATGCACAAGGAAACTCGATGAGCCAGATGTCATCACCCGCTTTCTGCATATCGTCACTTTCCGGCCTCACCCAGATAAACAATGACGCACCTGCACTCAGCATCAATGGGCGCACCGTAACAACCAACGGAAACAGCATTGAGATATATTCAATCTACGGTTCAAAAGTGGCAAGTGTAAACACCAACCGTGCTGACCTCTCCAGCCTGCCCTCCGGTCTCTATATCATCCGTTCAGGCAACTCGACTATCAAAACTCTATTGAAATAAAACTTCCACACATTATCATAATCATCCGGAGGCAGCCCCAATTTGGCGGTTGCCTCCGGATTCTTTGTTTACCTCCGGATTTTTTATGAGAATTTTGCAACGCCGTAATAATTTGACTAATTTTGCAATTCAACTTCTCATATACCACATCCGTGAACCCACACCTCAACATAGTTCTTATATTCCTGGTCTTCCTCATGCCCCTGCAGGCAATAGGCAATGAGCCCAATCCCTATGACTCCCTGATTAAGGCATGCTCCGACAAAAGTCTTGACTGGATCACAGGCCACGCATACAAAAATCTTGAACAAGGCAATTATGAGCATGCCCTGATGCTTTACAGCCTGACGGTGGCCAAAGGGGATGACTCCCTGCAAGGTCCTCAAAGAAAGGAATATATCAAGGCTCTCAACAACATCGGCTATATCTATCTGTTTGACCGCTGCAATCCCGAAAAGGCATACCCCTACTTTCTCCATGCCCGGAAACTCGCGGAGGCCACCGGAGAAGATGACCTTTTGGGAGGAATACTTGACAACATGGCAAAAGTGCATGATGATTTCGGAGACCCGGAGAAAGCTATTGAACTCTATAACATGGCCATGAGACACGTGGCTAAGGCAAACACTGAGGTGACCCCCGTGATACAGCTGATGGTTTTCAACGATCTGATCAATTGCGCGGTTGCACACGACATGACCGACAGCATTAAAGAGAGCCTGACGATGTTTGACAGCCTACCATTATATTCCATCCCTATGGGACGCTATTCCAAAGAGATGTGTGAAGGATTGAGGCTGCTTTCCGCCAAAAACATGAGCGGGGCTACCTCAGTTATTAAAAATGCAACAAAATTCATTGACAGCCGACTGGATTCCGCAAGATATGTGACAGACCATAATCTGACTATAGCCAATATCTATCACATGAGAGAGATGGAAGACAGCGCCCGGATATATCTTGATGCAGCCCTTGATAATGCCACGCGCCATCAACTCCATGACCGGTTGCCAAGGATATACCGGGGCATGGCAATTATGGAGGAGGCACGTGGCGACAGTGCTGAGAGTCGCAATATGCGTCTGCTTGCCTATGAAGCCGACGAGCGCCTGCACTCATCAAAAATCTACGCTTCCCTGAACACGCTTGAGGCATCTCAGGAGATAGAAGGGCTTAACGGCAGGCTCAGAGAGGCAGATATTAAACACAGACACCGCGTGACGGTCATATGGATATTGGGGGTGGCGATGATCCTGATCGGAGGACTACTGGCCTTAATCATAATCCGTAACCGCCATCTTGCAGCAAGCTTACGTGAATTAGTGGTGAGGCATCAGGCATCCATGAATGCTGAAGAAGCCAACGAACGACTACGTAAAAAATATGAGGACACCATAGCCGCTTTGCAAACGGAACTTGAAAAATGTACCTCCATTCCAAATTCTCCGAAAGACTATCAGGAAAAAGGGAAAGTCTTTCCCGGGGATGAAAATGAACGGCTACGCATCATAGGAGAGGTGAATGAAATTTTCAATAAAGATCAGCAAATATATGACCCTGATTTCTCCTTGGAACGTTTAGCCAAACTCACTGACACGAAACCACGATATCTGTCGGCTTTACTTAATGACACCATAGGGAAGTCGTTCAGTGTTATCTTGGCAGAGGCAAGAGTAAAAAGGGCCTGCGCCATCCTGCTGTCGTCTGACTTCAAGAAGACAAAGACAATCGAGAGTATTGCCGTAGAGGTGGGATACAGATCGCGCACCCATTTTAGCTCGGTCTTTAAGAAAATTACCGGTGTCACGCCCTTGCAATATGTAGCGATGGCAGAATAGACCTAATTTTATGTCTACATCATAACATTCTAATAAGCAATGCTTTACTTTAGAATTATGTCTTGTTTCTTGAATCAAGACACAATTCCGGCATGATTTTTTGCATGAATTTAAAGTAATGGCTAATTTCGCAGACAAATCCTCACAGGAACAAAAATGAACAATATTTCATCCACCTATAAAATAAATCATATGAGATCCATTCTACTCTCGGCATTTGCGGCTGCCGTGACCCTGACAGCCTCCGCCACCACATTCAAGGAGAAATATAACCTTGATCAACCGGTAAGCATGCAAAGGGAGCTTACAGGCAAAACCCTTTCTTCTCTCCATGCCCAGGCATTAGTAGCTGACAGCGAACTGGTGACAAACCCGGAAGGCAACGTGTCACACTATGCCATGTCAGTCAATATCTACCTTTCCCATATGGGCAGCACCCATGTAGGAGGATTCGGTGCGGAAGTGATCACTTCAGACGACAACAGCAAATTCTATTCGAAAGCATTTACGCTGAACTTTTTCCAGCAGGGATATTCCGAAGGCGAGATCGAGGGGGATAATGTGGTGTTCCACTCCGGTCAATACATCTACAACACGGATGAGGGCGAGAAAGCATACATGTATGCGGCTTACCTTGAGGAAGGAGATGAGTGGCCTGAATTTGTTGACACTTTTACCCTGACAAAGGATGAGCAAGGCCGTTACGTGTCTGAGGAGGGATATTACTTCATGGTCCTGACAGAGGAAGAGGCAGAGGGAGGTCTGAATGAGGCCACCCACATCATATGTTTCGGCACAAATTATGTCTTTACTCCCCTTCCGGCAGACCTTGTGGAAAACACACCTCCGGCTGATGCCGAGCGTTTTGAATGTCAGCTTGTTGCCAACAGTCTGTATGATTACGGCAATCAGATAATGAAAGAGGTAAGCGTAGCGGTCAGCGGAGATAATGTATATATCGACGGACTTACAGACTATCTTCCCGGCTCATATCTCATGGGCACCAAGACCTCCGACAACACAATAACTTTCAAGAGCCACCAATATATCGGCTATTACAATCATGGCGATTACCCATATATCTATGAATTCACAATGGTCAACCCCATATATTTCGATGGAGAGTCAATATATTTTAACCAGGTTGAGAGCATAGACATGACATTCGATGAAGATCACACTACGTTGACCATTGAAGAGGATGCCGGCATCTTCATCTGCTCATATGGCGACATAGGCTCATGGAATGAAGTATATTGGGACATGATGTTTGGTGACTTCAACCGTCCGCTCACCCCTCAAGAGCCGACAGACATAAACTGCTACGGCGGCTATGGCACCCCCTACCTCTTTTTCGAATGGGACAACACCAGCATAGAAGGGCTGCCCATGATAGCAGACAAGCTATGGTGTGAGGTGATCATCAACGGAGAGCCCTATGAGTTTACTCCGGAATACTATGAGGGGCTGTCTGCCGCTACTGAAAGAGTTTATTACAACACCTCAAATGTAGATGGGCTCTATGTCGGAGATTACACCACTATCTACCTATACGAATTTGAGGACAACTTTGACGCAATCAAAACAATCGGCATCCGGATCGGCTATGAAGGTGACGATGAGGTGCGCTACACAGCCTTGGTTTATGCCAATGGTTTTGAGCCATTTGAAGATGAGGCATTTGTGCCCTCAGCACCAAGCAAGGTGGTTTATTACAAGGACTATTACAACAATTTCAGGTTCAGGTTCGACGGCAAGGACACCGAAGGGAATCCGATTCCGGAGCGTCTGTTGGCCGTAGAGATCCTGCTTGACGGTGAACCGCTTGTGTTCAAAGACAGCGACTACTACTTCAACGGCGGTGATGGCGCCGACATAACCATGCTCGGACTTGCAGACCATGCCATCAGTTCATCTGTTGTCTCCAACTACGACGGTGAATACGTTATCCAACTTTGGGGACATGAAGAGCTTCCGGAGTTCAAGACTGTAGCCATACGCCCTGTATGCACCGGCGGCAATACCATCACTTATGGTGAAAGTTGCGAAATAGACCTTGAACGTGCCGCCACCCCTGCCGATCCCTGGGATGTGACCTTCAACGAGGAAAACCAGGAGTTAATTTTCGGTGCATTGCCGATTGCGCCCGATGGCAATGGATTGGCACCCTGGAGCTATGGTTATGAAGTGTATGTAAATGACGCCCTATACACATTCAATGCAGAGGCATATGATCTGGAAAACGACATAACCCTGATTCCTTACGAAGGGTTTGAGTATAATTACTATTTCTACCTACGTTCTGAATATGTTTACGATGAGACTACCTGGACACCCATCGAACAGAAAGTAATCATGAGCGTAGAAATGGATAAAGAGGAGGGTCTTGCTATAGAGAAGATAGGTGTGCGTGCAGTATATACCGACGGTAACGGCAACACCACCTACTCCAGCATCATCAATTCTGACGGCAGCACAGGCATAAAGGCCATAAATAATGAGGATGGACAAATCAAGTGGTTTAACCTACAGGGCCTCGAGGTTGCTAATCCGGAAGCCGGAGCCGTATATCTGCGTCAGCAGAATGGCAAGACCACCAAAGTCTTCGTAAGATAATCACGCGATAAGATAATCACGCGCCCGCAAAATTCAATCAGATAGGGAGGCAAACCTTATTACAGGGTTTGCCTCCCTATCTGATTATGAATGTCATGGGATTATTTTACAGACATCTTCTTTGAACGAGATTTATTGGAGATAATAAACTATCAGCTTAACTGACTTAGAGACGACTCGGCCTTAACACACCCGGTTTAACAGAGAATCAGTAATTGAAGCCAAAGTGATAGAGAGGGATGATGTTGCCTATGGCCATTTCTATGTCATCTTTTACGACAAAAGAGTTAGGGGTCTCCGCAATCTGGCGTTGAGATTTATTATGACCGCCAATCTCAAATGTTATATCATCAATCGTGAAGTCAGCGACCCGTGAGGCCTTAAGGCGATTTTTGAGACGCATTTGATTGTAAAAGAAAGTTTCTCTTAAATTTCCCACATTTGTATCTTTTGTGGCAAAAGCACTCATGAGCGATGGATTATCAAGATATATTTTCTCCACTTTTCCAAGCCCACGTATTCCTGAGGTGTCATCACGCAGTTGTCCTATCATGCCGGCACGCTCAAGCCACACAAGATAATCAGAGATATTATTCCTGCTAATATGAGTGACTGTTGCCAATGAATCCATATTGGGCTTATATGGCGCAGATTCAGAAATCAGACCAAGAAGCTGCTTCAGCTTCCTTGCTGTCGCAGCCTTCATATCAGCATATTGAGGTATGTCGGATTCAACGGTCTGGCTGACCACATTCATGATTCTGTTGTTGAAGTCGCCTTGCAGAGAAAAAGGATAGTATCCTTCCTTCAGATATTGTCGGAATAAAGGAATAGGATGCTCCAACCCCTCTGTTTTGACTTGCCCGGCAAGGATTTCCTCCAATGAGTATATCTTGTTGGGCATATTATGGAATAATTCGAGATACTCTCTGAAAGATAATCCCTGCATATTATACATTAATGCACGCCTACTGAGGTCAGCCTCCCCTCTCTTAATGTCAAGAACCGAGGAACCGGTGAAAACAATCCTCAACTGAGGATACATATCATATAATTGCTTCAATTCACGCGACCATCCTACGTATTTATGTACCTCGTCTATGCATATCCATTCCCCACCATTTCTAATGAATGATTCAGTGGTATCCACTAATGAATGATTAGTGAAATACATGTGGTCTGCAGATACATACAACATGTTCATATTCTCCCGATGTTTAAGAAGATGCTGCAAGACCATCGTTGATTTGCCGACACCACGCGGACCCGTGATTCCAATCAATTGAGCGTCCCAATTAATAAGGGGGTAAAGATATCTATAAAAATTGGAAGAAACATGCTTTAGCCGTTCCTCCATGTAGAGTTGGAGGGTGTAATTCATCATAATTTAACTGTTGGAAAGTGCAAAATTAATAAAAATCACTCAATGAGTGTAGTTTTTTATGGAATTATGCACTCAATGAGTGCATAATTCCATAAAAACACGCACTCATTGAGTGCAGTTAGCTTCCCTGAAGCTTTTAATAAAATTGACGCGAGTATGGGATAAGAAATCTCAAACTCGCGTCAATAAGTTTATTACAGGGGTTGAAAGCCCTTACATTCTTACTTTACTATCAGCTTAACTGACTTAGAGCCTATTCTGGCTACATATACACCCGGCTCAACAGGAGCTAAGACATTAGGCATAAGCGTCATCACTCTTCTGCCGTCGAGAGAGAATAAGTCTGCGGGGGCAGCTGCATCACATAAGATAATATTTCTGCCGATGACTTTTATATCTCCACGCTCAGAAGCCTGCAAAGAAGGAATAGCGGAGGTCAACTTAGATGACTTGACAGCATTGATAATAGTGCCATCGGAAGCATTGATCAAGAGGGCTACCAGAGATACCTCATCTTTATCGGCCACGTTGAGCAGAGGCACTCGACATTCATGTACATATTCCTCCCCTTTCTTTATCTCTGCCGGGAGAGACTCAGGCAAACCGTCGCAACCGTAATAACTTCTGACAACATCATCAAAAGTCAGCTCAACCTCTTTAGGAAGGTCTTCAAACCCACCCATCTCTCCGTGAGATCCGCCGGAATAATAGTTGGTCTGAACATAGGGACCCACATTATCCTCAAGCACAGCATAGCCAACACGATACTCATTCTGCGAATCATTTACGCTAAACACTGATTTGGTAGTGACTACTGCCTCTTCTCCATCAATATATGCACTCATGTCGATCTTGCCATAAGAAAGAGTGGATAGCATCTTCTCATACTGAGTAATCATACCATCTACCGAGACATCATAACCACCTTCTCTGTTTACAAGCATGCCGGGATAGCCACCTACCCAATCATTAATCATATCAAACACAGGTTGCGCGTCTAATGCCTGCATTTCATCCCTATAATGTACTGCCATGCCTATGAAAGACCCATCGGGATAAAGATCGTTCATGGTGCCCAGTGCCACAATTCCTCTCACACACCAGCCACACCAGGTGCCCGTGCCTTCCTCAACCACAACATTCGGTATATAGCCTCCGCTGACACATTTAATTGATCCACTTCTTGTAGCCTGTGACAATGAGGCTGCATTGACTTCACCATTCACACCTGTAATAGTGACCGCAACAGGAAGAATGGTGTCGTCCCACCAGCTAAGGCCGCTGAAAGTGATCTCAGTCGTGTAATCATACACCAGATTTCCAAGGTCAAAGGTCTTTTCTATAACCTCACCGTTCATATCGCAGACAGCAGTCACTGAAGTCACTTCATTTCCACCTAAATTATGAATCTTAGCAGTAATGTCAAATGTCTCATTCGGAGCTACACGTGCTGGCATATCAAGCGACAACAGCTCTACACAATCCTGGATACCTCCTTCAGCACCGGCAATAGTCAATGCCACACACAATGGACCATACATAGGATCTTGCGACACATCAGTCCATTCCTTCGTAAAGGTTCTCTCCTCCCCATTGACGTATGCTTTGCCCTCAAATGCTGAGTAGTATGAGCCTTCCGGCACCGGAGTTTCACGGTAGTAGTCCCAATCGATTACGTATTCAAAGTTCTCATCAGAAGTCTCGACATATTCCAAGATCACATACATTTCCTTACCTTCCTCAAACACAATTGGAGAGTCGGCATCAATTTCAATTATGTCTTTATTCCATATAACTTCATAGGTGGTCCAGTCCATTTCAGAACCCACCGGATGATATTCCTTTGTGAAGAAAGGTTCACCATCAAGAGAATATGCCAACGACACTTTAATTGTCTGAGTGGATGGGTCATCCATAAATATACCGGACACAGGCTTGATGCTTTTAATCTCACACCCTGCATAATCTGTGGCAACTTCACTGCTCACCCTAATGGCAGCATAATTTTTCAAGTTGTCAACAACAATCTCATCATACCAACCCACCTGTCCAAAATTAGGCATACTGGCAGATAGCACTGCATTCGTCGGGTTCTCATACATAGCCCAATCGACAAGATTTTCTGCATACGCACTTCCGGGAAGCAACGCTCCCATAGAAGCCAGCAACGTTAAAGAAAACTTTTGTAGAATCATATCATAGAAACTTAATTAAATGAATAATATAGGAAGAAACATATGGCGTTTTCATTTGGCCGCCTCTTCTATTGGCAAAATTATCTTATATTTCCCGGATTATCGCAAGAATTACCTACTGATTAAGCAATGCAGTAGTACTTAAACATCCACACCTTATTATTAATATATTAATTATTACCAATTTACATCTTTAAAATTTATTATGTACGTATTGGATTTGCGTAGTGGTTTAAGCCGGGGAATTACTGTTTTTACCTTCTGAATCGTTAGTTTGGGTCACAGTAAAATAGCGTAGATAGGTCGCTAAGGTCATATCCTTTGGAAGATCAATTTTTCTATTAAGCCGATAACGGATGCTCTCCACTGAGCGCAACGACCGGTTAGTCAGGCTGGCTATTTCTTTTGATGAAAGATTCATTGCAAGGTAGGCACACATTCGGGCCTCTATCGGAGTCAGGTCAGGATGCTTCCCATATAATCTTAAGAAAAAACCTGAGTGCACCTGCTCGAAGTTAATCTTAAATATTTCCCAAAGCTCAGTCTGTGGGGCAAGAGTAGCTAATGATGTAGAAATGGACTTTAATTTATCAGCATCAGAAACCTTTTTATCCTTAACCAAATCCCTTATCAGTTCAATGGTCTCATTTATCCGCGCCAGCTGAAGAGCGTTGGTAGTGACAGTGGTCTCCTGGTCTTTTATTCTCTCTATATGGACATTTATCTCCTCCTTATGGCGGCTGCTTAGTTCTGAAATAAGTTTATTCGCCTCCCCTAATTGTTTTTTCTGATGATTAAACCTAAACACAAAGTATATAATCAGGACGGTAATAATCACCAACACTATTGACAATATCCATACAGTCATTTCTTTTCTCTTATCACTACGCTTATGAGTGGAAGACGCCATAATAACTGAATCAATATTGTCAAGCGCTTCGGTAGCATCAAGCGCAAGAGAAGTGTAATGCAGATCAGACTGTTCCTCACAAGCGTCTTGCACTATTGAGAAAGCTTCCTTGGTGTCGCCTGTTGCATTCATAGCGATGGCCTTATTAGCCTGAAGAGCTGAATAGATATAACTTGGCCTTGGGATCATGCTTATAATGTCACCTTTTGCCTCTATCAGGTCAAGTATCTCTTCATATCTTTTATATTTGTCAAGAAGGTAAGTAAGATTTAATAACGCTTCCCCCTGGCGCACATTCCATAAAGGTTTCCCCACTATCTCCTTATACTTCTCCATTGCCAAATCATCTTCACCATTAACTATCTTGGCATAAGCCCACAGTAAGTCTAACTGAAGCCTTTGGGTGTTGCTCATGGGTTGGGACATAACCGAGTCGGCAAGTCTGAAAAATTCATTGAACTTCTTCTTTGAGAGGTGTTCTGAGAGGCGCATGCGTACTACGAGTCCCTGCAGTTCCCCTAACTCTCTTTCTGAATAATTAGCCTTCCTTGCTTTCTCTAACAAATTGTTCCCGCGCTCCAGATATTTATGCGCATCTTTATGACTTATACGTGTAAGTATATAGTGCATAACCCCGTAGGCCTCCATCTCTTCCTGAAGACCTGACTCCGGGTCAGATCTCTGCAAAATCTTATTGCATACATTTATGGCACCAATAAAATCTTCCTGATTGATTAAATCTCTTGCAAGCTGAGCCATTATAGTTAGTTTTTTATCTTCCGGGAGCAGCGTGTCGTCATACCTTAACATAGTTTTACGCACCTCCGCCGCTCGCCTGTAACGACCAACCTTTGTAAGAAGTTCAGCAAATGTAAGTGTCACGTCAAGGGAATCAGCCACCCCGCTCATGAGAATTGAATCGGCATAAAAAGTCTTTTGCAAGTCAGGGACACTTGCATCAACCAATTTCTGCCTCCAATACGCCATATTTCGATCCACAGCATTAATCTCACTCACATTGATAAGAGTCATCAATACTACCACAGCGTATAAAACCAATATATCTTTCTTCATGAATACATTTCTTGCAAATTTACGTAATCCAACCCATTCTGTCGGCAAAATCTGAGATTTCATGAAACTACACCGCACATGAGAGGTTAGTCAGTTGCAAAGTTAATGTTTATTTTTGACTCGGCATATAGAAAAATGTATTCGATTTGGTTTATCACTGATTTTATGCTATATTTGCACAGAAAACAGGAGTAGCATATTGAAGATTCTAATGACTCGATTTTCCCACATATTAATCTATATAATCTTTTTTCTCTTCATGTTCCCTTGTCATGTGGCCGCCGGGGAGAAAGAACTGGGGTTTGATGACACAAAGATTTCTGAAGCAACCTTAAACTTAAAAAAAGAGGCTTACCTCACTCTCAACAGGGGTGATTATAACACTGCATTAATACTCAGCGACTCTTTGAGACGCATGGGGAATAAAGAGGGAGAGGGGGACTACGCCACACTTCATAGTTACATAATTGATGGGCAGGCAAACACAGTGCTTGGCAATCCGGACAGAGCCTTCCGTTCCCTTCAAGAGGCCCTGTTGATGGCTAAGAGAATGAATTATTATGATGCTCTAAGTTCAGCTTACAATGGGCTGGCAATATATAACCAATATATAAACTATGACCTATATGCTGCGATTTCAAATTTTTATTCAGCCATTGAAAATGCCCAAAAGACCGGGAATAAACGACGTGTCTCCATATTGTTGAATAATATGGCCGGAGCATATTTTCAAAATAATGACCCGGCTTGT
>CAZQSD010000090.1:0-13593 GCA_964595885.1 uncultured Sangeribacter sp.
AATGACTCAACATTCTCAGTTGAACTTGGAGATGTTGTGGTCACTGCCAAACGAAGTATGCAGCGTCTAAGCAAGGGCGGCTTGATAACAGTCATCAAAGGTACATCTTTGAGCGAACTTGGCACATGCGCTGATGTGATATCCCAACTTCCCGGTGTTATCTCAAACGAAGGAAATTTTGAAGTGGTGGGACGTGGCACACCTCAGATTTATATCAACGGTCGCAAACTCGTTGACAAATCTGAGCTTCACCGTCTATCTTCTAAAGAGATCCAAAACGTGGAGGTTGTTTTTAATCCAGGAGCAAAGTATGGAGCAGAAACAAAAGCTGTCATTCTTATCAAGACAATAAAAAAGCAGGGTGATGGATTGAGTGGGTCTTTATCAGCAACGGGGAGGCAGGGGCATTATTTTTCTCAATCCGACAATCTGTTTCTTAACTATAGGACTTGTAGGTGGGATTTTTTCGGTACTTTCAATTATGACTTTGCCCGTCGTTATCAGAAACAGTACAATCGAACGACTATCCATACACCTTTTGACCACTATCTTATAGATTCCGACATATATATTTATCCGAAGACTAACACTTATCTTGCTAATATCGGTGCGAATTGGCAGATAAATGGCAGTCATTATATCGGAGTCAAATACGAATATACAGCTATACCGGATTCCAAGTCTAAATGGCTCACAAATGAAATCATAATGAAAAATTATTCCGAGGAAGAGTTGATTCATTATGATACGGACTGGAGAAGGAAGGCCGTACCTGCACATCTTGTCAATCTCTATTATCAAGGTAAAGTGAAGTCGTTCAACATTACCATCAATAATGATTACTATTCAAGAGATAACAACAACCGACAGTCGATTGTAGAAAACAGTTTGCTTGATGGCGAAAAGATTATCGGAAGCGATAACCGCATTAAAAGTTCAATGTTCGCGTCCAAGGGGGTGGCGGAATATGCGTTCAATGGAAATACGCTTGAGTTTGGGTATGAGCTGACGGCTACAGACCGTAAAGATATTTTCATCAATGAAGGTGATGATCTGCCTGATGCCAATGATAGGATAAAGGAAACAACAGGTGCCGGTTTTCTTGGAGTTAATATTCCAATTAAAAATTTAGAGCTTTATGCAGGATTAAGATATGAGCATACTTCTTCAGAGTATTATCAGAACGGAATGCTTATCAAGGGACAAAGTCGCAAATATGGCAGACTTTTCCCAAATGTTGATTTTACGTTTCCAATTGGAAAAGCAAAATTCACCCTGTCATACGTGGCGAAGACAAAACGACCATTGTATAGTCAGTTGAGTAGCAGCTTTCAATATGATGACCGCTTTACTTACGAAACCGGAAATCCGTTGCTCACATCGGAACAGATACACAATGTTTCACTTGCAGGAATATTCAAGTGGGTGTTTTTCAGTGTGACCTATACTTATGATAAAGATGCCATAATTAGTGTGATACGCCCCTTTAATCAGGGGGAACCTCAAAATATTATGACATATCAAAACTTCAACCATCTGGCTAAATATGATATTGTTCTTTCCTTGTCTCCAAGGATTTCACGCTGGTCTCCACGGCTTAGACTTAACCTATCCGGTCAACACTTCTCAGTGGAAACTACAGATGGAATGAAGAAACTGAATAAACCGTTATTGTTCTTCAATTTCTTCAACAACGTTTCTTTGGGAAAAGGATTCAATATCACAGGTGAGATTTCCGGACGCACACGTGGCGATATGGATGTTGTCACGCTCAATCCATCGTGGCAAATAAACATCGGAGCCTCTAAGAGTATGAAAAATTGGTTCTTCCAACTCCAAGCCACAGACATATTCAAAACATCAAGAAGCTCTATGATAACATACGGCAGTCAAATGACTCTTGACAAATGGAATTATAGTGATACGCAGGCACTACGTCTTATAATTAGATACTCGTTCAACACCATAATGAGTAAATACAAAGGCATAGGCGCGGGGGTCAATGAAAGGAATAGACTATAATCTTATTCAAACAGCTCCCGACTCAATGTCAGGAGCTGTGTTTAGGAAACAATTTAGCCTCCTCCTCTCTTTAAAGCATATCAAATTAGATATATTGGTACAAAGATTAAAAAAGGACTATATGGCTACTTGAGTAATTACTCTTTTATTGGATGCGGAAATGGTCGCCGGTTTCTTTTACGATGTTTTCGTAATATTTTTTGTCATAGCCGGGGAAAGTCGGATATTCCGGAATGCCATATTCTGTCATGATGAAATTACCGTTCTCGTCAGTTTTCTTCTGATTGCCGTCCATGAATTTCACCAAAAGATATTGAGCTAAATCGCGGTATGAATCTGTAGCTTCTTTAGCAATGGCCTTGCTTTCGGTATTGACTTTTTTACGAAGGCCGTCCATGTCGCCGGCTGAGTGAAGGGTAAGAAGCTGTTTTTCTACCTCTTTGCGTGAATTGCGATAACTGTTTTCCAGTTTGCCCTGCACTTTCCTGATGTCGGGAATCATCCGGTCGTAGCGTTCATAAGCCTGGTTGGCAACCCACGTATTCATCCAGAAATTGGAGTTGAAGTCAAACGTGTTGATGTCGCCGGGGGCAAGCTGTTCGGGCACTTCAGTCACACTGCAATAGATAGGCATGTAGACGGTGGTGTTGGTATCGTCAGTGCCAAACCATAGCACGCCTCCAATGGGGTCTGGAAGATCTGCACGGCTTTGGCTTACGAAGCTCCAGCCGGTCTGCTGTGTGGCAATGGCTCTTTCCATGCAATACTTGTTGCCGTCAACCTCATATTCCATCGGACGCCAGCGGTAAGGCACATGGAACGGCCCGGCTCCGACATCGGAAGTCATTTCAAAAGGAGTGCCTTCAAAATGGTCGCGCATGCTTTCCTGCATGTCTTCCACAGTCAGTTTTTTGTCAGGGATAACGTAGAGTGGCATTGGCTCATCGCTTTCGCCGCTGCACCATGCATAATATCTGTCGGCATCGGGGTTATATCTACGGAAGAAGCTCCAGACGCGGGCATCGCATCCGCGCCGTGTGGCTACATCGTGCTCACCATAGGCATCGGCAAAAGAAAAGTCCTCGTCTTTACCGTTGAAATATCCGCGCTTGCGTGCAAAAGAAATAACGTCTTTGCTGTGCATGACGTTTTCTTTGTCTTTGAAGTTAACCTTGCGGATGCGCGGTTCATTGGCGTGGCCGGAAATGGCATTGTCAGGGATACGCACCGCCACCCACACGGCCCCCTTTTCCGCTCCTTTGCCGATGAGTTCCATGACCCATACCTCATTCTTATCGGCAATAGAGAAGGATTCGCCACTGCTTGCATATCCGTATTTGTCGACCAGGTCGGTCATTACCTGAATTGCCTCACGCGCAGTTTTTGATCTCTCCAGAGCTATTTGAATCAGCGAGCCGTAGTCAATAATAGAATTTCCTGTGGTATCCACTAATTCCTCACGTCCTCCCCAGGTGCTTTCACCGATTGCCACCTGATGTTCGTTAATGTTCCCCACCACGTTATAAGTGCGCTCCGGCTGAGGAATTTCGCCAAGCGGCTTGTTAGTATCCCATTCTATCACTTTTCTCATCTCACCGGGTGCATGAGTAGCTGCCGGAGTGTGGGTGAGCATACCATAAAGGTTATGGGAGTCAGCGGCATATGTCACAAATACAGAGCCATCGGCAGTAGCCTTCGGGCCTGCTATCAGATTTGTGCATGCCAGGGCTTCCGGCGACAGCCATGCCATGGCCGGAAGTAATAAAGCTATTGGTAAAAAAATACGTTTCATGCCACAAACTTAAGATAAATCTTTGACATTTCCAAATATGGCGATAATTTAGTAAATTTGCAGGAAAATTTCATAGTACGGGTCATTATATTCATGCCATAGTGAGCAATTCTGGAGGGTCAGGCGTTAATATAATGATAACCCAAATAAATTATAGAAATGCTATGGACGAAAATACTTCTATGGATGAAAATAAAGAGATAAGATCATTTGAAGATCTTGGCGTGGAACCCCGGCTACTAAAAGCGATCGAGGAGTTAGGTTTTGCTACTCCGATGCCTATCCAGGATATGGTGATTCCGCACCTTCTGGAGAAAGACGGAGATGTGGTGGGACTCGCACAGACCGGCACAGGTAAGACTGCTGCCTTCGGTCTGCCGGTGCTTCAAAGAATTGATGTTGACCGCAGGGTGCCTCAGGCGCTTATCATTGCCCCTACACGAGAGTTATGTTTGCAAATAGCCGGTGATTTAGCCGACTTCTCAAGATATATCGACAATCTGAAGATTCTCCCGGTCTATGGCGGCTCGAGTATTGACAGCCAGATACGTGCCCTGCGTAACGGAGTGCAGGTGATAGTGGCAACCCCCGGCCGTCTGATCGACCTCATTAAGCGTGGAGAGGTTAAACTCAATGATGTACATACGGTTATTCTTGACGAGGCTGACGAGATGCTCAACATGGGATTTCTTGACGATATTAAAGAAATCCTCAAGCATGTGCCGGAGGAAAGAAAAATGCTGATGTTCTCAGCCACTATGCCTAAGGAGATTGCCGGAATAGCCAAGGAATTTATGCATGATCCGGTGGAATTTGTTGCCGGCAATAAGAATGAGGGATCCAAAAACGTGCGCCACATATATTATATGGTCAAGGCACATGACAAGTATCTTGCCCTTAAGCGTGTGGCTGATAATAACCCCGATATATATGGTATTATCTTCTGCCGCACAAGGAAAGAGACTCAGGAAATAGCTGATAAATTGATTGCTGACGGTTATAACGCCGACTGTCTGCATGGTGATCTGTCACAGGCACAGCGTGATCTTGCGATGAAGAAATTCCGCGACCATGTGACTCAATTGCTTGTGGCTACCGATGTGGCTGCACGTGGTCTGGACGTAGACGACCTTACTCATGTAATAAACTACGGGCTGCCTGATGACACTGCTGTCTATACCCACCGCTCCGGACGAACCGGGCGTGCCAACAAGACAGGTGTGTCGGTCGCTATTATCCACTCCCGTGAGAAAGGCAAGCTCCGCGAGATAGAGAAAAAGATAGGAAAGACATTTGAATATAAGAAGGTGCCTACTCCTGAACATATTATCGAAAAGCAGCTTTATCATCTTGCCGACAATCTGGAAAGAGTCCAGGTCAATGAGGAGGAGATTAACAAGTATCTACCCGGAGTGCGTAAGAAACTGGAATGGCTTTCAGAGGAGGATTTGCTCAAACGCCTTCTTTCCCTGGAATTCAACAGATTGCTGGCATACTATCAGAATATGCCTGATATTGACCTCAATGCTGCCGATAAGACAGAAAGAGGGAAAGACAGGAAGCACGATGGCAATCGCGATAAAGACCGCCGTAAGGCTGAAGACGGCTTTGAGCGCCTGATGGTAAATGTGGGTAAGAATCAAGGTTTCTTTCCCGGCAACCTCATGGATATAATCAATCGCAATGTTGTGGGATCAAAACCTGATATAGGCAGAATAGACCTTATGCCAGGTTACACACTTTTTGACGTAAGGAAAGATGACGCACAGAAAGTGATCAACGCATTGAAGAATGTGGATTTCTTTGGCACTACAATCCATCCGGAGATTGCTACTGATCGTGATTATTCACGTGAGGCACGTGACCGGGGAGAGAAGCGCAAGCGTAAGAGTGGCGCTGAGAGTGCAGGAAAATCTTCAAGGAGTTCACGCTCACGTTCCGACAAGAAGACAGAAAAGAAGGGAAAGAGTGAGAAGAAAACTCTTCTTCTTGAAAAGAAACCAAAGAGCGAAAAGAAAGCATCTAAGGAGAAGAAGAGTGGAGAAAAAGGAAGTAAGAAACCGGATTATAACGGCAATTATGAAGTGTTTTATAAAAAGAAATAATCTGTCAGACATAACCTGTAAGAGGATAACGGCCATAGCTATGCTGTGGTCCGTTATCCTTGTTTTTGGCGTGGCTGTTTCCCCAGAGGTGGCCGCTTCGATGCCATCTATGGATAAGGACAATAAAGAACAGGTTCAGGAGAATAAGATAACCACTGCACGTGAGGCATTTACCAATCTTAATATACCGGCTCTTGAGATCTTGAAGCGAACCACGCGGCTTGATATGCTCGACTATTGGGATGCCGACAGCATCTACAAGGCTACCAATGCAATGAGTGGATTATCATGGATCGAAAACTGTACGTCTGATTATATAAAGGTACAGCTCACCCCGGTCAGCACTCTGGAATTGAAAATGCTGCCCGCTAAAAAGGGGGAAGTGATCACTATGGCGATATACACTGTCGGAAACAATGTGCAGGCACAGGATAGTCAGGTTACTTTCACCGACATGACAATGCACGAGCTGGATGCAAAGAAACTTTTCCGACAGCCTA
The DNA here is from genome assembly GCA_964595885.1 of uncultured Sangeribacter sp. Classification (GTDB taxonomy): domain Bacteria; phylum Bacteroidota; class Bacteroidia; order Bacteroidales; family Muribaculaceae; genus Lepagella. The sequence goes on from CAZQSD010000090.1 coordinate 6,420, forward strand.
AATTGGAGGATTTCTTTGACATACCTAAAGGCTCGCTTACCTCGATGAAGGAGATAAGGGAGATGATCCCTTTCCCGACAGTGGCCTATAGTGCTTCGCCTGACACTGACGAGGTGACGGCATGCCTCACGGTAGAAGCCTTTATGAACATTGATGATTATAATATTGTAAAGCTATTCCTGAAGCCGGAGGTTCAGCTTAAGTGGAATGGGAAGGAGTTTAGATAAGAATTTGAGAATTGTCTGAATAATTTTGTAAAGATAACAATATGGAACGCAAAGTAAGAGTAAGATTTGCACCGTCGCCTACGGGCCCGCTCCATATCGGAGGGGTGCGCACGGCGCTTTATAATTATATTTTCGCACGCCAGAACGGGGGCGATATGATTCTTCGCATTGAAGACACTGACAGCCGTCGGTTTGTGCCGGGTGCCGAGGAATATATCAACGATGCCCTTCGCTGGCTTGGAATCAGCTTCGATGAAGGTGTGCGTGAAGGTGGCAACTATGGTCCCTACAAGCAGAGCGAGAGAAAAGAGATATATAAAGAGCATGTCGATAAATTGCTGGCCGAGGGAAAGGCATACATAGCATTCGACACTCCCGAGGAGCTTGAGGAAGCAAGACAGAAGATTCCTAATTTCCAATATGATAGCCACACTCGTGGAAACATGCGCAACTCGTTGACAATGCCTGCCGAAGAAGTGGAAAAGCGCATAGCTGATGGCGAGCAGTATGTTGTGAGATTCAAGATTGATCCTGATCACGAAGTTAAGGTCAACGACCTTATTCGCGGCGAAGTGACCATAAATAGCAATATTCTTGATGACAAGGTACTTTATAAGAGTGCTGACGGTCTTCCCACTTATCATCTTGCCAATATTGTGGATGACCATCTGATGGAAGTAAGCCATGTGATACGTGGAGAGGAATGGTTGCCGTCAGCTCCGCTTCATGTGTTGCTCTATGAGGCTTTTGGTTGGAGCGACACGATGCCGCAGTTTGTGCATCTTCCCTTATTGCTAAAGCCGGTGGGTAACGGTAAACTTTCTAAACGCGACGGAGATAAGCTTGGATTTCCGGTGTTCCTTCTTGAGTGGCAAGATCCCGCTACGGGTGAGATTTCATCAGGCTATCGTGAAAAAGGCTACCTCCCGGAAGCTGTGGTCAATTTCCTGGCTCTTCTCGGATGGAATCCGGGGGATGACAGTGAGATGATGAGCATGGAAGACCTGATCCGGAAGTTCTCATTTGCTCATTGCTCAAAGAGCGGTGCGAAATTTGACTATAAGAAAGGGATATGGTTTAACCATGAGTATCTTGGCAAAAAAGATGATGAAGAACTTGCCCAGCTATTCCTTCCGGTCCTTAAAGAGCACGGCATAGAGAATCCTGACATGGATTATGTGGCTAAAGCTGTTGGAATGGTGAAAGGACGTGCTGACCTGATTCCCGATCTTTGGACCCAGGGAGACTTCTTCTTCATAGCTCCGACTTCTTATGCCGAGAAAGATGTTAAGAAACGTTGGAATGCAGAGACTCCTGCCATCATGGAGGAACTTATCGGCGTGCTTGAGGGCATTGACGATATGACCTCAGCAAATGCTGAGAAGATTGTGCTGGATTGGATAGCTGAAAAGGGTTATCATCTCGGCAATGTGATGAATGCTTTCCGGCTTGCAGTGGTAGGCGCATGTCGTGGCCCTCATATGTTTGACATCACCGAATTGATGCCTAAGGAAGAGGTGATTGCCCGCATCCGAAGAGCTATTGACACGATCAAGGCATAATTATGGGTATATTCCGGGCCGGTGGCCAGAACAATTACATGACTGCGTGTTTTACGCTCTGACCGGAATCTGTGAAGCGGATGATGTAGATCCCTTTTTGGAGAGAGGGGCAGTTAGCCGCTTCTCCGGAAAAAACTTTTACTCCGGACATGCTGCAGACAACTATTTCATCCTCGGGATTGATTTCCCGGGGATTGTCTTTTAATATGGTGTCAATTCCATTTTCTTTTATTGCCAGTCGCAAGACGGCTGCCGGGTCAAACCACCCACATCCGTTGTGGGGATCGTCTGCGTCAGGCATGTCAGTATGATTGGCGGCGGTAATTAGGCGGATTATATCTTCAGTAGTAAGAGAGGGAATAGCCTCAAGCCAAGTGGCAATAAATCCCGCCACAAACGGCGAAGACATGGAAGTTCCCCCTTCAGCAAACCAGGGTGCGTTGAGCCTTAGACATTCCTCTTCAGGATGCGCATCAAGATAAGGACGGCTCAGTGATGACACAAGGATATAACCTGGAGCGACTGTAAGCGGAAGCACACGCCCATCGCGCAGAGTGCCATAACTGCTGTGGGTGACTGTGCTCATCTCTTCTATTCCTGTTTCTTCCTCACTTTCAATCCATTCTCCGCTTAAGTCGTCTTTTACAGATAATGGTATGGTAGAACGATTGCCATACATTCCCACACTTATTACCCTGTGGCCACATACAAGGTCACTGATCGACATATCAGAATTTGGAGCCGGATTATTTGACAGGTTCATAAGACGAGTATAGGATCCGTCAGCAAAAATATCGACATACTGTCCCGGCTGCCCGCATACTTTCACCGATATTATGTAACGGGCCCATCCGCCAGATACCTTCTCCGGAGAATCGTAGTCATACATAAGTCTTATCTGACGGCGATTGTTTTCTGGATTGATTCCTCCTGTTATTAACATGAAACCATCTAATGCACACCCCTCGATAACCGGATCAGTAGGATTCCAGTTTATCTGTTCCACATCGTAATCATCGAGGGTTATGGGTGGATAGGTATATAGAATGTTATGGCTTCCATCATCATAGACGCTGATTTCGACTGAAAGGGGAGAAGTGTCGCCACACCATATGTCGGTGATGCCATACATTTCAAGCTGATTCCATTTTGAATTACCGAGCCGGAAAGAAACATCTTTCTTCTCAGGTGTAAAATTATATGATAGATAATTTGTGCGCCGCCCTTCATTTCCGGCAGATAACACGATTATTGCATCATCGGCACACATGTCGATATATTGTGAAAACAGAGATGTGCCGTCGTGGGCACCTGTGTAGTTGCCCATTGAGAGATTTATAACTGCCGGTTTGCCCACTTCTTTTGCATAGTCAATGATATCTTCCACGCCGGCAAGGAGGCCTACATCGGAAAGAGTAGAAGTGGAAACCACGATGTCGGCATCCCGGGCTACGCCGGCATAGGGTGTCCCCGCACCACTCCCCGCCAGAATACCGCATACATGGGTGGCGTGAAACTGATCAGGATTATCAGTTTTCCATTCTCGGTATTGTTCATCGTTGTCTAATTGTAACCTTACGCCTTCCCGCTCCTTATATTGGGTTATACGCTTTACTCTTGATTTTCCTTCAGCGTCAAGAAAAGTGGGATGTAAGGGGTCAAAACCTATGTCGCATATACCCACTACGATCCCTTTCCCGGTGAAAGCCTGTGAAAAACCTTTCCCGGTGATAATATCATCCGCATCATAATACTTGATGGCTTTGTCAAGTGCGGGCACATTGATTCCGGATGAAAAATCCTTGACATGGTTATCAGGGTTAGGAGTGATAGTCTTTACTTTCCGCTGCGTGTTTGGCACGACAACCTCATTATCATTATTGACAGGCACGAGGCATAGCAAAATGTCGCCACGCCGACGCAATATTGTGACTCCCTCTTCCTGAAGGAGATTTAATTCACTTTCATTATATATTTTTATAATCTGAGGAGAGAAGGTTTCAGAATTGGCTGACATGAAAAGACATAACAAGGAGGCTGCAGCCAAAAAATATTTTATAGTTTTGGGGGCGGGGATTATTTTTATCATCGCATGGTAGAGGTTAGGTAAATCTCATAAAAGAAAATCATCTTTCCAGGGAAAGTGATGCAATTTTTAGTATAACGTCGTTAAAAATGAATTATTTTAACTTACTTTGATTCATCATTGTTTATCATTTGCAAAATTTTAATTAATTTTGCAATCTCTATCCATTTATCGACATGCATTTGCCTTCTCTAAGCGAACTATGTGGCATGTAAAGAATGGATGTTTAATCTACATATATATTATCAATATGTCAAAGCGAATTGTTACAATAATATTGTTTTTGGGAGTTATTGCCTCAGCAGCTAATGCCCAGTTGAGCAAATGGTGTAAGTCTAATCATGTTGCAGACAACCTTGACATTGCCTTTACTCTGGGCACAGGAGGCATGGGGCTTGAGGCTGCCACTCCGGTGACAAAATGGACAAAACTACGGGTGGGATTTGAATGGATCCCGTCATTTAAGGTGCCGATGAATTTTAATCTCACCACTTTCACTTCTGATGGTTTGCCGAGCGACAATTTCTCTCATGTGCAGGAGCTTGTGTACCGCTACACAGGTCTTGAGATGGATAACACTGTGGAAATGATAGCGCAGCCTACATTATGCAGCTTCAAACTTTTGGTGGACGTGTTTCCATTTCAGCAAAATCGTCACTGGCATTTTACCGCAGGTTTCTATATCGGTGGCAAAAGTGCGGCAAAGGTTCGTAATGCCCATGGAGAGATGCCTACACTTGTGGGGTTGAACATATATAACCGCATGTATGACTATTTCACCGGTCTGTCAGATGAGGATATATTTGATGTGTATATTGGAGGCGGTAATTTTTTGGATCCGGCAGAGGTTGTGAAGATGAAAGAACGTCTCGAACGCTACGGAAGAATAGGTATCCACGTAGGTGACTATAAGAATGGAGAACCTTATTATATGGAACCCGACTCTGACGGCACGGTTAAGGCGAAGGCATTCGTCAACCGTTTCCGCCCTTATCTCGGGTTTGGATATTCAGGTGCGATTGACGCGGCGAAACGTTGGAACGTAGGTGTAGAGGCGGGGGCGATATTCTGGGGTGGAGCTCCTGACGTTATTGTGCACGATGGGGTAAATATGACCAAGGAATTGAAAAATGTAAGAGGCAAGGTTGGAGATTATCTTGATCTGGTGAAAGCACTTCCTGTTTATCCCTCAATTAACTTTAAGATTTCATATACGTTCTTTTAAGGTTTTTCATGAAAAAGAGTTCCCGGGGTTTTCGCCTCGTTAACCCACTCCTTATAATATTGTCTGCAATTATGCTGCTTTCCGGTTGCAAATCGGCGAAGCTTTCTGATGCTGACGATGCTTTCAAACGGGGAGAATATTTTGATGCCCAGAAGATCTACCGGAAGATTTACAATAGGCTGACTAAAAAGGAAGATCGTCCGCTGCGTGGTGAAGTCGCTTTCAAAATGGGGGAATGCTACACAAAGCTCAATATGTTTGCCCGGGCTTCTGCCTCCTATCAGAACGCGATCCGTTACCAGTATCCGGATTCTATGGCATATCTTTATCTTGGTAAAGCTTTACAAGGCGAAGGCAAGTATGCCCCGGCCATTCAGGCATATAATACTTTCTTGGAATTCAGTCCTGACAATCTGTTGGCTGAGGAAGGCATTAATGGCTGTAATATGGCGTTGGCCGCTAAAAACCAGCCAAAGACTCGTTATGTGGTGAAAAATGCCAAGATGTTTAATACCAAACGCGCTGATTTTGCTCCAATGTATCTTGACAAATCTTATGAGCAAATTTTCTTTACCACTACCAATGAGAAGGTGACCGGAAACAATAAATCGGAAATCACCGGCATGAAAAAGGGGGATATATATTTCAGCAGGAAAAATGAACGTGGCCAATGGCAGGCCCCCGAGCCTGTGGAGGGAGAACTTAACAGCGATGCGGATGAAGGCATTATCTCATTTTCTCCTGATGGCCAGACAATGTATCTCACTAAAGCGCGCCGGAGTGAGACCTCAGACACTTCGGTGGAGATCTATACATCCAAGAGGAGTGATGCTTCATGGAGCGCTCCTCAAAAGTTTGAGATCACTGCCGACACCCTTTCTGCAGTTGGCCATCCGGCCGTGTCGGCTGACGGGAAATGGTTATATTTCTCATCAGATATGCCTGGAGGATACGGGGGATTGGATATATGGCGCATCGCCATTAATGATCGTGTCGGCACCCTTGAGAATATGGGCCCCCAGATCAATACAGCCGGTAATGAGGCATTCCCATATTCACGCACTGATTCTGTGTTTTACTTTTCGTCCGATGGTCATCCGGGGTTCGGGGGATTGGATCTTTTCCGTGCGAAACTAAACACCACAGGCGAATATTGGAGTGTTGAGAATATGGGTCTCCCGATGAATAGTCAGGGGGATGATTTCGGCATTACTTTCGGGCCAGGTGAAACCGGCTATTTCTCTTCCAACCGGGGCGACGCGAAAGGATATGACCATATTTTTAGTTTTGAGCTGCCGGACATTCATATAACTATTTCCGGGTGGGTGCTTGATAAGGATGAGGAACCTGTGGCGAATGCGGTCATACGCATAGTGGGTGATGACGGCAGCAACCAGAAAGAGGTGGCACGTGATGATGGCAGTTTCAAGTTTAATCTTGATCGTGGAGTGAGATATGTCATGAAGGCAGGGGCTCCCGGCTATCTTAACGTGAAGCAGGAGTTTGAAAGCGACGCGGCAGAAGAAGATGCTGACTATGGGATTGACTTTATCCTTGCAGCGATAAATAAACCTCAGGTTGTGGAAAACATATTCTATGACTTTGATAAGGCCTCTTTGCGTCCGGAGTCAGTGGAAGCCCTCAATGAAATGGCCCAGATGCTCCGTGAAAATCCGAATGTCACAATAGAGATGGGCGCCCATACCGACAGGAAAGGTAGCGACGATTATAACATTGGCTTATCGGAAAGGAGAGCACAGAGTGTCATTGATTATCTTATCGGAGTAGGGATTGCCGCTGACCGTCTCTTCCCGAAAGGATACGGTGAAAGTGTTCCCAAAACAGTCACCAAGCGCATAGCCCGTGAATATCCACAGTTTCCTGAGGGCACAGTGCTTGATGAAAAATTTATAGAGACATTGTCGCCTGAAGATCAGGAAGCGGCCGACCAGATTAACCGACGCACGGAATTTCAAGTCCTTTCGGTTGACTACGAGATGTACTGATGGTTAGGGATAAGAGATTATTAACGCTTTAAAGGTATAAAATGGCGCATTTTTAAAGAAAATTCACT
>CAZQSD010000091.1:0-13368 GCA_964595885.1 uncultured Sangeribacter sp.
AGTCTCCACCGTGAGAGGGTGGCGTGCTAACCGCTACACTAATCGGCCATTTAAAACCCGGATCTCGGTTAGTATATCCGGGTTTCGTTTTGCGATGCAAAGTTAAGCATTAAATTTTAACTGTGCAAATTTTTGTATTAAAAATTACAAAAATTTATTCAGCGTTCTGAGCTTCGGTTGCCTCGACTTCGCTTTCGAGAGCAGCCTTGGCTGCTGCCTCTTCAGCAGCGAGCTTTTCAGCTTTCTTCTTGGCTACAGCTTCACCTTTTACGCGGTTTTTCTCAACCTCAGCCTCCAAGCGAGCCTTTGCGTCAGCAGCTGCCTGTGCAGACTTCTTTGCTTCGAAAGCGTTAGCCTCTTTATCGCGAGCCTGCTTCCAAGCATCGAAACGACGCTGTGCCTCTTCTTCGTTGAAAGCGCCTTTCTTCACACCAGTGCGAAGATGCTTCATGAGCATTACGCCTTCTTTAGAGAGGATTGAACGAACTGTGTCGGTGGGCTGTGCGCCAACCTCTACCCAATACAAAGCACGGTCGAAGTCTAAACTTATTGTAGCAGGATTAGTGTTCGGATTATAAGAACCTATCCTTTCAATAAATCTACCATCACGTGGTGCCCTGCTATCGGCTACTACAATTGGATAATAAGCGTAGCCTTTGCGGCCATGACGCTGTAATCTGATTTTTGTTGCCATAAAACTTGCCGGTTGATTGTTTAGGTTTATTGTTATTCTTGCAAGCCGGGAGAGGCTCGGCTGCCTTTTCCCGAATTGCGCCGCAAAGTTACTTCTTTTATCCCGAATATGCAAATTATTAGGCGCATAGTTGTACAAAAATTCATAAAAACATAGGAAAAGGATTTTATAGTCAAATTTTTTATTAACTTTACACCTTAGAAAACAGGCAGCAGAAACATAATAAAGAATTCGAATTAAAATATGAGTGATAATTCGCTTTTAAATCGTCTTGATGGGTTTGACGACCGTTTCCGTGAAGTCGCAACGCTGATTTCTGATCCGTCGGTGATCTCAGACCAGCAACGTTATGTGCGTCTGACGAAAGAATATAGTGATCTTGAAAACATCCTTAAGGCGAAAAAAAGATATGAACACTTGCTTGATGCCGTTGAGGAGGCAAAGCAGGTCATATCGGAGGAAGATGACGAGGAACTTCGAGCTATGGCGCGTGAAGAACTGGAGAGTGCTTCTGAGGAAATTCCAAAACTGGAGACAGAGATAAAAATGCTTCTTGTGCCGGCTGATCCGGAAGATGCTAAGAATGTGGTGGTCGAAATACGTGGTGGCACAGGGGGAGATGAAGCCGCTCTGTTTGCAGGAGATCTTTTTAGGATGTATCAGAAATATGCTGAGAAAAAAGGATGGCAGCTTGACGTGACAAGCTATAGCGAGGGAGCGGCCGGAGGCTACAAGGAGATATGCTTTAATCTGAGTGGTACGGATGTATATGGTGAGATGAAATATGAGAGTGGCGTCCATCGTGTCCAACGTGTGCCGGCTACTGAGACTCAGGGACGTGTGCATACCTCAGCTGCAACCGTAGCGGTGCTGCCGGAGGCAGAAGAATTTGACGTGGAAATTAATGAGGGTGCCATCAAGTGGGATACGTTCAGGTCAGGGGGCGCCGGAGGGCAGAATGTAAATAAGGTGGAGTCAGGAGTGCGTTTGCGTTATGTATGGAAAAACCCTGTCACCGGAGTAGAAGATGAAATCCTGATAGAATGTACCGAAACACGCGACCAACCTAAAAACAAAGAACGAGCCCTTTCTCGATTGCGTACGTATATTTATAGCCGGGAGCGTGAAAAATATCTTGCCGACATCGCACAGCGCAGAAAGACGTTGGTCTCGACAGGCGACCGCTCGGCAAAAATCCGCACCTATAATTTCCCACAGGGCAGAATGACCGATCACCGCATAAATTATACGGTCTATAACCTTGACTCTTTTATGGACGGAAATATCCAGGAATGTATTGACCGCCTGTCAATAGCCGAAAACACTGAGCGGCTGAAGGAAGCGGCGCTTTAGAATAGGAATTTCTTTAGCCGGAATATCTGATAAAAAAGTCAACACGCACACAGCATGTTGACTTTTTTATATTCGTTGACCCTTTTGATAAATGGGGAAGTTCAATGGATATGGATGGTCAGTCCATCGTAGCATGGATGAACGTGGGGCGGAAGTTGTTGCTCCAGCTCGCTGTGCAATCCAATCTCATGGTTGAAATGTGTGAGATAGGCTTCTTGTGGTTTGATCTCATCAATGAGATGCAGAGCCTCAGCCACTGAGAAATGGGCAAAATGCTCGCGTTGACGGAGAGAGTTGACAATCAGTACTTTCAATCCGTATAGCTTTTCGATTTCCTCTTCTGGAATGGTCTTTGCATCAGTTATATAGGCGAAATCACCGATACGGTAGCCAAAAATCGGAAGTTGGCCATGCATTACGTTGATGGGAATTATCTTCAAACCGTCAATATAAAACGGTTGTCCGGAGAGCTGATGCACCTCAAATGTCGGAACACCGGGATAAGGATGCTCTCGGAAACAATAATCAAGCCGCCGATGAAGATCATCATTCACGTCAGGACGCATATAGAGAGGCACATTTCCAAACGCACAGAATGGCCGAAGGTCGTCGAGCCCCCCCACATGATCATAATGACTGTGGGTAATGATTGCGGCATCTATATTATATATGTTATGTGTGAGGGCCTGTTGCCTGAAATCAGGGGAGGCATCAATCAGCAACGTCAATCCGTGAGTCTTTACCAATACGGACGCTCGCAGACGCTTGTCAAAAGCTGACTCCGATCTGCACACACGACAGGCACATGCCACTTCAGGGACGCCTTTTGATGTGCCACTTCCAAGAACTATTACGTCTATATCCGTGTCAATGATGTTTACTTCCGGACGAAGCACTACGGCATACTTCTGCAAAACAGTCTCTACGATGTGGTCGGAAAGCCGGATCACATCGGCAGCAGTGGCATTACCGGCATTGGCGATCACAAGGCATTGGCGAGGATAGACTTCAGCGCCACCGATGCGGAATCCTTTAAGCCCGGCATGTTCAATAAGCCAGCCTGCGGGGAGCTTAACATGATGTTCGTCAACCTCATAGCAAGGAATGTCAGGGTCAACCCCAAGCATTTGTTCCTGATAAAAATATCTGTTGACAACCGGATTCTTAAAAAAACTTCCTGCGCTTCCGATTTCCTGTGGATCAGGAAGTTTCTGATTCCTTATTCTGATTACCTCGTCTGCAAGTTCACGCGTGGTGGGTGTGCGGCCAAGTTGCTCCGCAAACTTTTTGAGGGGGGAGTAGTCAAGGTTGGCTGCCAATTCTGATTTCCGGAGTCGGAAACTGACACGTATAACGTAATAACGCCCTTTCCCTTCATGTTTGAAGAAACTGTCGCGATAACCGAATCTGCATTCTTCGCCGGAAAATCTTACCGTTTCGCGTGTAACTGTATCAAAACAAAGCACACTATGGATCAGATCTTTCACTTCAACTCCATAAGCTCCGATATTCTGCACCGGTGCGGCGCCGACCTCTCCGGGGATACCGGCAAGATTTTCCAATCCTGCAAGTCCTTCATTGATACACCAATTGACAAAGTCATCCCATTTTTCGCCGGCATAAGCCATGGCAAACACCGTCGCAGGGTCTTTATCATAACGCATGATTCCTTTTAGCCCTGAATGGAGCACCAGGCCATCGAAGTCACTTGCGAAAAGCAGATTGCTTCCTCCACCAATATGTAGCACTTCATTATTTATAAATTCCTCCGTGCGGGAGATTTTTAGAAGTTCCTTGACGGAAGAATATTCAGCAAACAGACGGGCCTTGGCTGGAATGCCGAAAGTGGTGAGGGGAGTTAGGTCTTTGTCTTTTTCAAATTCAAACATATGGAGTAAACTGTTTTCTAAGGAAGGATGAGAAAATGTGTTATCTTCTGAATCTTGTCAGAAGGCCGTCTTCAAACCAAAGCACTGTGCCGTCGGAATAGTTCCATAAGTCAAGAGTCTGGCTGTAATCGTGGCCGGAGTTGACCTCTGTTGGATTACCAAGTGAGAGTTTACATTCCTCTTTGGTCATCCCTGTGCGCACTTTTTCCCTGCAAATGAGCTCCCATGTTTCATCGGAAATCATAGGATATTTCTTTCTGATGTCAGAAAGAGAGAAAAGAGCAGGAAACGAACGGCTCTCAGTGCCAGAGTTACCGAAATTCATGAATATCCGGGCTTCTTCAGAGTTTCCATAAGTAAATCTAATACTTAAAGGGAAGGTGACAGAAGCGGGTATCACATCCGTGATTGTGACAGGGATGAACTTCATTCCGGGGATTCTGTTGCCTACGGCATCATACCATAGGGAAGACCTGATCCAGAATTGTTTCCCAATCAGTAGCGCTTTGGCTTCAGCCACCATGTCGCTGTCAATCAGCATCGGAATCTGGTCGCTGTTAAGCTTAAGTGCTTCCTCCAATGATTTACCAGTGTTATAGACAAGGCGGTTGTCTCCATACCTGAAGGCAATTGAGGTATAATTCTTTCCGTCAGGACCCACCGTTGAACCGGTGCCTTCATAATAAAGAATCTTGCCTCCGAGACCAACTGCTTCAGGATCGGGGGGTAATCCTTGCTGATCAAAAATCAGTATGGCTTTATCATCTGCGGCAATAAAGGGTTTTCCAGTTTTCCAGTTTGCAAGTGGAGAGCCTTGCACTCCGACGAAAAATTTTTCCTCTTCAGTTGGAGTCAGTGTCCGGCGGTCTTCCCGTGAGAGGGTTATTTTCTTAGTGCCCTCAACTCCGGTGAAACATGAGCTTGACATGGCGGCAATAAAGACTGCTACCAATGGAAGAAGAGTGCGGTTAAGCCAAAATATATGTGATTCTCTTGTGTTCAAAGCTTGGAAATTTTTAACGGTCATGCTGACCGCAAATGCTTTTTGATTATGATGCAAAATTAAGCAAAAAAAGTGGCAATAAAAATTTCTTAAGGTAAAAAAGGATGGAAAGTGAGGGCTGGAAGAGGTGGAAAATTAAGAAATGACAAAATAATTAATAAAAATTTTGTTACATTAATTAGGTGTTAATCAGAAGATTCAAGTCAATAATTATGGTTTTGGGATGGGAGGGCGATAAAAAAATAATGAAAAAGTTTTGACATATTAAAAATAATGCCTAACTTTGCACTCGCAAAACGGAAACAAACCGTAAGCCTGGCGGGATAGCTCAGTTGGTTAGAGCGTCGGATTCATAACCCGGAGGTCTCGAGTTCAATTCTCGATCCCGCTACAGACGAAGCAGCTGACTATAAGTTGGTTGCTTCTTTTTATTAATAGTCTCATCTCATCGTTTATCAGCCTTGTGATTGTAGATAACTGCGAGTCTGATGCATTAAGACCCTAATTTGTTAGCACTATGGCAACTATGTATGAAATGATAATGGATCTGCCGCTCCTGAAAGGGGTGGGGAAAGAGCAGGTGTCGCTCTTCCTTGAGAAAACCAACATAGCCTTCAATAACTACAATGAGGGAGATGTGATTATCAATCGTGGGGATGAGGCAAAGATGGTGAGATTCATTATAAAGGGAGAAGCCAGTGTCATTCATGAAGTGGCTGATGGACAGATTATCGTGGAGGAATCTGCCGGACCGGGTAGAGTGTTTGGTGCCGACAGACTTTATGGAATTGCAAATAATTATCCTTATGAGGTGAGATCAGGCGGTAAGACAAGTATAATGGAGTTCAGTAAGGAACAATACGTCTCCTTACTGAACTCCAATTGGATTTATCTATTGAATTTCTTCAATTATCTCTCTCTGAGGGCTCAACGTCCCGTTGAGATAGTGCAGGAATATGGAAAAGGTAGCATTACTTCTCGTCTCGCAATGCTTGTGGGGATCATGACTTCTCCGGAATCGCTTAAAATAACCATTCGTGCCACTGAGGAAGTATTGGCTGATTATTGTGCCACCGATGTCAGAACATTGCGGCGATGGAAAAAAGATATGCAGGATGCCTCTGTCATAAAGTGCTCTGGAGAAAAGATAAATTTGGTTTCACGCCGTGATTTCCTTATTCAGGCTTCCGAGTGATCTCAGCCAGTACCTTTGCTATGCCGTTGCAGAAATCTCCCGCGCCATTAAATTTAGCTTTGAAAGCAGGTTTGCCGTCCATACCTATGAATCCCCATTTACCGTTTAAGGCGGTCCTTACTCGTGCCATTCCTTCCTGGAATGGCTCTGCCTGGGAGTATTTAGGCTCCACAATATAGCTCCCGGAAGAATTGATAAAACCATACTTGCCATTTTTCTCTACTATCGCTATGCCATCAATGAAATTGCCGGCCACACCAAATTCAGGATTAATCACAAAAGAACCATCTTTCCCGATGTAGCCCCACTTCCCATCGGTTTTTACTTGTGCCATCCCATCATGGAAATCGACTGCCTGAGTCAATTCCGGCTTGACGACGTATCTTCCCCTCAGGTCAATGTAGCCATATTTGCCATCTTCATTCACTACCGCCAGTCCCTCGTGAAAATCGCCTCCCTCAAAGAATTTAGGTTCAGATATGAAGTTGCCTCCCTTATCTATATAACCCCATTTTTTGTTAAGTTTTATCGGAGCCGTTCCTTCATTGAAATCATGGGCATCCTCAAATTTTGGTTCAACAATTAATTTGCCATCCGGGTCAATGAATCCGAATTTGCCATCCATTCTCACTATGGCTGCCCCTTCATGAAAATCACGTGCCAGGTCAAACTTCGGTTCGATAACAATCTTGCCATCCCTATTTATATAACCATATTTCCGGTCAATTTCCATCCAGGCGAGGCCATCGGAGAAATCTCCTAAATAATCATAAATAGGATCTATAATGAATTTACCCCCCGAATCGATGCATCCATATTTACTCTCAACCATCACGATGGCTATTCCATTCTTAAATCTTTCGGCTTTAGCGAATTGCGGTTTAATCACATATTCTCCCTTCATGTCTATATATCCGCATTTACCATCTGCCTCAACTAAGGCAAGTCCGTCATGGAATAAGTTAGCTTTACCAAATTTAGGCTCAATGACATAATTTCCCTCCATATTGATGTAGCCACTTAGAAAGTCTGTCCTGGCAATGGCAATTCCATCCTTAAAATTGGTTACATCATCAAATTTAGGCTCTATGATGTATGCGCCCGTCTGGTTGATATATCCCCAGCGTAATATCTTGTCTGTTTTCATATTAAAGTAGTTGATGGTGAATTAATAAATATGTTTTCCCATGCCGATGCCTTCTGGCAGGGGAGTTCATCCACAAAATTATATAAAAAAACATTACTGTCTTGCATGAGGGAAAGAAAAAAATTAAAATTAATATGATGGAAAAATTAGAAAGAAGATGCACAATATTTTATTTTTTTGTATTTTTGCAGTAAAATGTCGTTGTGGGGTGTAAGTCGTAACTGCCACACTGGGATATATAATATATGTTAACCTGTAATATCTGAAAAATGACATCGCATAATTCATTGAAAATTAAACTTGCGGTGATGAACTTTCTGGAGTTCGCCGTGTGGGGTTCGTATCTAATCTCTTTAGGCAACTATTTGTCGAAAGTAGGGTTGAGTGAGCAGATCGGGTGGTTTTATATGGTGCAGGGACTTGTGTCACTGATCATGCCGGCCATAGTAGGCATTGTGGCTGATCGCTGGATTCACGCTCAACGGATGTTGTCGTTGTGTCAGCTTATCGCAGCTTGTTTTATGTTTGGAGCTGGACTTTATTGCTCATCATCGGGAGGTGATGTGGAATTTGGGCCTCTGTTTGCTTTATACACCTGTTCAGTGGCATTTTATATGCCTACGATCGGATTGGCAAACTCGGTTGCGTATAGCGGCCTGTCAAAGGCCGGCCTTGACACCGTAAGGCATTTTCCGCCCATCCGGGTATTCGGCACTGTCGGCTTTATCTGCGCGATGCTTTTTGTCAATTTTACGGGTTTCCAATCAACTTTTGCCCAGCTCTTCACCTCCGGCTCAATAGGGGTGGTGCTGGCTCTTTATTCATTGGCTCTTCCGGATTGTCCTACTAATAAGGGAGCTTCCAAATCTCTTTACGAGGCACTCGGATTGAATGCATTCGCCTTGTTTAAGCAGAAGAAGATGGCAGTGTTCTTTATCTTCAGTATGTTGTTGGGAGTGTCTCTTCAGATCACCAATAGTTATGGCAACGTCTTTATTGCGAGCTTTGAGAATGTGGCTGAATATGCCGATAATTATTTCACAAAGAATGCCAACCTCTTGATTTCCCTTTCTCAAATGAGTGAGACATTATGTATCCTTCTTATTCCGATGTGTCTCAAGCGCTTTGGCATCAAGGGAGTGATGTTGATGTCGATGTTTGCGTGGGTATTCAGATTCGGTTTCTTTGGGCTTGGCAATCCCGGTGGAGGCGTGTGGCTTTTCATACTCTCTATGATAGTCTATGGCATTGCTTTTGACTTCTTTAATGTATCGGGATCTCTGTATGTGGATAAGCAGACCAGTCCCGACATAAGGAGCAGTGCCCAGGGATTGTTCATGATAATGACTAACGGAATAGGTGCGTCGATAGGCACATTCTGTGCCCAGTCGGTTGTCAATCATTTCGTGTTCAGCCATTCTGATCCAGAGCAGCAGCTTGAAGGCTGGAGAATATCATGGTATTGTTTCGCAGGCTTTGCTTTATTGGTGGCAATATTGTTCATGCTTATTTTCAAAGATGATCAAAGGCGTCCGAGAGTGACGAAGCACCAGGTGGAGACTTATGGTGGAGAAGATGCCGGTGGGCTAACTATAGATCACGGACAAGTCTAATCTTTAATACATTTAATTACCAATCAATAGAAATGATTCAGTTTTATGCTCCCGACATTGAGATTTCCGGAATGCTTCCGGAATCAGATTCCGGTCATTGCTGCCGTGTGTTGCGCATGAAAGAAGGCGATGAGGTGATGGTGGTTGATGGTAAGGGCAACAGATTTAGATGCGCAATAATTGAGGCTCATCCTAAGCATACATATGTCGAGATACTTGAGAAGGAGACGCTGCCTTCCCATTGGGGATTTGAGCTGACATTGGCAGTGGCGCCGACCAAACATGCTGACCGCATGGAATGGATGCTTGAGAAAGCAGTGGAGATTGGCATTGATAGGGTGGTGCTTCTTAAGTGTGCACGCAGTGAGCGTAAAAAAATGAAGACAGAGCGACTGGAGAAAGTGATGATTTCTGCCATGAAACAGAGTCTTAAAGCAGTATTGCCTATTTTGGAAGAGGTTACTGACTTTAAAAACTTTGTGAGTAGTGTTTCGGAAGGAGTCGGAAAATATTTTGGCTACTGTTCTCCTGACTATCCACGTGCTGATTTTGCACAAAACTGTAAGGTAAAGACCCCTTTGGTGATAATGATAGGTCCTGAGGGAGATTTTTCTCCTGAAGAGGTGAGTCTGGCTGTGGGGCATGGATTCCTCCCGGTCACTTTCGGCGACAGCCGACTCCGCACAGAGACAGCCGCCCTTTATGCCGTCACTGCCGCCCATGTAATCAATCAGCTTAATAACCCTGACCGTTAGGTGGCTAAAACTTACATCTTTCCTAATAAATTACTCCTAATATAAAAATCCACATCGCTATGATGTGGATTTTTATATTAGGAGTAATTTATTAGTTAGATGATTTGATTGTAAAGAAACTGTTACTTGAGTTTAAGAACCTGACCTACTTTGATCACGTCGCCGGTGGTCATATCATTGATCTTACGGAGAGTCGTTGCCGACAGACCATAAGACTTCGCAATTGAAGAGAGGGTGTCGCCTTTCTTGACAGTGTAGGTGTCAACCTCAGCATCAGCTGCACGGTAAGGATTGTTTTTCTCAGCCTTTGCCAAAGACTTCTCAGGTGCGTAGTTTCGAGCCTTGGTATAAGTCTTTTTGGAGAAGGTGTAGGTATCGGTATGGGTTGTATGGTTCTCGAAGTCAAAGATAGCGCTTGGATTAATGGCGTAACCCATGTAGCGGGTCTCGAAATGGAGGTGAGGACCGGTGCTTCTTCCGGTGCTGCCACCCAGACCGATAGGATCGCCTGCCTTCACATACTGGTCAGGTTTTACAAGAGGTTTGTTAAGGTGTCCATAGACTGTCTCGAGGTCATTTGGATGGCGGATGATGACGTAATTGCCATATCCTTTTGCCTCATATGCAGTCAGTCTTACCTTCCCGTCAAATGCAGCATAGATGGTGTCATTGCTGCGGATGGCGAGGTCAATACCCTTGTGCATGCGGCCGAAGCGGGCACGATAGCCATAATTGGAAGTAACCTTACCGGGTACAGGCATAAAGTAGCCTCTCACGTCGATAACCTTTGTGTCGGGCACATCAGATTCCTTAAATGGGTTGACAGCTTTACTGTTCCAGCCTTCGGTATAGATATCCGGTTCCGGCTCGATGTCGTCAATAAGATCAATGAAAGTATTCTTTTCAACCAGTTTGATCTGGTCTTTGCTTTTGGTCTGATTGGCGAGAAGTTGTTTGTGGGCGTCAGAGTGGGGTGACTTGCTGACAAAAGTTTGTGCTGCTGCTCCGAGAGAGAGGGAAGCTAAAAGGGCGAAAGCAGCTAATTTCTTTACAATAATCATTACAAAATATGTTTTCTCAAAGGAGAGGAAAGGGTATTATCATTTGTTGAGTTCGTCTTCTCCGTAGATGAAGTTAATATTGGCCGGTGTGTAGTCAAACACCTCTTCAGGTTTGAAGAAACGGGCAATCTCAATCTTTGCGTTTTCAGGAGAATCAGAGGCATGGATGATATTTGTCTGACCGCTCATGCAGTAGTCACCGCGGAGAGTGCCCGGTTCAGCATTCCTACCATTTGTAACACCGGTCATTTTGCGGAACACATTGACAATGTCAACACCTTTGAGCACCATGCATACAACAGGAGATGCCATCATGGAGGCACACAGACCCGGGAAGAAAGGCTTATCAACAAGGTGGGAATAATGCTCGCGGAGAATTTCTTCGTTCAGCTGCATCATTTTCATTCCGGTGATGATGATACCTCTTTTCTGTATTCTGTCGATAACCTCGCCAATGAGACAACGCTCAACGCATGAGGGCTTCAATATGACTAATGTCTGTTCCATAAGTTCTTTAAATTTTTTTAAGATTTCTAATCCTGTCACTCCAAAGTTACTACAATATTTTTGTCAAACCTAATAAAATTGAGTTTATTTTTCAAAAAAAATATGACTAAATTTTAAACAAGCTATTTAATTATCTAATGATTAACTATTTATACTGATTTTATGTTTTACAACATATTTTTACAGCTATTGCACAAGCGAAAAGTCAGTGTGCAATTTCTAATAAAATGAGTTGTTAAAATTTGTTAATACAAAATTAAGCATTCCATTATCATAACTTTAGCTTCTCTAACTTCTTTAAGTGTGACCCATACACTATAGACATGCAGGAATAATAGATGATGAATAAAAAATGGAAGTATTCAGGTATGACTTACTATATCCGCTAGATTCTCACTGCGGAAATTGAAAAGGCAACAAGGAAATATTAGAGGATGGGTGATTAAAAGAAATAATTTGACTGAACTAATCCGCATCAATATTTGTAGTTGTTTGTGAAGGAAGTTTATGATTTCCTGAATATCTGATTAAGCTTATAGTAATTTCCATAAAATAATTAAGAATATGATTCCACAGGAAGAAGTTACCCAGGCAATGGATGTTGTGCCAAAAGTGATGCTGAGTCATGAGGCGCAAGACAGCACATATGCGATTGCCTCGCTACTGATGAAGATAGTCAATTCTCTATTGTCATTGGTAGGTCTTGAACACAATTCAACATTATTCACAATTATTTATGCTACCCTTGTGTTTTTTATTGCATGGGGAGTTGGGTATATAGTGAAGTGGATTATTGTATATGTAGTAAAAAAAATCGGGGCACATTGGCATGGCGCCATCTACGGCCACATGGTAAATGAGCGCCTGTTTTCGAAAGCAGCAAGGATTATCCCTCCGGTGGTTTTCCTTATATTCATTCAGTTTACCCTTACCAGCAAAGGAACTCTGGCTTCGTGGCTGACGAGAATCACCTGGATCTACATATGCTACATTGTAGCCGACACGCTATGTCTGATAGTGAATGTAATCTGGCGCAATATAAATGAGCGTGCAAATAAACGTAAGTTGCCTCTTAACGGCATCGCGCAGCTTGTTAAGGGTGCCATCTGGATTATTATGGCAATTATAGTTGTCGGAATAATTGTCAATAAATCGCCCGGTTCTCTTCTTGCCGGACTCGGTGCGTTTGCCGCAGTGTTGATGTTGGTTTTCAAAGACAGTATTCTTGGTGTGGTTGCCGGCGTGCAGCTTTCCGAAAATGATTCTTTGCATGTTGGCGACTGGATCAAGGCCGGGGATGCCAACGGCACCGTCACGGAAGTCTCCCTTACAGCTATAAAGGTTCTTAACTGGGATAAGACTACTACCACTTTGCCTCCCTATAATCTTGTTAGCAACGGTTTCACCAACTATCGCACGATGCAGACGAGCAACACGCGACGTATCCAGCGTTGCTACATGATAGATGCAGACAGTGTGGTGCCTTGCGATGAGACTCTGCTCAACGAGTTTGCCAAGATTCCGTTTATGAAAGATTGGATTGACAAGAAATTGCAGCAACGGGCTGCCGGCCAGGAGCAGAATGCAGGCAATCCAGCAGGTCTTGTAGACGGGTCGATCGACACCAATCTTGGTGTGTTCAGGGCTTATTTGAAGATGTGGCTTGACGCAAATCCCAATATAGCTAAGGGAAGTGATAAATTTGGCGGCGACAACACATGTTTCGTCACTACGCTTCCTCAGACTCCGTCGGGAATACCATTCCAGGTCTATTGCTTTACCGCCACTTCCGCATGGACTAACTATGAGGCTATCATGGCAAGCGTGTTTGAGCATATTGCTGTTATGCTTTACCGTTTCCATTTATATACCTATGAAAGTCCATCAGGTCGTGACACTATTATTGACGGATTTATATGTCCGGGTAAGAATCCGGATGTTGTGTTCGGTATGCCTTATCCTTTCTTCAACAATTCCGGCACTCCGGCAAATCCTTGCTATCCTGTTCCGCCGTCAGCTTCTCCGCAGCCTGCAGCAATGGAACCGGCAGCCCGTCCGGCCCCTACTGATCCGACAGCTTCCCCCTCTGAAGCCTCTCATGCCGCCACAGTTGCTCCTGCTCATCCAGCCACCCCTGCAACTCCGGCATAA
>CAZQSD010000092.1:0-12849 GCA_964595885.1 uncultured Sangeribacter sp.
CCGGCAATCTTGTCGGGCTTTTGTTTTATTTTATATCAAAAAACTATCCTAATAAGAGCTTATTATCTCTGAAATTTTATTATTAGCGGATTTTTCATTAATTTCGCATTCCAATAGCCGGCAAGAAGGTTAAATGACCCTGCCACCCTATAATTAAGAATTAAAATTCATCAGATATATGGGATTCTTCAAGAAACTCTTTTCAAAAGAAAAAAAGGAAAAACTTGATTCCGGTCTTCAGAAGACTAAGGAAGGCGTATGGAGTAAAATCACACGTGCCGTAGCCGGTAAAAGCAAAATTGATGATGAAGTGCTCGACAACCTTGAGGAAGCTTTTATCACCAGTGATGTGGGAGTTGACACAACGCTCAAAATAATCCAGAAGATTGAGGAACGTGTGGCACGTGACAAATACGTCAATACGGAGGAACTCAACAATCTTCTCGCCGAGGAAATCTCCGAGATGCTTGCCAGACCTGACAGCCAGGATGATGGCCTTGATGATTTTGAAGTCAAAAAGACCGGCGATCCATATGTGATCATGGTTGTCGGTGTCAATGGTGTAGGCAAAACTACGACTATCGGCAAGCTGGCAGCACAATATAAGAAGGCTGGCAACAAGGTTGTGCTTGGAGCGGCCGACACTTTCCGCGCCGCAGCCATAGAGCAACTCGACATCTGGGGCGAGCGCGTTGGCGTGCAGGTAATAAAACAGAAGATGGGAAGCGACCCTGCGGCAGTGGCGTTCGACACTCTTTCATCAGCCAAAGCCCAGAATGCTGATGTCGTTATTATCGACACAGCGGGACGCCTTCATAACAAAATCGGATTGATGAACGAGCTTACAAAAGTGAAAAACGTAATGAAGCGTGTGGTGCCTGACGCTCCACAGGAAATCCTTCTGGTGCTTGACGGATCAACCGGCCAGAATGCCTTTGAACAGGCACGCCAATTTGTGGCTGCAACAGAAGTCAATGCTCTTGCAGTCACGAAACTTGACGGCACGGCAAAGGGTGGCGTTGTGATAGGCATCAGCGACCAATTCAAGATTCCGGTTAAATATATCGGTATTGGCGAAGGAGTGGATGACCTTCAGATTTTCCGTCCTAATGAATTTGTTCGTTCCCTTTTTCTTCCAGAATGATCATTTGAAGAATGTATAAGAAAGGCAGAATAGACATTATATCCATGGGCTGCTCCAAGAATCTTGTTG
The DNA here is from genome assembly GCA_964595885.1 of uncultured Sangeribacter sp. Classification (GTDB taxonomy): domain Bacteria; phylum Bacteroidota; class Bacteroidia; order Bacteroidales; family Muribaculaceae; genus Lepagella. The sequence continues at coordinate 1,214 of CAZQSD010000092.1, forward strand.
ATTCGGAGCGGCTCTTGAAGCAATTAAAAGCAAAGGGATATGACACCAGGCATGACTCTGACAAACCGACAGGAGAGTATGTGGTGGTCAATACTTGTGGTTTCATAGCCGATGCCAAAGAAGAGTCGATCAATCTTATCATAGAATTGGGAGAACTCAAAAAGCGCAAAAAAATCGGTAAACTTATTGTGATGGGTTGCCTCTCGCAAAGGTACATGCAGGAACTCAAAGAGGAAATTCCGGAAGTTGACATCTGGTATGGCAAATTTGACTGGAAAAACTTTATCGACAATTTGCCCGATAAAGCTCCCGCTCTCAGCCGTCCTGAATCATGGGAAAGATCATTGGTCACATCTCCTCACACCGCTTACCTAAAAATATCAGAAGGATGCAATCGCTTTTGCGCTTTCTGTGCAATTCCCCTTATAACCGGACGCCATAAATCGCGTCCCATTGAGGAGATATTGAAAGAAGTGCGCACGCTCGTGAGCGAGGGAGTTAAGGAGTTTAATGTGATTGCCCAAGATCTTTCATCATATGGCACTGATCTCAACGGCACCCATTCGCTTGCGCTCCTTATTGACAGCATGGCCGACATTCCCGGTGTGGAATGGATAAGACTTCATTACGCTTATCCGTCTGACTTCCCTATGGATATTCTTGACGTGATGGCGAAGAAGGAAAACGTATGCAACTACCTCGACATAGCACTTCAACACATCTCTGACCCTGTGCTGGCCAACATGAGAAGACACATTGATAAGGAAGGCACTCTTCAGCTCCTTAAAACTATCCGTGAAAAGGTGCCCGGAATCCGGATACGCACTACCCTAATGACCGGTTTCCCGGGAGAAGGGGAAAAGGAGTTTGACGAACTGATGGATTTTGTAAGGGCTCAACGCTTTGACCGCATGGGTGCATTTGCCTATTGTGAGGAAGACGACACTTTTGCTGCAAAGAATCTTGTTGACGCCATTCCGGAAGAGGTGAAGCAGGAAAGGCTTGATAAAATAATGGCGATTCAAGAACAAATCGCACTTGAGCTTAATGAGGAAATGGTGGATACGGTACAGAAAGTCCTGATTGACCGTGTGGAAAATGGAAAGGCCTACGGACGGACCCAGTATGATTCACCAGAGGTTGACCCGGAAGTTATAATTGAGAATGACTCTCTTTCTCCCGGAGATTTCGTAAACGTCAAAATCATTGAGGCATACCCTTTCGAGCTTATAGCCACTGTGTGTCCGGATGCTGATTAAGTTATCCTTTGTTTTTATTACCTACCGTTCTAATATCATCCTATAACGATTAAATGGGAATCAGATTTGACAAAGACACTCGTCGCGCAACTAATGGACCAATGATTTTTTTCAGTGATCCATCGGCTGAAATATCTCTCGGAGATGAAATTCGAGGTGCAATAGAGTCTCGCCTCTCCTTTTATGCCTATCGCCGTCCGGGCGACATGATGATTTCCTTCGGTTCTTCCGAAGCAGTCATTGAAGGCATCGCCGTTCCAGGGTTTGTGGTCGCCCCATTCCTCCCGACGCTATCCTACCTCACTATTCCTTATAAAGATAAAGGCAATGCATCTACGATAAATTCCAATCCTCAACTTTCTAAATTCCCATATTCTTTCCCGGAAAGATCTACAACCAAAGCAGAGCATGAAACTGAAGTAGAAACCATTAAGAAACAACTCACACGGGAGGGCGGCGGAAAGGTTGTGGCAGCCAGGGTGATTGTAGAAAAAGAGACGATTGATCCTGCCGCTACTTTCTCAAATCTTTGCCGCCGGTTTCCGGATGCCTTTGTGTTCTGTTTCTCCACACCTCTCACAGGATGCTGGGTAGGTGCATCCCCTGAACTTCTTCTCGAAGCACATGGCGATCAATTAAACACTATGGCACTTGCCGGCACCAGACCGGCCTACATAGGAGGGGAATGGGATATTAAAAACCGTGAGGAACAGCAAATGGTGACGGATTTCATCATTAAGGCTTTCCAGACGAACTTGGTCAATGCCCACCCCGGGCACACCATCACTAAAATTGCGGGGCCGGTGGAGCATATCTGCACCCCAATTTCCGCCAGGATTGATTCTGGGAATTTCACCGATACTAACCTTAACACACTATTGAGAACCCTTTCCCCTACCCCGGCAGTATGTGGTCTTCCGCGCGACACTGCTTTACGGCTCATAACAACCTGCGAACATTTCAATAGAGGATGTTATGGGGGTTTCTGTGGTCCGTACCATTCTCCCGCCGACTTCTCTTTGTATGTAAACCTGCGCTCGGCCCTGATTGAGCGCGACAAATTGTGTCTGTTTGTAGGAGGAGGCATCACCAGCCTCTCCGTTGCCGACAGCGAGTGGGAAGAGACAACTCTAAAGGCTACAACTATTCTTGACAGCCTCATTAACTGACATATTGGGCCTCTACATTCAATAGGAAAGCCTGAAATAGCTGTAAAAAATAACAAATTACGCATTTTCAAATAAAATTTATCGTTATACGATAAATTTTATTTGCAATTCCCTATATTATTTCTTACCTTTGCAGCCGAATCCAAATGTAATAACTGTGAAGAAAACCTCAATCAACATACTTTGCATTCTGATAATTCTTCTTATCACCGGTTCAGTGATAACTCCCATGTGCTACCTGGGAGAAGCGTTTTTTGCCGGAATGAAAGACGGATATGATCAAACGACAGCCGTCCCCATCAATGAAAAGACACAGAAGACATCCACTGCCCCTACAGAAAGGAATATGGTTGACATTAGTTTTGAGCCAAATTTTTCTACCATGTTGCGCGGCACAGACTCTCTTACTTTCACCAATGGAGAACGCTATCAGACAATTATGACCCGAAGCATGATAATGGTGCCAAAAGAAAAGTATTCCTCCGGCTATTCATGGGGCGTAAATGTGCTTTACATCACCTGCCTTGTGCTTTACGTGCTTCTCCTTGTTCAGTTTATCCGTTTCATCATCAATATAAACAATGGCAATATCTTCGACAAAAAAAACGTTACCAGATTACGCCGGTTCGCTTTATATCTGATTTCAATCTCCGTGCTGAAATGCATAGCCGGCCTCATTGAAGACAGCATGCTTTCTGGGTTGTCTCTTTCCCTTGAGGGGTATACACTCTCCGCCTATTGGGAAATACCTTGGGACACTATGCTTCTTGGCCTCCTTGCCCTGCTAATGGCCCAGGTGTGGAGCTACGGTTTGCAACTCAAAGAAGATCAAGCCTTAACCATCTAACATTATTAAGTCATGCCGATTATAGTTAATCTCGATGTCATGATGGCTAAGCGAAAGATCTCATTGGGTGAGCTGGCCGAAAAGATGAACATAACCCAGTCAAATCTTTCTATTCTGAAGACCGGCAAAGCCAAGGCAATCCGGTTTTCAACCCTCACCAGCATATGCAGCATCCTCGACTGCCAGCCGGGAGATATACTTGAATATAGCTCCGAGGGGGAATAGAAATATTACCTTTCTTATGAATAATTCCAATAACCATTTAACTAATAAACCAGATTTATGAAATTTGCAAAAATGATTCTTCTGGCGTCTCTCATCGGGCTGCCCTCGATGATGAGTGCTGAAGAGCACCTGAAAAGCTTGAATCCTAAGTATATCGACAATTCGGTTCCGGCTTCTCAAGACTTCTACAAGCATGTCAACAAGGGTTGGATGGACGCAAATCCCCTCACCCCCGAACACGCTCGTTACGGTCAGTTCAATATTCTCGCCGACTCAAGCGACAACCGTGTTCGCAGAATCGTGATGAACCTATCAAAGACCAATCCTCAGAAGGGTACAAACGCCTATAAGATTGCTTCCCTTTATGAAGCTGCAATGGACTCTGTGCGCCGGAATGAGCTTGGCGCATCTCCTATTAAAGCTGACCTTGCAAAAATCGAAAATGCAACTCCCGACCAGATGGAAGACCTCTTCATCTGGATGCATAAGAATTATGGCTCTCCTTTCATTGGAGCTGGCCCGAGTGAAGACCTTGTCAACAGTAAGATCTATTCAATGTATGTGGGCGGCGCAGGTCTCTCACTCGGCGACCGCGACTATTATCTGAAAAATGACAAACGCAACAAAGAGGTGCGCGAGGCTTATCAGAAACTTATCGAAACGCAGATGATCAATGCCGGTTACAGCAAGAAGGATGCAAAGCGCATTGTAAAAAATGTGATGAAGATAGAGACTCTTCTTGCTGACTCCACTTGGACACGCGAAGAGAGCCGCAACATCCCTGCAATGTATAACCCGCGTTCAATCGCACAGGTGAAAGAAATGTATCCCGATCTGCCTTGGGACCGCGTCTTTGTTGAGACAATGGGTATCGAAACTCCCGAGCAGGTTATCGTGACTCAATTCAACACTCTTAAACAAGGCCACGACCTTTACAAAACACTTTCTGACCGCGAGAAGAAAGACTACTATCTGTGGGAATACGTAAGTGGTGCATCTCCATATCTCAGCGATGACTTTGCTGATGCAAGCTTTGAGTTCAACAAAGTGATGAGCGGTGTGCAGCAACAGCGTCCCCGCTGGAAACGCGCGCTCTCCACAACTGAAGGTTTCCTCGGTGAGGCTATCGGCGAGCTATACGTAGAGCAGTATTTCCCCCAGAGTTCAAAAGAATATATGGTTGGACTTGTGGAGAATCTCCGCAACGCTCTCGGTAAGCACATCATGCATCTTCCCTGGATGAGCGACGACACCAAAGTGCAGGCAATGAAGAAACTCAATGCTATCACTGTTAAAATCGGTTATCCCGACCAGTGGAAAGACTATTCTGAGCTTACCATTGATCCATCACTCTCTTATTGGGAGAATGTACACAATGCCAACATGTGGGCTGTAAATGAGACACTCAAGAAATGGGGCAAACCCGTCGACCGCACAGAATGGGGCATGACTCCCCAGACAATCAATGCCTATTATAACCCGGTGTTTAACGAAATCGTTTTCCCCGCCGGCATTCTTCAGGCTCCTTTCTATGATCCTGATGCAAGCGATGCCGAAAACTATGGTGGCATCGGTGTGGTGATCGGTCATGAGCTTACTCACGGTTTCGACGACCAGGGCTGCCAGTTTGATGCTGACGGCAACATGTCAAACTGGTGGACTGAGCAAGATGCTGATGCTTTCGCCAATCTTACTCAAGGTCTCATAAACCAATTCAGTGAGGTTGAGGTGCTGCCGGGTCTCCACGCCAACGGTCAGTATACACTCGGTGAAAACATTGCCGACCAGGGTGGTCTGCGCATAGCCCGCACTGCTTTCCTCGATTCCCAAATGAAGAAAGGGGTTGACATTACTTCTCCGAAGGCTAAGATTGATGGTTTTGACCCGATGCAGGTGTTCTACCTGAACTTTGCAAACCTTTGGGCACAGAATATCCGCGACGAGGAAATACGTTCTCTTACAACAGGCGACGTCCACTCTCTCGGCAACAACCGTGTCAACGTTTCTCTTAAAAACATTGAACCATTCTTCGAATCATTCAGCATTACGGAAGGAGACCCAATGTTCCGTCCCGCTGCTGAGCGCATCATCATCTGGTAATATCTTATCACCTTTATCCAATATCAGAGGCGTGTCATCCCGGGATGACACGCCTCTGATATTGGATAAGTTATTAAAAACAACCTAAATATCATTAACTTGTTGATTTTATTTGGACGATTGGCAATAAAAGCATTATCTTTGCAAATTAATTTACTCACATAATTAACATCAACATGAAACAGATTTTGTTGCGTGGAGGTATTCCCCTGCTTGCAATGACTGCCTTGACAGGGTGTATCGACGACAATTATGATTTGTCAGACATCGACACCACCACTGAACTGAAAGTAAAAGATCTCGTGCTTCCCATCAACATTGACCCCATCACTCTCGGTGATATCATTGATATTAAAGATGGCGAGCAGATCAAGGAAGTGACCATCAACGGACAGACTTTCTATGCCGTGCAGGAAAGCGGCTCTTTTAAATCCGATCCTGTCAATATTCCCGGGTTTACTGCCAGTGCGCCCTCACTTTCTTCAGCAGTATTGGAATTTAAGACCCCACTCACTATGCCGGCCTCCGCACCCAAGAGTGGTGTAACCCTCAGTCTTTCTCAACCTGTCAATAAAGCGCTGACCTATTCCGCTTCCGGAATCGACCCTTCAATCATTTCAATCAGCGATCTTTTTGTTGATGAACTGAGCATTTCCATTGGATTTACAGCATCCGCCGAGGTAACCTCCATAGCCGATGTGGAGATCACAAATCTTCGTCTCTCCATTCCAAAAGGGCTCGAGGTAAACCGGATAGTTCCCTCAGGAAGTTCCTATGATAACGGCATTCTTTCAATTCCTTCGCTTAAACTTGAAAATGGAAGTGGAACGCTTGTCCTTCAGGCATCGGCAATTAATCTTGCTGCCAACGGAGCCGACGTTGACAATCAGTCTTTGGTAATTAATACTGAGGTTAACATAGAAAGCGCGGATCTCGTGGTCACGCCCAATAGTGATGCAACTATAGCAATGCCCTCAGAAGTTAGCCTTGACATTGACTACACCATCTCTCAGTTAGAGGTAACTGCTGTTTCAGGCAAGATCCGTTATCAGCTTGAAGGCGATGCACTCAACATCCCCCCTATTTCTCTGTCAAGCATTCCCGACTTCCTCGCAGGCGACGGCACCAACCTTATCCTTGCCAATCCGCAGATTTATCTCAGCCTGAATAACCCTGTGGCAGATGAGCATCTTTGTTATCGCACCGGTCTGCAGCTCACTGCTATACGCGATAATGAGGAGGATAAGACATTTAATCTTAACAACGGTTATTTCACTGTCGGCTTCGACAAAGGTCAGGTCGGTCCTTATAACTTCTGCCTTTCTCCCTCGGCCCCTGTCAGCGTCCCGGCAGGCTTTGCCAATCCCTCCTGGGAATATTTTTCCGACCTTGGCTATGTTATCTCCGGCAATGGTATCCCCCAAAGCATTGACATCAGATTAGTTGACCCTCAGATATACGAACAAACTGTCTCGCACTTTGCACTTGACAGGAATCTTGAAGCACTTTCCGGCGAATGGGAATTCCTGGCTCCGCTTGCAATGAAAGAGGGAACTGACGCACAGATTATCTACACCAAGACCGTTGACGGATGGAATGATGAGGATGTTGATGCAATCACCATCACAACTCTGGAACTTAACCTTGACGTCACCAACGATACTCCCCTTTCAGCCAAACTTTCCGGTTATCCGATTGACAAGGAAGGCCGACAGATTTCAAACGTGACAATCCAGGGTGCCGATATTCCAGGCAATGCGAAGAATCTTCCGGTCACCATTTACATCACTGGCGAAGTAAAACATCTTGACGGCATTACTTTCACAGCCGTTGTCTCTCCGCAGAACAGTGAACCAATCTCCCCTGACCAGAGTTTTACGCTTTCCAACATCAAAGCCAAAGTGAGTGGCAATTACACTAAAAAGCTCTAAACCCGGCAATGAACCTTAGTTCTTTGTTATCAAGTTCAAGAAAAGATATTATGAAATCTTACATAAAGAAATTAATGATTTGCGCCGGGATTCTATCCTGTGCCGCCGGGGCATCAGCCCAGACCACCTATTCCGGCTATTTCCTCGACAACTACGATTACCGCTTTCAGATGAATCCGGCTTTTGGTAACCACGACAGTTTCGTGTCTTTTCCGGGGTTAGGAAATATGAACATCCATGTGCGCGGAAATCTCCACGTCAGCGATGTAATTTATAGTCTTAATGGCAAGACAGTGCTGTTCACTAACCCCAACATCAGTGAAAAGGAGGCAATGGGCAAGTTCGGAGCCAAAAACCGTGTAGGCACCAATGAGAAAATCGACATCCTAACAGTTGGATTTAAAGCTTTTGGGGGTTATAATGCCATTTCACTCAGTGCCTTGGCTAATGCTGAGATGTCTGTGCCCGGCTCATTCTTCTCTCTTGCAAAGGAAGGTATCACCAATAAGACCTATGACATAGAGAATATGTTTGGGCAGGCTAATGCCTATGCTCAGCTCGCTCTTAATCATTCACGCGACATCAGTCAGATGCCCGGCTTGCGTGTGGGTGCTACCCTGAAAGTGCTTGTTGGAGCCGGCAACGTTGATTTCCGTTTCAATCAGGCAAGGCTTCAGCTTAATGAAGACAGATGGATAGCTCAGACCAATGCTGATATCTACGCTTCTATCGGTGGATTCCATTATGATATGGACTATAGCCATCAGACAGGCAAGGATTACGTTTCAGGAGGCAAGATTGACAAATTCAAGCCCCAGGGTTTCGGTCTTGGTCTTGACTTAGGTGCTGAATACAAATGGAACGACTTCAATTTCTCCGCCGCTATCCTCGATCTCGGGTTCATGTCATGGGGCCAGACTCAATGGGCATCGACCAACGGCACACAGGCTATTGACACCGACGCCTACATTTTTAATGCCAACGATGATGCCCCGAATTCATTCGACCATGAATTTGACCGTCTTAAAGATGATCTTGCCCAGCTTTATCAACTCGATAACAATGGTGAACTCTCATCACGCACCACAGGTCTTGGCGCTACGCTCAACCTTGCTGCTGAATGGGAACTCCCCTACTATCGCAATCTTCATATTGGGCTTCTGAACTCCACCCGCATCAATGGCCGCTACACATGGACTCAGTTCCGTCTGTCAGCAAATGTGGCACCTGTAAAATTCTTCTCCGCAGATGTCAACCTGATGGCCGGAACATATGGGGTAGGTTTCGGTTGGCTCCTCAATGTCCATCCTAAAGGTTTTAACCTCTTCCTCGGCATGGACCACACAGTTGGCAAATTGGCAAAACAGGGTGTTCCCCTCAATTCCAATGCCGCCGTCAATTTCGGTATTAACTTCCCGTTCTGATCCGGTTTATAAATAATGGAGCCACACTCTGCCAGAGTGTGGCTCCATTATTTATAAACCATTCTTCATCTCAGTAGACCGATGTTTTATTTTAGGATTGCACTGTCAATGCCCCCGCTCTTTTGCAATTCGGAATTCTGGTTGATCTTCTTACCGTAAGACACCGTGTAGGTGAGTGTCAACTGAATATTACGTGATGACCATCCGTTCCACTTCCTCTGATACTCACTGTAACGTGGAGAAATGAACGATCCGGTTAACGAGCCATCCCGTCTAAACCAGTTATTGAATTTTAATCCTAATTTGAAATCTCCCACATTGCAGTTGACCGAAAATCCATAATTGCTTTCATACTTCCCCGTTGCTCCATTTGACCATGCATTCAAGACTTTTTCAGGCGTGTCGTAATATAACATAGTCGACCAATGATTACGTGAATACTGTGCATACAATCCCGCTGTTAAAGAATTTAATGACTGCGCGTCACATCCTGTCAGGACTGTCCGATTCATTTTTCCATAAAAATTAAATGCAAGAGAGTTGTCAAGCAGTCGCAACCCGGCCGAGAGCCATGCGGAATACATATGCGCATCTCCACTATTGATAGAACGCCTTACAAGTCCGTCAATACCCGGAAGTGTGTAAAATTCATACGCTTGCTTATCAGGATTCCCTTCATACTGAATAGTTGCTGAGAGTGAAAATTGATTAGTAGGTATGAAAGTATATGAGGCAATGCCTGTTACGAACAATGTGTTTTTTAAATCAGGATTTCCCTGCAGCCACGTCAGTTCATTTTCCTGCACCAACGCCTCATTGGCAGTGGAGGCATGAGGGTGAGAGTTGCCCCACCATCCCTGGATACTTGCCGAGTTTTTGTTGTTTATCTGATATTCCAGTTGGAAGCCAAGTCGTGGATTCCATTGCTTGAGTGTGTTGACACCGTTTACACGTCCAATCACATATGACGCCCCTATGCGAGAATAAAGGCTCAGTCCGATTGACCAGTTTTGCATATACTCCAAAAAGAGCATATTCTCTGATGACAACAGTTTCTGTCTGCCGTCATAAGATCCGGCATATTTGGTGTCATAAAGCGTATTATAACTCATCACAGAGGTACGGAAAGTATTGTTACGGGAAAACTTCTTGGAATATTGCAGATTAACCGTCGGAGTATATGTCTTCTCCTTATTGTCGTTTATGATCGGGGTAAGTTCCCCAAGCTGATAGAATGATGTTCGGTCAGTGCTTCCATAGGAGAACGACCATGATGCCATTATCGAATTTCCCTTTGGAAGGAAAAACTGGTAGTAACCCCGTAACGAAGGATAAATTGATCTGGTTGTCTCACGCTGGTCAGCTCCTGCATCCGGAAGAGCGGCAGGGTTGAAATTTACATTTAAAAAACTTTTTGAGTCTGTCATTGCCGACCTTCCAAAAGCCACGGTATGCTGAATATAACGGTTATCGGTGCTATAGACTGCCCTTACGGATGCCCACTGAGAGTTTGATTTTTTAAGATAATCGTCACCATTTACTGCCTTACGAATTATCTCATCGTAATGAATTCCACCATACATCAGATCCCTATAAAATTGTGTCACTTCTGACTGGCCATTATCTACATGCTCCCAGTCACATCCGACATTCGCATCAAAAGTCAGTTTCTTATAAACGAATTTGGAATACGCACTCCCGTTTATATTATCATATGCCAAAGTGCGTCCTCCGGCAGTAATCTTAGTGTAGCCACCCCACTCATAGTGCTGCATGATAAAGTTGACAACATGAGGTGCACTCTCAAAGCGTGGATCATCGGGATAATCTAACACCTCTACTCTGATAACATCTTCCGGACGCATTCCCTGAAGGTCCTGTGTGGTGGCCGGCACATAATCAATATACATGGCCACGTCTTTCCCGGCAGCGGTCTTTACTTCTGTTGATCCCGGTGATATATGCAGCTGAGGAATATTCATCTGCAAAAGCAGGTCGGTTGCGTCAAGCGAATTTTTCTTCGTCTTTTTATCGGGAATATATTCCACGCCAAACTTTATGACTCTCTGGGTCCTTCCCTCCACCACCACTTCATTGAGAGTAGTTGAAGTGCTGTCATTGTTCTCCTGAGCTGTCATAGTGACAGGCAGAAGATGCATTAGGATGAATGCAAAGACAAATGTTAAAGTGCGAGAGAGTGAGTAATTCTTTCTTTTCATGCTGATTGGTTTTAGCTGATATTAATCACTTTAGGTATAATGATGTTACATTTAGTGTAACACTATCTGTTCACTTATATAACCACAATAATCATGCCAAAGAATTAATAAACTAATAATCACATACTTGCCTTGTGATTATGGTGTCCGTTTGCGGACACTTGTCCGTAAACGGACACCATTCGGTGTTACACCCTGTCTCACGAAAATAGAAAAAGATGCCGTGCTGATTGGAGCATCAATCGGCACGGCATCCCATTCGTTAGTTGGTTGTTTTAAGCAAAATTATTTTATCACTACTTTTCTTACAGTCGTCTGATTGTTTCCGGCAATACGCTCTATGTAGATGCCCGGAGTGGTCGGCTTCGCGATTCTGATGCCCCTGAGGTCATACCAGCTGCTTTCGGCCTTATCCGACTCAATACCCTCCACGGCATCCGGAGTGTTCGGGAATCCTCCGAA
>CAZQSD010000093.1:0-12833 GCA_964595885.1 uncultured Sangeribacter sp.
GGTGATTCTTTATTATAAGGAGTGAACCACTCCATGCCTTGAGTAGTTATATTATCAAATAGATTATTGTTGCTAATTATCAAAACTTGAATATCGCGGATGCTTCAAGGTCAGCCGCAGAATTATAGAAATAACCTTTTCGTAACCTTGATGTAGCGGGAGTTCCATGCTGATTGCATGGACTCCCGCATTTTTATTCCATTTATTATATCTTCCAACCTGTAAATAACCTGTAGATAACTTGTAAAAAAGCGGTTAAAAAGCTGTAAAAATGCCGTATATAACCGAATCATAACATTTTACACTCTTTCTTGATTTTTATAAAAATGTATAGCATATACGTTTTTATGTATATTTGAATAATCTTCCGGAGAGTTATTACAGGTTATCATCAGCGAAATCTACAGTTTTATACATGGTTTTCTACAGTTTTCTACATCTTGAACCATATAAATTTATTAACTTTGCAGTTATCTACAGCTTGTAGATAAACCTCAGACAACACTGATTTTCAACATAGCCCCCTGTCAATAATATGACAATAACCATAGATAAGATTTCAATAAGTCAAATTTCCAAATTTTATGGCAAAAAGTTATTGGTGGTTATTGACAGGCTTTATTGTTGATGATTATTTTTTATAAAGATTTTTATTTTTATTCAAATAAAAAAGACCAAAATGAACTCCACATCCGAGCCCCTTTCGAGCGAACAATTGCGGAAAGAAATCGCAAGACTGAAGAGAGAGAAAAACGCCCTTATCATGGCCCACTATTATCAGCGTGACGAGATTCAGGAGATAGCCGATTTCATAGGCGACTCCCTTGCCCTCGCCCGTCAGGCTGCTGAGACGGATGCCGATGTGATCGTGATGTGTGGCGTACACTTTATGGGAGAGACGGCAAAGATTCTATGTCCCGACAAAGTTGTGCTGATTCCTGACACGAATGCCGGATGCTCTCTTGCCGACAGTTGTGATCCCGTAAAATTTGAGGCTTTCGTGAAAGCTCATCCTGACCACACTGTGATAAGCTATGTCAATACCTCGGCCGCAGTGAAAGCGCTTACCGACATTGTGGTCACTTCCGGCAATGCACGAAAGATTGTGGAGAAACTCCCCGATGGGGAAAAGATTATTTTCGGTCCGGATCACAATCTCGGGGAATATATCAACAGTGTCACCGGAAAGAATATGCTGCTTTGGGACGGAGCCTGCCACGTGCATGACCGATTCTCCATTGCAAAGATTATGGAGATTAAAAAGGAGCATCCCGATGCGAAAATCCTTGTCCATCCCGAGTGTCAGAGGCCACTGCAGCTAATCGCCGACAAGGTGGGTTCTACAGCGGCACTGCTCGATTTCGCACGCACTGACGAGGCGCAGGAATATATTGTGGTAACTGAAAGCGGCATCCTTTTTGAGATGCGGAAAAAATGTCCGCATAAAACCTTCCTCCCGGCTCCTGCCGAAGATGCGGAATGCCAATGCAACGAGTGTGACTACATGAAGCTGAACACCCTCCAAAAAGTTTACGAGGCGCTTCGTGACGGAAAGCCTGAAGTGACCGTAGATCCGGAAATAGCCGAAAAAGCCATTAGGCCTATCAGACGTATGCTCGAACTTTCCGAATAGGGTGTGCCCCTCAAAACATAAAATCCCGCAACCTTACATGGACCGGAAAAAGAAAAACATAATAGAACTTACCAATTGCAGTGTCGCACAATACAAAGAGTGCGCTAAAATTCCTATAGCATTGTTAGCAGACAACGTGCGTTCGATGTATAACGTCGGAGCCCTCCTGCGGACTGCCGACGCTTTTCTTGTGGAGGAAATGGTCATGGCGGGCATAACAGGTGTGCCCCCTCATCCTGAGATAACGAAGACTGCTCTTGGGGCGGAAGACAGTGTGGCATGGCGGCATGTGGAAGATGCGTTTCAGGAAGCCCGGATAATGCAAGAGAAGGGGTGGAAAGTGTGTGTGCTCGAACAGACCCACAATAGTATTCCTCTACAGGATTTCAAATGCTCTCCCGGCGAGAAATATTTACTCGTGGTGGGAAATGAGGTCAGCGGCGTGGATCAGAAAATAGTGGATATGGCCGATGTCGTGCTTGAGATTCCGCAGAGGGGCGTGAAGCACTCCCTCAACGTCTCAGTCAGCGGAGGAATAGCCCTGTGGCAGATGGCAAGTCAATTCCTGTAGACTATGCGTGACAGAAATTCAACACCCTTTCTGCCCATGATATAGCTGACGATTATTCCTATTTTATTTTTGATTCTAACATTGGGGTTGCGTAGTGATTCGCCGCGCAGCTCCTTTATTTTTTCCCAGCATTCATCAGCAATCTTGGCTGTGACTGGGGTATGTCTGGCCTCTTTTGCAACGATAAGGCCGAGGATATTGAAATTGGCGCTAAGCTGGCGGGAACGGGCAGCAGGAAGAAGCATAGGACAGTTGGTGGCTACGTATTCTACAATTCCTGCTGTAACTTTGAGGGCATCGGCACGCGAGGGTATAAAAGTATGGATATAGCTGGCATTGTGCTGCCGATAAAAATATAAGGCCCTATTTACTGATGCTATTGATTTCGCTTTCAGGAAGATTTTATAACAGATGTCAAGATCCTCATAACGGATTCCCTCTTTAAAATGTAAAGCTGTCCATAGATGTGACGCATAAAGTTTTCCCCATACAGAATTGTCCACATTTTTCTGATAAAGTGAGTCGATAGCTGCCTCAGTTCCACTTGATGTTCTGATTGTATAAGAAGAAATGGAGACTATGTCTTTTTTAGAGGAAAGATTTGAAACTGTGTAAAACGGATCTTTCCCGGTAAATTCTTTTATTCCTGCGCACACAATGTCGACATCGGTTTCAGTTGCCACATTCAACATTGTTTCAAGGGCGCTTGGGGCAAGCAGGTCATCGGCATCAACAAAAGTTATATAGGCTCCTTTTGCCAGCTTCAAGCCAACATTTCTTGCGTGTGATACTCCATTGTTGGAAGTGTGTACCACAGTAACTCTGTTATTCTGTTTAGAAGCCTTATCACATATCAGTGAGGAGCGGTCAGTAGAACCATCGTCAACAAGAATCAGTTCCCAGTCCGTATAGGTCTGGGAAAAAACGCTGAGGATTGCCTCTTCAAGGAAATCCTCAGCGTTATAAACCGGTATGATGACAGAAATCATATGTAAGTTCTACTTTATAATCTTAAGACATCACGTTTTTACACTGTCAGGATCTCCTTCTCCTTGGCAGCGAAGACCTCATCGATTTTTTTCATGTACTTATCGTGAATTTTCTGCACCTCGTTCTCAGCGTCTTTCTCCACGTCTTCGCTCAGGCCCTTCTTGATCTCCTTCTTCAGTCCGTCGATAGCTTCGCGGCGTGCGTTTCTGACCGACACTTTGGCATTCTCAGCCTCAGCCTTACACTGCTTCACGAGCTGCTTGCGGCGGTCTTCTGTAAGCGGTGGGATTGACAGACGTATAACCTCACCGTTGTTTTCCGGTGTGATGCCGAGTTCAGAATTGATGATGGCTTTCTCAATCACCTTAAACATCCCCTTCTCCCAGGGCGTGATGGCTATTGTGCGTGCATCAGGCACTGACACGTTGGCTACGTTTGAGATGGGGGCTTGAGATCCGTAGTAGTCTACACGGATGCCGTCAAGCAGACGCGGGGATGCTTTGCCGGCACGGATGCGCGACAGTGTGTCATCAAGATATTCAACCGCCAGCTCCATGCTGTCATGGGCGTTGTCAAGATATTCCTTTACTTCCATAATTAAGTGGTTTATTGTTTGAAATTTTATTGTCTGTAGGGGCATGCCAATGGCATGTGTTGCGGATGGTGGCTTTAATCAACGAGCGTGCCCACATTATCCCCGTTGAGCATCTTTGCCAGATTCCCTTCCTTATCCATGTTGAAGACATAGATCGGCATATGGTTTTCCATGCAAAGAGCGGTAGCGGTAATGTCCATAACCTTCAGGTTACGTTCTATTACTTCTTTATATGTGATGTGGTCGAACTTGGTTGCGGTGGGATCTTTCTCCGGATCAGCGGTATATACACCGTCCACACGTGTGCCCTTCAGCATTACATCTGCCTCAATCTCTATGGCACGCAGGGCAGAGCCCGTGTCAGTAGTGAAGTAGGGGCTGCCAGTGCCGCAGCTCATGATGGCCACTGTGCCTTCCTTCATGGCTTTTATGGCTTCCCATTTTGAATAAGGGTAGCCGATTGGGAACATCGGGATGGCGGTAAGCACTTTCGCAGGCTGACCGATAGCTTCAAGAGCCGAACTTAATGCAAGCGAATTGATCACGGTGGCGAGCATGCCCATTTGGTCTCCTTTTACGCGGTCAAACCCTTTTGCCGCACCGGAAAGTCCGCGGAATATGTTGCCTCCGCCAATCACGATGCCTACCTGCACCCCTGAATTGACAGCTTGCTGAATCTGCATGGCGTAGGAGTTAAGGCGGTCCGTGTCGATGCCATACCCTTGTTTCCCCATCAGCGATTCTCCGGAGAGCTTGAGAAGTATTCTGTTATATTTCATCTCTTTATAATTGTCTTTATTTGTCAAGATCTGCAATAATCCCCAAAGTTAATAAAAACTTTGATAAGTAATGAAAAGAGGAGAAAAAAAGGATAATGTTTAACAACATATTGTAGAAAAACAGGGATTTTGAAATTTTTTTTGAAAAAGATTTGCACGTAACCAAAATAATTCCTAACTTTGCACTCGCTTGAAGAGAGCTTTAGGCGCAGAATGAATTTCCACACGGAAATTTTAATTCAGACCAAACCATTGGAGAGGTGGGTGAGTGGCTGAAACCACCGGTTTGCTAAACCGACGACGGGAGCAATCCTGTCCACGAGTTCGAATCTCGTCCTCTCCGCACTAAGCCCTGATAATCAGGGCTTTATTGTTTTTATACTCCATCTCCTATCCATCCGTTTCGCCAATTGAAGATCTACGGGATTCAATTGATTTAAAAGTATGGTTATAATTACAGCAGGGCTTCGATGAAAAGCATGGTCATCACGCCGGCCACCAACGCATAGGTAGCTCCTTTTTGAAATCCGTGAGAGTGGGTCTCCGGAATCATCTCGTCGCTGATCACATAAAGCATTGCCCCGCCTGCCAGGGCCAATAGGAACGGGAGAAAGAGAGAAGAAATATCTCCGATAAAATATCCTGCCAACACTCCTACGATCTCAAGCAGCGAGATGGCGATGGCTATCATGGTCGTGCGCCAGAAACTTATGCCGTTCATAAGGAGAGGAGTCACGACTACCATCCCCTCCGGTATGTTTTGCAAGGCTATGGTAATAGTCATGGCGTAGGCATTTCCTTCCTCACCATTAAATGTCACGCCTGTGGCAAGTCCTTCCGGAAGCTTGTGAAGAGCTATGGCGAGAACAAAAAGCAAGGTGCTGTTAAGGGAAGCATTGGTTATATGCTTTTCCTCATCAAGTCCCGAAAGATGATGAAGGTGAGGGGTGAATCGATCCATGATTCCTACAAGCATTACTCCACATACCACACCTATGGCTGCCTGCCACCAGCCCGCCGGTGGAGTGGCCTCTACAGAGGGGAAGAGCAGACACACGATTGAGGCAGCCAGCATCATGCCGGCGCAAAATCCCATAAATATGTCATTCCATTTGTGAGGAATTTTCCTGACCGTAAGACCGATTGCCGATCCTACGATTGATGACAGTCCCAATCCTGCCGCTGATATTAATACTTGTTGTAACATATCTTTATAACATTCCAACCCCCCCTTTTATTGCCGATTTATTGCCAACCCGATGTTTCAACAAATCCCTTAATGTCGGACATGGCCAGTTCCTCTATATTTAATCTGCTAATTTGGAAAGAGGTTGACGCTCTCGAGCCTTTTATGTCCTTTGTAAGGTGGCGATCTCTTCTTTTCTCTTAATAGAAACCGTGGTTTTCAAAACTGGGGTTTCTATTAGAAAAGTTAATATAGTTCTTTAAATCTCACAATACGATAGATTTTAGCTTTTTTAGCAATTAGTTATGAGTGGATTGGCGATTTTTTTGTAACTTTGCTGACTGACACGGTGCGATGATCGACATCGCACGTCATAACTATGCAATAATCTGAATGATTTTGTCTTCAAAATTATGATATATAGATATGATTATCTCGTTATCGGCTCAGGGATAGCCGGAATGAGCTTTGCCCTGAAAGTGGCGTCAAAAGGGAAAGTGGCGATAATCTGCAAGTCTACTCTCGAAGAGGCAAATACAGCCCTTGCCCAGGGCGGAGTGGCGAGCGTGACCAACCTCGAAGTGGATGATTTCGACAAACATATCAACGACACTATGATTGCCGGTGATTGGCTTTCTGACAAAGAGGCGGTAGAGAAAGTGGTGAGGAACGCTCCTGCCCAGATTCAGGAATTGGTAGGCTGGGGTGTCAACTTCGACAAAAAAGAAGATGGTAGTTTCGATCTTCACCGTGAGGGAGGACATTGTGAGTTCCGCATACTCCATCATGCTGACAACACGGGCGCCGAGATTCAGCGCGGACTAATGGAAAGGGTCAGGAATCATCCAAACATCGACATCTTTGACTATCACTTCGCTCTTGAGATAATCACTCAGCATCATCTCGGGAAGATAGTCAGCCGCCGCACTCCCGACATCACCTGCTACGGCGCATATATCCTTAACGAGCTTACCGGCGAGACTGACACCTTCCTTGCCAAAGTCACCGTTATGGCTACCGGCGGGGTAGGCGCCGTTTACACCACCACCACGAATCCGCTTACCTCAACCGGCGATGGAATAGCGATGGTCTATCGCGCCAAAGGCACGGTAAAGGATATGGAATTCATACAGTTTCATCCTACTGCCCTATATCATCCCGGCGATCGTCCCTCTTTCCTGATTACAGAGGCCATGCGTGGCTATGGTGCCGTGCTTCGCAATCTTGACGGTGAGGAATTCATGCATAAATATGACCCCCGCCTTTCTCTTGCACCCCGCGACATAGTGGCCCGTGCCATTGATTCTGAAATGAAGCTGCATGGCAATGACCACGTTTATCTTGACGTGACCCATAAGGATCCGGAGGAAACAAAACGTCATTTCCCAAACATATATGAGAAGTGTCTTTCACTTGGGATAGACATCACCAAAGATATGATTCCTGTTGCCCCGGCTGCCCATTACCTCTGTGGCGGTATAAAGGTAGATCTCAACGGTGAGTCATCAATAAAACGCCTGTATGCAATCGGTGAGTGCAGCTGCACGGGTCTGCACGGAGGCAACCGTCTTGCCAGCAATTCGCTGATAGAGGCTGTAGTGTATGCCGATGCCGCTGCAAAGCATGCCACTGAAGCTATAAAGGGATACGACTGGCGCAGCGATGTGCCCGAATGGAACGATGAAGGCACAGCCCATCCCGAAGAGATGGTGCTTATCACGCAATCTGCTAAAGAGGTCAATCAGATTATGGGCTATTATGTAGGAATCGTGCGCAGCGATTTACGTCTTGACCGTGCCTGGAACCGACTTGACATATTATATGAGGAGACCGAAAAACTGTTTAAGGTGAGCAAACCGAGCCGCGAGCTTTGCGAATTGCGTAACATGATAAATGTGGCATATCTCATCATGCGCCAGGCAAGGGAGAGGAAGGAGAGCCGGGGGCTCCATTTTACGGTTGACTATCCTCCGAAGCATGAGGCTTCGGTTAAAGAGGCTTAAACTCTCCTGGTTAACCTTGCGTTATTAATAAAAAATTCCGATTATGAAATTTACACCCCATATCATTCCTGCTGTAATCCTGAGTGTGTCCGGTTTGGGATCTGTCTGTGCCCAAGACCCGGCATCCAGCCATGATGCGGCAGTCAACAGAAACCTTACCACCTTCAATGCCATTGTAAAGGAGTTGGAGATGAACTATGTCGACACCATACGCCCTAAAGAGGCTTTTGACGCTGCCATCTCCGCGCTGACCTCTACTATCGACCCCTATACAGAATATTATGATGCCGATGCGAGGGCTGACCTTATGAAGATGACCACCGGTGAATATGACTATGCGGGAATAGGAAGTTTCATACTGGAAAGAGACGGGTCGTCTTACATATCTTCCCCTATGGAAGGGGCTCCTGCCGCAAGGGCAGGCCTTAGAAGCGGTGACTGGATCATCAGGGTTGACACTGTCGACACCTCTAAGATGAAATCATCTGAGGTGACAAAATATTTGCGTGGAAAACTTGGCACTCCCGTCAGCGTGACTGTCAATCGTCCATATGTCACTGACTCCATACTCACCTTCGAGATGTTGCGCGAGAAATTGACTGAACCGGCCGTACCATATTGGGGAGTAATTGAGGGTAACACCGGTTACATCCGCCTTTCTTCCTTCATCCAGCAGAGTGGCAAGGACGTAAGGGAGGCATTGGAAGCATTCAAGGCTGATCCTAACGTCAATAAGATTGTGCTTGATTTGCGTGGCAACGGAGGCGGCCTGCTTGAGCAGGCAGTTGACATTGTAGGCAACTTTGTGCCCAAGGGCACTGAGGTGTTGCGCACAAAAGGACGTGATGCAGCCAGTGAGAAAATCTACAAGACAACCAAGACACCGATCTTCCCCGATATGCCTCTTGCGATACTTATCGACGGCGGGTCTGCCTCTGCTTCGGAAATCACAGCCGGTGCGCTTCAGGATCTTGACCGCGCAGTCCTTATAGGCTCACGTAGTTTCGGTAAGGGATTGGTGCAGAACACTCTCCAACTCCCTTACGAGGGGTTGCTAAAAGTGACTGTGGCAAAATACTACATCCCCTCCGGACGTTTGATTCAGGCTCTTGACTATTCCCACAGAAATCCCGACGGCTCGGTGGCACGCACTCCCGACTCCCTTACCAATGTCTATAAGACTCTTCACGGACGTGAGGTGCGTGACGGGGGAGGACTGAAACCGGATTTTGATATTGACTGGGGAAAGTTCAGTCATATTACCTATAATCTTGTCAGGGATAATTGGATCTATGATTTTGCCAACAAGTATGCCAATACTCATGAAGAAATTCCTTCGGCATGGGATTTTGAAGTGACTGACGAAATATATGCCGACTTCAAGAAGAGCATTGATCCCGAGAAGATCAAATATGACAAAGTGCTTGAGGAGATAATGAAGCAGCTTCGCGAGACTGCGGAAAACGAGGGATACATGAATGAGGAAACTACTGCCGCCCTTGATGCGCTTGCTCCGCTCCTGGCCCAGAATCTTGACCGCGATCTTGAGACAAAGCGTAAGGATGTGTCTGAGTATTTAGGGGCCGAGATTGCAAGCCGCTATTATTTTGAAAAAGGACGCACACTTCAGGAACTGAAACATGACGAGGCTCTGAAAAAGGCAATTGAGATTCTCTCTGACAAGGAGGCCCTTGACAAGACACTCGGACTGACTCCCGGAAAATAAATTATTCAAGACGTGAAAATTCAGGAAGCTGACAGACTTTTTGCCACTGACGCCCGTTGCGCAGCCCTTGAGAACCTTGTGGCAGATAAGAAAGCAAAGCGGGTAGCGCTCACCGGCCTGCGCGGAAGTGCCCCGGCAATGCTTTTTGCTGCTTTGACGCCGCAGAAAAATCCGTATCTCATAATAGCCGACGACATTGATGCCGCCGGCTATATCTACCATGACCTATGTCAGATTGCAGGTGATGATAAGGTGGCTATTTTTCCAAGTGGATTCAGGCGCGATATAAAATATGGTCAGCCTGATCCCCCTTCCCAGATATTGCGTACTGAGACACTGGATGCCTGGAAAAGGAAAAAACATCCTGTGTGGGTGGTGACGTGTCCGGAGGCGCTTGCCGAGAAGGTGCCTCCTATGGAAACATTTTCAAAAAATACCCTTGAATTGAAAAGGGGGAGCCGGCAGGTGATGGGCGACCTCAGAAAGCGACTCCGTGAGTTGGGATTTAAGGAAACGGATTACGTCTATGAGCCGGGACAGTTTGCCGTGCGTGGCTCGATTCTTGACGTTTATTCTTTTTCCGGCGAATTGCCTTACCGTGTGGATTTCTTTGACGATGAGATTGATTCGATACGTGTGTTTAATGTTGAGACCCAGCTTTCCGAGAAGAAACTTGACAGCATCTCAATCATTCCCTCCGGTGCTGATGACTCTGCCGCAGAGGGGGTCAGCCTGTTTGAATTTGCCGATCCATCAACTGTGGTGATATGCCAGTCATTCCAATGGCTTGAGACGCGCCTGCATGCAATCTGTGAGGAGACACTCTCTGACGCAGTGTCGGTCACCGGCGAAGGGGATGCCAAGGCTTTGGAAAAAAGGATAAACCATGAGTCTGCTTTAGCACGTCTCCACAGAATGAAGCAGATTGAATTTGGCGGGGCTGCCGATGTTGCGTCATCTTTTACCCCTGATGCCACTCTCTCGTTTGACTGCACTTTGCAGACAATCTATCATAAGAATTTTAACCTGATAGCTGATTCCTTCACAAAATTTCTCAATGATGGTTATCGGTTGCTTGTGCTAAGTGACACTCCTTTTCAGAATGACCGGTTGAAAGCCATTTTTGAAGATCGTGGCGATAAGATCCGGTTCACTCCGGTCGATCGCACCATTCATGAAGGATTTGTCGATCATGATATAAAGGTATGTTTTTTCACGGATCATCAGATATTTGACCGCTTCCATAAATATAATCTCAAGAGCGACCGTGCACGTGGTGGCAAGCTTGCGTTGTCATTGAAGGAACTTCAGCAGATCGAAGCGGGAGATTATATTGTGCATATTGATCATGGCATTGCCAAATTCGGTGGGCTGGTAAAGACTGATGTCAATGGTCATCCTCAGGAGATGATCAAACTTCTTTTCCAGAATGACGACATAGTGCTCGTGAGTATCCATGCCTTGCATAAATTGTCGAAATACAGGGGTAAGGAGGGAGTGCCTCCGAAAATCAGTAAACTTGGTTCGGGTGCCTGGGAAAGGTTAAAGGAGAAGACCAAGACCAAAATGAAAGACATAGCCCGTGACCTTATAAAACTCTATGCCGCCCGTCGGCAGGAGAAGGGTTATGCCTATGCTCCCGACTCTTATCTTCAGCATGAGTTGGAGGCGAGCTTCATATATGAGGATACTCCTGATCAACTGAAGGCAACCCAAGACGTAAAAGCCGACATGGAGTCTTCACGCCCGATGGATCGTCTTATCTGTGGAGACGTTGGTTTCGGAAAGACAGAAATTGCTATTCGCGCTGCTTTCAAGGCTGCCGCTGACAGCAAACAGACCGCTGTGCTTGTGCCGACCACCGTGCTCGCCATGCAGCATTACCATACTTTTTCAGAGCGTCTGAAAGATCTTCCCGTAAGAGTGGAATTTATTTCACGTGCAAAAAAGCCAAAAGAAGTCAAGCAGATCCTGGCTGATCTTGCTGAAGGTAAAGTAGACATACTTATAGGCACCCATAAATTAGTCGGGAAAGGAGTCAAGTTTAAAGATTTAGGATTGCTCATCGTTGACGAGGAACAGAAATTTGGCGTGGCTGTCAAGGAGAAACTGAAGCAGCTTAAGGTAAACGTTGACACCCTTACAATGAGTGCCACTCCTATTCCACGCACATTGCAGTTCTCTCTGATGGGTGCGCGTGACCTCTCGTCACTTAACACTCCCCCCGCCAACCGGCAACCAATCGTAACCAATGTTTCCACTTTCGATGATGACGTGATAAAGGAGGCTGTCAATTTTGAACTTAGTCGCAATGGACAACTCTTCTTTATCTCCAACCGGATAGAGAATCTTGCCACTATCGAAGCCACGCTGCGTCGTCTTGTGCCGGGAATACGCATAGTGACCGCACACGGACAGATGCCACCTGAAAAATTGGAAAAGGCAATCCTTGATTTTGCTGCCCATGACTATGATGTGCTTCTCTCCACAACCATTGTGGAGAATGGCATAGACATGCCTAACGTCAATACTATTTTGATTAATAATGCCCAAAATTTTGGACTTAGTGAATTGCATCAGCTTCGTGGCAGGGTAGGGCGTAACAATAAGAAAGCGTTCTGCTATTTGTTGGTGCCTCCCGGAAATCCGTTAAGTCCGGTGGCGCGTCGCCGTTTGCAGGCCATAGAAAATTTTAGCGATCTTGGAAGTGGTATCCATATTGCAATGCAGGATCTTGATATTCGTGGAGCCGGTAATCTGTTGGGGGCGGAGCAGAGTGGATTTATTGCTGATCTTGGTTATGAGGCATATCAGAAAATTCTTAAGGAATCAGTGCTTGAACTGAAGACTGAGGAGTTTGCTGAGGAATTTGACGAGTTGACGGCAGGTAAGGAAGAGGAATTTGTGGCAGACTGCACCATTGAGAGTGACCTTGAGTTACGTCTGCCTCCTGATTATGTGCCACAGGAGAGTGAGCGCATATCGCTTTATCAGCAACTTGACAATATGGAGAGTGTGCAGCAGATTGAAGAATTCAGAAATCATCTGCGTGACCGCTTTGGAGCCATACCGCAGATTTCAGAGGAACTTATTAAGGTTGTGCCGTTGAGAATGTCGGCACGCCGCCTTGGCATAGAGCGTCTCGCTCTGAAAGGTGGAAAAATGCGTCTCTATTTTGTAGGGGATGATAATAAAGCCTACTATCAAAGTCAGGCATTCGGTAAAGTCCTTTCGTATCTTCAGAAAGATCCGTTGCGCTGTGAACTGCGTGACGTGAAAGGTCGGCGATCAATTCTCATAAACCGCGTCACCAATGTCACCGAAGCCCTCTCCATCCTTTCCGATATGGA
>CAZQSD010000094.1:0-12264 GCA_964595885.1 uncultured Sangeribacter sp.
ACCAATATAACTTTATGGTGGTTAAGGGCGACAATTTCTCAATTGAGTTTAACCGCCATAATGGCTTCATGAGCAAGTATGAGGTAAGAGGCACCGACATGCTTACTGATGGAGGTGAACTTACTCCCAATTTCTGGCGTGCCCCGACCGACAATGACTATGGCGCCAACATGCAGCACAAATATGCGGCATGGAGAAATCCTGAGATGAGGCTCACATCCCTCAAAGGCGATATGAATGACGGGCTTGCGGTTGTGACTGCTGAATATGATATGCCCACTGTCAAGGGTAAATTGACGATGACCTACACCGTCAACGGCATAGGAGATGTTAAGGTAAATGAGAAGTTCGCTGCTGATAAGACTGCTGAGGTCTCAGGCATGTTCCGTTTTGGCATGCAGATGCAGATGCCTGAGTCAATGGGCAATATACAATATTATGGCAGAGGCCCGATTGAAAACTATGTTGACCGAAATCATTCCACGCTTATCGGACTGTATAACCAGAATGTGGCTGAGCAGTTCTATCCCTATATCCGCCCGCAGGAGACCGGCACAAAGACCGATGTGCGTTATTGGAAACAGCTCAACAATTCCGGCAACGGACTGGAATTTGTGGCGGAAGCTCCATTCTCAGCTTCTGCTCTCAACTATTCTATCGAGAGTCTTGACGACGGCCCCTGGAAAAAACAGTCGCATTCTCCGGAGATTGAGAAGGTTGATTATACCAACTTCCTGATTGACAAGATGCAGATTGGCCTTGGATGCGTCAATAGCTGGGGAGCTATGCCTCTGAAGGAGTATCTGATGCCTTATGGCGACTACAGCTTCACTTTTGTGATGCGTCCTGTGTTTCATCAGTTCCACAACTGACACTTGTGTTCGGTTGCGAAAAGGCATTACTCCGGTATTCTGGCTCGTGCCTGCCTCAGCCTTGATCGCCCTGGTGTTTGCCTGGCTATTTTATAGTCAGATGATACGCGAGAGCGAAGGCACCGAGACTATACAGCGTATAGCCTCGCATGTGCGCAAGGGCGCAATGTCCTATCTCAAGCAACAGTATAAAATAGTAGGCTGCGTATCTGTTTGATGATTTCTCCAACTTCATATGAAGCTAATAAAAAACTATTGCCAAAGAGTAAACTGTGTCAGGAGGTGACGTCAATTAAAAATTATGGTGGGAGGTTATGGCTCAATGATGGGACGTGCTCCGAAACCATGCGCACGTGGCTCTTGCTCCACTATGACTGCATCCGGATCATTAGCCCTGAGTACGAAGGCGCCCCCTTCTGCTGTACCGACCGGGGCACTGCTCCAGTATTCACCGACTGTTCCTGCATTGGCTATGCCTCCGGTGGAGCCTTCCCGATAACCGAACATAGGGAAGTAAAGCTCCCCTCCGGAGACTGTGAAATAGAAACCGGCTTTTCGTGAGTCAGTAGCGGTGGCTTCAATCACGAAAGTGCTATTCTCCTTGATACTGCGGTAGATAGTGCGCATAGGCATCATGCTTCCGGAAGGAGAAGGATCATAAATTGTCTTGACCGGCGCCGTCTCCGACAGGTTTATGTTCCAAAGATTGGTGTGAGGGAATGTAAAATCGTGAGAGCTTTCCCAAAATACAGTAGGTGTCAGTATCCAGCATTGCTCAACCGATTGTCCGGCCGGCAGATTGCTCTCGATATTATCCAATGCCAATGAAGTTATGATGTTATGGTCTGCATCATACCATTGCATCATCTCAGACATCATGGGGTCTTTGCGTCCCCACTGATAATAGGTAAAGCAGTCCGGAGTAGAGATGACAGCTCCTGTCTGTGTAAATTCCACTGTTTTCTGAAGGGGTTCCAGTCCATCGGGCACATCAAGCTGTGAAAAGCGCACTTTGACGCTGCGCGGCTTGAAATTGGTCACATCGCCGCCTATAATGTCGCCCACACTCCGGGTGTAAAATTGGTATGTCTTGCCCGTTGAGGCCACACCTATGGTTTCGTTTGCCGGCACATAATCAGTCACCCATATCTGCCAGCTCCACATTATGGCTCCATTCTTGTCATGTACAGCTATCAGGGCATTGCCTTGGCGAATGGAGTTATGGGGCACATCAAACCGGATGGTTTTGCCATCGGAAGAAAGCGAAACGTTTCTCACCAGATTCAGTTCATCTTCCCATACCAGCACTGCGTCGGAAGGCTCACATCCGGAGTTATTGTAGATGTAAGGGTCGGTGATGGCGTTGCCCAGATGATTTACAAAATTCTTCAAGGCATATCGGTTGTGCGTGGTAGCCGTGTAGGCTGATGAATTTGTAGCCCCGTTTTTGATGGCGTTGCCATACACTAAGGGTAGGGAATAAGTGCCGGGTGCATTTATGATATAGGTGTTGGCAGTGTTCTCCACTGTTGCCTGACCGGTAGAGGAGGCCAGATTGTATGGAGTCTGTCCACTTGTCTGGTTTATGTCGGCCGCATTTTGCAATATCTGTGACTGTGGGCTTGTCTGATCAAACACAACATCCTGCACTGTAGTGTGGGCGCTGCAGTCGGTGTCTCCTTCTCCGGAGTCGGTCATGTCGGTGATCCATTCCGGAGATTCGATCACATTGCCGTTGTCGTCCACATACTCGGCTTTCCATTTGATCGGAGTGACCGTTCCTCCTTTTGACAGATGGCTTGTGACCGTAAAATTATCAGTTCCACCTGTGTATGTAGATGCGAAATTACCTGCCACATCAAGCACCAATGTGTCCTGATTCGGATTAGCCGAGAGCCGGTAGGTTATGGTTTTCCCGGCAGTCCAGGTCTGCCCTCCGATGGTGGCCTCCAACACAGTAGGGGTGTCGTTGATCTCAATTGTCAGGGCTATTGCTGCGTCAGCCCCGCATTCCTGCGGCAACAGAAGAAACGTGTTGTCGCCATCAATTATGGGGGTGTCGGCAGCCACATAGGTTCCTCCGTCGGATGCGGTCAGGGTCAGATCAGGACTGACCGTATAAGATGTGCTTCCTGTCAGGCCGCTCCATTCTCCTGTCTCGAGATTAAGGATGGCGGAATTTGCCACCCCTTTTATCGTGATCTCTTTGATTGTGCAGGGTGCAAGTTCCGCGCCGGCCGCGAAGCGTATTGCCGTCAGGGCGTGGTTAAAGGTAAGCGGACAAGGAGAGGCTGAGGCGTCGCAGGGGGAGGCCCACATCAGATCTTCCTGGTCTTTTACCTCTGCCGGAACAGTATAGGCAATCTTCAGGTCTCCCGTGTCGGAGGGTGTGGGGAGGGTGGTGATCCCCTCAGTGGCGGCTGCATCAACATAGGGTGCGTAAGCATTTATGTGGAGGGAGCCTTCTCCGGGCCAGCGATAAGCGTGGACAGGCGACCATCCAAGCTCGGCAGTGACTTCCTCGTTACACATGTAGTCAGGTCCGGAATCGCTTCCTGCAATGGAGGCGAACACTCCGAATGCCTCCATGCTGTCGCTGTCAAGCTGAGTGCCTCTGGTGGAGGCTTGGGTTGCAGTGGAGATACCTTCGCTTACAGCCGGAACAAGATAAAGCGGATGTTCTCCGGAGGCGAGGGTGACCACCTCCGGAACCGTCACACCGTTGTGGGCACGGGTAGTGGCATTGCCGGATTGCCATCCGTCGGTCACGCTGATCTCAAACCGTATTTCCTGCTGCGAGGAGTCAGGGGTATTGAAAGTATTGTCGGTGCACGCCACACCTGACAAGGACAGGGCGCAGACCGACAGAACTTTAATTGTGGCTGAGAGAAAATTATGTTTTGAAGGTATTTCCATAATTCTTAATTTGATTATTCAGTCTTGCCTGTGTTGAGAGGCAGATCCTCTTCCTGCGGCACCCAGTCAAGCACATTGACGGTAAATTTAATCGGGCCGCCGAGAATAGGTGTACCGGGCTTCGGGTCATTCGGGTCTACATTTCCTGCTCCGTGTGAGAAATCAAGAGTGTAGATGTACTTCTTTCCCGGCTCCCAATTGGTGTCGATAGGAATTGCAGCCCACTGGCAGTTTTCGTCAGACAGGAACGGATATACCTGAGCGCCGGCCGCAGTATTGACCTGAAGCTTGACGGCGATGTAGGCACCCTTATTTGAGTTAGAGGCATCATTGTCTATATCCCATGCCACGAGTTGCTGGGGGAGAAGCATCGGGTTGCCTTCCTCACCCATCAGGCTGGCTGCAGTGTCGTTGAGGGTGATCGGAGTGTCATAGGTTTCCTCGTAAATGGCTTTGTCAGTGCCGAGGGTCCAGGCGGAGGTGGTGAAGTCGAAATCACCTTTTGATACGGGCTGACCTACACGTACGCCAGACACCTTGAATGTATATGCCTCGTTGTCGGATTTCCCACGCACCTCTATCTGTGAGAGTTGGTGATTGAAAGTCAAAGGCACTCCGGCTGCCTCATTCAGAGAGCGCTTGCCGGTGGCGCTGGAAGTGATGAAGTCCACCTGATTGGCTATGTCGTCTGCGCTGGGGGAGAAGTCGGTCAGCGTTTTGGTGTCATTAGTCAGGGTTATGCCGCTCATGGTGGTCGGGGCATAGGCGAAGAATGTAATCTCGGTGTCATCACCCGGCCAGTTATATTGTGGATTTGACGTGAAATATTCGTCCTCTCCTTTTACAAAGTCAAGTGGTTCAAAGAAGGTTGCCCCTCCCATAAACGCAGCCACCTTTATTGCAGACAGGTTGGCATTGGTTATTTCTGTGGTACGTGTCCCCATTGCAGGCCGGAAATTTATTGCCCTGCCTTTGGATTCACTTACGGGTTCGTCTTGTGTACAAGAGCTGAGTCCTAATCCGAGGAGTGCAGCCGGTAATAATAGAAGTGGTGTTGTTTTCATAGTAGTGTTATATTTTTTTCTTTATCTTTATAACAAATTAACAACGATATTTCTTTTTAATTCAGCTATAAATTGTCAGTTCTTTTGTTGCCGTCACGCAATTGCCAGATGATTCCGGGCATAATAGAGAGTCAAGACTGCTAAATATTAGTCAGTTAGTTAGTGGGAGCCGCTACTTGACAAATAAATATATTTTTATTACTTTTGCCACCGTAAACTTTCCATATATCTACTTTATATCTTATCCCTACATATGAGTGGCTTAAATTCCATATTGTGTTCCATCTTGATCAGCATAGCCGGATTTATCAATCTGTCTATCCCTATAACTGTCAGTCAGGACGCCTTGCTGGCTGACTATTATTCCGGTCTGGATGCCATGAAGAAGCACGGTGACTATAACGAGGCACTGACGTTATTCCTCAACTTTATCCGGGCCGCCGAAGGAAAGCCGGAAAGATATGCCGATCCGCTTATGCGCACTTATTGTTATGTGGGCATCATCTATGGCTCCTATGATAACTACGCCTTGAGTATGGATTATTGTCTCAAAGGGCTTGAAATGGCTGAAAAGATTGGAGACAAGCGTTTCCGCACGGCTCTCCTTAATAATATAGCCGGCATCTGTCTGACCAGAAAACAATATGATGAGGCGCGCAGATTCGCAAAAATAATAATGGAGGATACCCCTGTTGATTCACACCAGCGGTTCTCTTACAATATGCTGATGGGTAACATTGCGTTGGCCGCTTCATCTCCTTCAGCCCCGGCATCTCTTGAGCTTACGGCAGGAGCTATGGGTGAGCACTCTGCCAAGATTGCTTTCCGCGTTCCGGAAACCGATTGCAACGGTAATTCGCTACCGGCCATTAATTCATTGACAGTCTGCAACACTGAATCAGGCAAGACTGTGGCGGTCATTGATAATCCCAATCCCGGTGAAGAGCTGACCATTGAAGATAATGACCCTGTTGATGGCATGAACAAGTATGAGGTTTATGCGGCCAATGAATCCGGTCGTGGTCCGTCAGCATTTGCAGAGGTATGGGTAGGCATAGATGTTCCTTCACCGATGACCAACTTCGACTGGCAACTATTATCTGATGGCACCGCTAAAATAACATGGGATAAGACAGTCTCGACAGGTAAGCATGGTGGCTATGTGGATGTAGAAGATGTATCCTATAGGATTCTCACAGAATATCCTGACTTTGACATTTATTCAGCCGGTAAAGAGACATTCCTTGATTATTCTCCTGTTAGCGACATTACCGATCCACAGGTGATGATATACTTTGAAGGCTATGTTAAAAATTCCGTAGGCCGTAGCGACCTTGTGAAAAGTCACGTGGGTCCGGTGGGTACTCCTTATGACTTGCCCTATACCGAGTCATTTGCGGGCGGCATATCGCAGAATGGTCCTTGGGGTCTTGATTTCGTAGGAGAGGAAGAGGCCTGGGGTGTAACCGATTATACACGTCTGTCCGGAATGATTTCGCAGGATGGCGATGCCGGATTTCTGGCAGCGGGCGGTTTCAGTACGGCTGACGGAATATTGATCTCTCCGTTGGTATCGCTCAAGAATGTCGATGAGCCTTGGCTGACTTTCTTTGCCTCACGCCCTGATGCCTCCGCGCAGATGATTGTAAAAGTGTCAACTGACAACGGCTTGACATGGAATGAGCTTGGTGAGGTTGGTGTGACTGAAGGCACTGCCTGGGAGAAGTATGAGTTTTCGCTTGAGAGCTATATCGGCTCTGACATCTGTCTGGCGTTTTATAGCTATGTACCGGCAAATGTTCCCGAGTGTTCACTTGATAACATTTCGATTACAGATGGAAAGACCGGTGTGGAGATGCTTGATAGCGATACCGGCAAGCGAATGCATGTAAGGGTTATTGACGGCACGCTTCAGATTAATGGCATTGACGGTGTGGTTAATATCTATTCGATAGATGGGCGCCGGGTGGCTGACCTGAACGTTGAGGGTCAAGGTTCAGTGGCCTTACCACGCGGAATATACTTGGTGTGTCACGGTAACGAGATAATCAAGATTCTTCTCTAATATAGTTGAGATTCTTATTGAAGAATTGATTTGAGACCCTATTCTTTCAAGGTTATATTTAAGCCAACTTATATTTAAGCCTGTAAACTTTAAACTTTGGTATTCGTTGAGCATTATCACCTTTAGATTTAATCCCCGTATAAACCAGCAATAGGTTTATACGGGGATTATGTGTAAAGAATATAATTACATGTCAAGGTCAATATTTTCCGTCTGCCAGTCATTGACATCCGGTTTCAATCCTCCTCCCCCGTCAATAGGCGTGGGGAGGGGGAGACCACTTAGGATGATGTGGACGTGATGAGGATCAAGAGCATTGTGCACCTGGGATGTGACATCGAAAGTATAATACCATTTACTGCCGTCACGGAGGTAAAGATAGATAGTTAATATGTGTGTGCCGCTGTCTGAGACTGATTCACCAAATGTGAGGAACTCCCCGTGAAGGGTCTTCGCCTCGGTGTTGGCTGCAAGTGTAAATGTCATTGTCACATGGTTATCGGTGGGACAATCTTTTCCGTGATTATATCCTTCGGCCATGCCGGATAAGGTGCCGTCAATCTCAGCGCGGTCAACATTTTCGAGATTGGTTACGTCTGAGATGTCGACCATATAGTGGCACACTGCCTCTTTAGGGTAAAAAGTAATGGTTTGGATTCCTTCGGACGCATCGACTGACACGTCGTCAAGGCGATGCGTCCAGAGCATTCCCGGGGTCTGTGCCACGCGTTCACTCTCTGTGCCGGGGGCACGCGGAACGGTGCGTGTGGAAAGGCCGTAGGCTTCGGTTTGTGTGGCATCATCCGTATATGTCTCAAAAGCATCAATGTTGTCTATATGGCGTGTGCGAGCCCAGTCGGTGTCATCACTGTTCATGCCAAGGCCACTATAATAGCCTTCCGGCATTGAGATAAGACCGCCGTCCTTACTTTGGAAGATGTAGCGGAGGGTGCCATATTCTTCATTGCCAAAGAAATAAGATGCCATAGACTCAGGGAGAGCGTCAGGGGCGTTGCGCCAGTCGAACACAATGTGCACTTCATTGACATGGTAATGGTCGAAACATAGATCCTTATGCTGGCATGCACCGAATGAGCACAGAAGGGGCAGAGACAGCCATAGCGCGTATTTTTTCATCTTTCGCCTCCTTTCTTCTGATTATAGTTGCCGGAGCCAATCAACCATACGAGCGATATTTCCGCCTTTGTGGGTCCGAACCATTTCAGCTTGTGGGTGGATTGCCAGACGTAGTGCTTTCCGATCGGAACATACTTCATGTATTTCCCACCGAGATAACCTACACCGATTGTAAAATCAATATTGAGCCGACGGGCCAGCGGCAGAGAGTAGCCGTATTCAATGCCTCCGAAGCCGTTGCAGCGGTCCCAAAGGGTGTGGTGGGGCAGACCACCCATATATCCTGTCTTGCCCAGCTCGAAATCATATGTCACGACTCCGGCATAGATGCCGAGATGATGGCCGGTGAGAGGTTTTTCATGAGCCTGTTTGCCAAACCACCAGCGGAGGGTGAGGTCGCCCCCGTAAGCACGCCAATAGAAATGGGTGCTGTTGCGGTCCCACCAACCATACATCCAATTGGCGGTGAGAGATAAGTTCTTGCCAAGATAAAACTCTGCACCTATGTTGGGAAGGGCGAGGGCATCGTAGAGCATATTTGTCTTCAGATCCATATAGAATGGTTTGCCCGTCTGGATGGAATCCTGTTCCGCTGCGGGGCATCTGTTGGCAATTGCTGCAAATATGGCCAATGATAATATGAGGAAAAGTCTCTTCATCTTTGATATAGTTTATTAATATAACGCCGGGGCAATCAGTATGGTTGCCCCGGCGGCGTATTTAACATTGTCATTGTTCAGCAAAGGAAGAGAACGAGCAGGCTGGAGAAGACAAGCGTCACATTGCCCACAGCATAGGTAATGGTATAGCCCAAATTAGGCACGTCGCTCTGAAGGGTTTGCTGGATAGCACCGATGGCCGCCACAGCCAGACGTCCTCCCGCCACGCAGCCAAGTGTCTCGGGAAGATTGAACCGGAATAGCTTACGGGCAATGAAAATATTTATGATCAAACCCAATATGGTCAGCACTGCCCCGATCACCAGTATCAGTGCCCCGGCTTCCTTAAGGCCACTCATCAGCGCTCCTCCGGCAGTGATGCCAAGGATAGCGATAAACATATTCACACCGAGGTTATTGAAAATCCATACCACTGAGTTTGGGATATGGCCGAATGATGGTTTGCGCGCACGTAGCCATCCTAATGACAGGCCGACAATGAGTGCGCCTACACTTGTGCCGAGTCCGAAGGGGATGCCGTTTATTTTGAATGACAGGGCGCCGATTATGCATCCGGCCGCTATTCCGAGGCCTACGAACACCATGTCTGTGGTGTCGGTGGCGCGGTCGGCATAACCTATGTGGGAAGCGGCCATTGCCACATCGCAGGGCCAACCGATCAGGATAAGCACGTCGCCGGCGTGAAGTTCGGTTTTGCTTTTGAGCGGTATGCTCATTCCGTTGCGGCTTACCGAGGCTACCATGACACGCTCCATATAGTCTTTGTTCAGCAGATCGCCAAGCAGCATGCCGTCAACTTCGCCGGTGGCAACAGTGGTCGGGGTGCGCTCGGCTCCGAAGTTGAGCAATTCCGGGTCGGTAACTTCCGGTCCGGGCGGAGTGGTAAGGTTCACAATATCTCTCGCCCTTCCGCCGAGCACTATATGGTCGCCTTTTGCAATTCGTAGATCGGGGGAGGGGTTGACCACCTTTCCGGCAATGCGGGCTCGCTCAACCATCACACGCACCCCTTTCTGCTCGTACATGGCATGTATTTCCTCCGGAGAGCGGGGAGTATTGTAAAATTCATCTGTGGCCTCATATGCACGGAAACTGACAGGACGACGGGCACGGATGAAACCGGGCGCAAGGGAACGCGTGGATGAATCCATTTCCTGTTCTATGCGTGCCACTTCGTCTTTCACTTTTTTCAGACCACCCAACATGGAAGGGGCCACACTCGACAGGAACCATGCTGACCCGATTGTGCCAAACACATAGGTCACGGCATAACAGGCCGGGATGATGAGAAGAAGGTGTTCACGTGTCTGCGGGTCATTGGGCATTTCTCTGACGGTGTCGGCAAGCAGGCCTAAAGATGCGGAGACGGTCTGCGACCCGGCAAAGAGTCCTGCAGCCACACCATTGCCATACCCCATCAGGTGGGCGGCAGCGATAACCAAGCCTGCGCACACTATAGCTTCGGCCACAGCAAACCCCGCCATTCGCAAACCGCTGCTGTTTTTGAAAGCCCGGAAGAACTGTGGCCCCGCACTGTAGCCTATCGAGAACAGAAAGAACAGGAAGAAGACTGTCTTGGTCATGTCGGGAATAGTGATTTTCATCTGGCCTATAATTACACCCACTACGAGAGTGGCCGCAACGGAGCCAAGTGCAAAGCTTTTTATTTTCAGTTTCCCAAGCCAGAAGCCAAGTCCGAGGGTAAGGAAAACAGGTATTACAGGATTTCTCTGAAAGAAGGTTATCAGCCAGTCCATATTGGGTTGTGGGGGAATTTAAGGTTAGAATTCTTTATATGCATGAGGAGTAGCGGATTCATACTTATAACACGGTCCCGGCGATAGAGGTTCATGTTCAGCATGCGAGTGTTGAAGGTCAGGAACTATGCGCAAGAGTAATGGCAATAATGTTATTGATGTATCTGGAATAGATAATAAAAAAAGGTGTACCAACCTCATATGTCGATACACCTTCTGAATAGATACGTGATTTATGAATGGTTACTTCACTATTGCCTTGCGAATAGATCCGTCACTCATTTGGTAAATGTATATTCCTGCTGAAGGATTCACCACACGGTGTCCGTCAAGCGAATATATTTCCCTGACTGTTGCATTTGAATCTTCGGAGATTTTATCCACAGCTGTGTTATAGGGGAGTATAATATAGAATTTGTTCCAAATCTCAGCTTGCTTGTAGGCCTCTACCGATTCTGCCGGCACTTCAAGTGTACAGGTTTCATATAAATTCACGTCAGGCATAAATAGGATATCATCATCAAGTGTCTGAGGCACAGGTGCAAGGTTGATAAGTGTCTGCAGTGGAGCACTGCGGAAAACACCAATCCCAAGCTGTGTTACTGTGGACGGAATTGTAAAGGATTCAAGTGATTCAGCATTTGAGAAGGCTTCTTCACCTATTTCTTCGAGACCTTCGTTTAGATTGATCCTTTGCAAGTTGGCATCACTGTGTAGAGCTACAGGACCTATTACTTTTAAACCTACTCCGGAAGTAAAGTCAGTAAGATAATCGTTCCAGGCGAGGGCAAATTCTTCAAGTTCTTCCACAGAATCCGGAAGTTTCACACTCTTCAGTTCAGTCTGATAAAGGCCCGCACGGCATATTTTCTTTACTCCTTCAGGAATATCAATTTCTTCTATGCCTGAGCCATAGAATGAGTATGGACCGATTTCAACAAGAGTGGAAGGTAGAGAGACCTCTTTGAGAGCCACATCACTTTCAAAGGTATAGGCATAAGTGGAGGTCAGACCTTCTGCGACAACTGCCTTCACAAGGCTCGCACATTCGCTAAAGATGCCTTCATCGACATAAGTCAGAGTGCTAGGTAAATAGACTTCCTCTATATTTAGACAACGAAGGAACGCATATGTGCTGATACTCTCCAGACCTTCGTTAAGGATAGCTTTGCTAAGCCCAGTGCCGAGGAAGCCTTGGAGACCGATTGTCTTGAGTGTGGATGGGAAAGTGAAATCGGAGAGACTTTCACAGTTTTGGAATGCCATGTCTCCAATGTATTCGAGGCCTTCATTTACAGAAATTTGAGAAAGTATGTAGCTCTCGGCAAAAGCACATTTGTCAATGCGTTTTAGACTTGCAGGTGTCTGTACGGTGGTAATGTCATATTGATAGAATGCATAGTCGCCAATCTCCTCTATACCATCGGGTATTACCACTTCGCCTGACTTAAACAGGGAGAAGACAATAGTTTTTTTAACGTCATCAATAAGCATGTTATCTATTGTCTTGAAAACAGAATTGTCAGATGCAACGGTTAGCTTTTCGAGACCAAGGTTATTATAGAAAGCAGCTTTCCCTATATAGCTTACGCTTGCGGGAATATGAATAGAGTTCAGCTGGGATGTGGCAAAAGTCATTTCACCTATATTTTCTACATTGGAGAGATCTACGGCATGAAGGAAAATATTATTGCGCATCGACATATTTTCAAGGTTCCTTACAGATGCAGGGATAATAAATTCGTTGTCTTCCTTGCCTGCAGGATAGACAAT
>CAZQSD010000095.1:0-12072 GCA_964595885.1 uncultured Sangeribacter sp.
ACAATCCTTTTGCAAGAAAAGTAAATCCGCTCATATGATTTTTCTGATAGCCGAAGCATTAAACCATATTACAAGGTGCGCACATTAGCAAAAAAGTTTTATTTTATAATTACTTTCTTTGTGCCGACGATGTAGAGCCCTTTTTCAAGACCTTCAAGGGCCTCCTGCTCTGTGGCTGCTTCTCTTACCTTTTGCCCTGTCATGGAATATACCTCTACCGGGCCGTTACGAAAGGAATGGCTATCACCCCATACAGAGTCAACTCCGGCGCCTCCGTTGCTTGCAAGCACCCATGCTGAAACAGAAGAAACCTCCGTGTCGCCGCCACGGCTGAATACCTCTACCCCATCCGCATCATTATCTAACGGATAGACGCGGATTGAAGTTGCCCACTTGTCATTTACAAATATGTCAACCACCGAGCCATCAATGAAAACATTAAGCTTCATTTCAGAGCCAACCTCAGGCCGCTCCGGAAGCACCGCACGATAGACACCGGCATAGACATTATTGTCGTTGACAAGACGATTCAAAGATGAGAAATTGACCCCCAGTTCGTTAGTGGAAGGATTGTAGGAAACGGTGGCCTCACCGGAAGCATTTTTAAAGAAGGAGAAACCGAAAGTGGCTGAGCCGACCTTAAAGTTGCCAAGGAGTTCGAGCTGACGGCCGCTTACGTTTTCAAGTTCACGGCTGCCTGACAGAACTTCATTAGAAAGGGTGACTTTCTTATCGGAACGCAGCCCTGTAAGTCCTGCAAACGGTTTCTGCACAAGGTTTCCGGAAGCGTCAAGACTAATCTCGCGGGGGAAGGAATAGAGGTGGGCCCAACCCCATTTACAGTTCTCGGAAGTGGCAACCTTGTCAGGCACGATGCCCAGGGCTATTGTCTTGCCGTCTTTCTGATAGATGGTGGGTGAAAGGAGTCCGTAGCCATCTCTGCTGATAAGTTCAAAATCGCGTGGAGAAGCAGAGGCCGCATCCGGAGAGAAAGTGCCGTCGGCATTGATGTCGCCTGTCCAGTAAAGGGTATGCACACCTGTAGCAGTCTCAAGCGGAGTGACGGTTACGAGCCATTTGCCATTCTCCATGCGTGTCACGGTAGGCATCTCCCAGAAACGTCCGTCAGCGGCAGCCGATGTGCCCTGAAAGAAAAGTTTTCCGTCATTGCTCCAGCGGCCTGATCCTTTGTCATACTTATGGAGCGTAGCCACGCCGATATTATTGCGTGACGAACCCACAATTATATATGCATCCTCACCATTGCGGAAGAAGTATGGATCGCGGAAATCGTCAGACAATCCTGTCGGCTTGCCATTAATTATAGGATTATCCGAGTTTTTCTCCCATGCGATAAGATCCTCGTCAATGGGAGCCGCCTGGGCAATCACAGCCTTCTGATAATCAACAGCCGTATAGATGGCATTCGGCTTGCCTCCGGTTATTTCATCATCTGTAAACACGCAGCCGCTCCAACATCCTTTCACGTCGTAGCTCTCGGCAGGAGCAATGGCGATGCGCTCCTCACGCCAGTCATAGAGGTTTTCGCTGGAGATATGGCCCCAGTGCAGACGGGTCATATACGGACCGTTGGCGTTTTTCTGGAAAAACACATGATAGCGGCCGTTATAATAGGTCATGCCGTGAGTTTCATTAGTCCACCCGGCACCCGGCATCCCATGAAACGCGGGGCGCAACAGGTCGCCTTCAAAGCGGGAAGCGGGAATGGTCAGGTCAGCAGGATTTTCAGGCTCAATGGCAGCAATCTCCTCCTGAGAAATAACTGTATCAAACACCTCTATATCGTCAATAAGACCATTGAAAGTTTCTATACTGAAATCTCCGTTGACCGATCCGGGCGCCTTGCCAACCGACATATCGGAACCATCGGCATTAATAACGTTCATGGCTTTCCCGGAGCCAACCAGTTTGCCATTGCGATAAAGTGATATTTTCTTCTCTACCCCGTCAAACACAGCCACGAGATGACTCCACTCATAACATGGCATCACATCTTCAGCTTCAATCTCCACAGGCCAACCATCGCTGAATGTCTTAAAGGAATATTTACCGGTATAACCAAGATTAAATGACCAACCTGTGTTTTTCCCTTCGTCAAGAGTCCCGGCGAGACGTATCTTTTCATCTGTCGGGGTGTCAAGTTTCACTACAGGGTAAGTCTCCGGAGCCACCCACATAGATATTGTGAGACGCTCGCAGTCGCCAAGTCCGTTTACGTAACCCTGCGCATAGGTGGAATAACCGTCAAAACGGAGTGCCTTGCCTGCTGCTCCCGTCATAGTTTCATTGATATGGCGCCCATAGACCTGTAGATAACGTCCGGTGACCGATTCGGTAAGCTCGCCATATTTGTCAGCCTCCATATTGAAATGGAGCACACGCTCGGCTGCTGCGCTTCCTGTTACGGCCAAAACCAATGACAAGAAGAGTAATTTTTTATTCATGATGTTGAAATTGAGCAATTAACTTATTGATAGGAATTATATGCAAACGCTATAAAGATAAAATTCCACAGGGAGGGAATAAGCCCACTCCCTGTGGATTCTCACATTATAACGAAGAACACATGCTTTTTATTTCAGATAATTGAGAATATTTTCAGTCAGCTTCTCAATATTTCCCTGATAAGGATTGACACCTGAGTTCTGATTCCATTCGTAAGCAGCGAGTCCCATTGCCACGCAACGTCCGTGCTCTGCATTGGCATAGAAGTCAACAAGGCCGGCTACGCAGTGGTCACGTACATGTCCCCAAGTGGCGAGCACCATAGAACCTGTTGTGGCCTCAAAGTTAGCGATTACGTCAGGATACTGCCCTCTACCATAGATATTGCAATCCCACATGCAGTTATGGTCCTCACGCTGACCCGGACCAATAAGGGGAAGATTGGAGTAGCCATAACCATTGGGGTCTTCAAGTGTGAGACCTGCGAAGATAGCGTGTTCTGCGCGGTCATAGTAGCCCTGGTCACCACCGTTCATGAAATCGACACCAAGATGGGGATTAATTACCCACACATCATCGCCGCTGCCTCCTTCGCCATTGCCATAGACTGTCGGAGCCATATCAGCGGGCACGAATCCAAGGGGCACTGTGAGCTGGGTTGCCATGTTGGCAAGGAAGAGGTTGCCGCCATTTGCGGAGTATGCCTTAAGTGCTGCGATTGATGCCTCCGAAGAGAACTCTGCCGGGAGATTCTCCCAACCAAGTGGAAGACCCACACGGTCAATCTCAACCCAAACCACAGGATAGAGATCCACGTCAAGTTCTGCAAGCTGATCAATAGTCACGAACTCTGCGTTATCCTGAGTTGAGAACCAGCGTGCGGCAGCTCTTTCGTCATCATCGGGAAGATCGCGATAGTTTTCAGCCGTGAGAAGATAAGCCATCTTGGGAGTAATATAAGGCACGGTAGCTTTCACCGTAACCGGAACTGAAGGATAGTAAGTGTCATACATCACCTCAATTGTGTAGACAAGTTCCTGCTCCATCGGCTGCGACTTAAAGGAGCAGCTGTTGGTGCCGGCAGCCACTGTCACCGCACTTGCCACATTGCCGTCGCGGTAAACACGTGCTCCGGTGATACCCTCAGATGAAGGATATGTCCAGCTGACCGTTACTGTACGTCCCTCTACATCTACTGTTGGGTCGGTGGCACCTGTAAGAGTTTCCACAGGCAGAGTGGCTGTTGTTGACACACCCTCAGAATAATACTTGTCACTGTAGCACACTTTCACGGTGTAAAACCACTCCTCGCCCATAGGCTGACCCACCACAGTGTAGGAAGTGGCGGAAGCGCCGAGGTTGATGGGATTATGGTTATTGCCGTTAATCAGCACCTGCACATCAGTGATGTCCTTGTTTGCCGGAAGCTGCCATGAGAGATTGATGTCATGACGTGCCACTTCAGCTTTGAGATTGGTTACTGTCGGGAGATCGGGATGCTGCTCATAACCGGTAGGTTCGAAATCCCCGCAAGAGGTGAAGGTGGCGCCCATAAAGGCTACGAGCGCACCAAGACCATATTTATATATTGTTTTCATTGTCTGTATCTGCTAAAATAATTGTGAATGCTTATAGACGTATCAATCATAAAGATTACCGGCGTTATCCTTCTGATTCAGAGGAATCGGGAAGTAAAGCTCATCAGAAGTAAGGTTGGCGCCTGAGTAATAGGGCTGGAACTCCTTCTCAAAGTCATAATACTTGTTGACCACTTCCACAGCATTGCCCCAGCGGAGGAGATCAAACCAACGGTGGCCTTCCATTGCCAGCTCGACACGACGCTCGTGGCGCACTGCCTTGCGGGCGTAATCCTGATTCCACGCTGTGGCGGAATACTGGCCTACTGCATAATTGGCGATCATCGGGTTGATATCGACCGGAGTGTAGGAAGGATCGATTGAACGGGCTGCCTTCGCGCGTACCTGATTTACAAGGTCGCGGGCCTGATCAAGATCCTTGTTCAGCTCGATCAAGGCTTCAGCCTTCATGAGAAGCACATCGGCATAACGGATGATGATGTAGTTGAGTGAAGAAGCACCCCAGGGCACGATACCGGGCTTAACCTCCGGGTTAGTGGGCGATGGATAGGGTTTCTTACCTGAATACTGGCCATAAAGCTCAAGGTTACGACACCAGTTTTCATTATACGTATAGCCTCTCCAGGGCATTCCGATGCGTCCGAGAGTGAAGTCAAGGCGTGGATCCACATTGCCTGCATAATCGGCTGAAGTCACACTCTCTGCATTTTGGTCACCATTGAGGTAAGGCAGACCGACTTCGTCAGTGCGGAAGGCGTTGACCAGATCCTGAGAAGCGAGATAGAAGTCGTCGCCGTTGCCATAAAGATTGCCCTCTGACCATGTGCAGTTAAGACAGTTGCAGAAATTATACTGGTCAGGAGAGTTGGCTGACGAGAATTGTACTGCCATCACTGACTCATACTGGTTGTTAAGCTCAGGCTTTGAAATATCAAGGAAGTTGGGATAGAGCTGATACTGGTTTGAAGAGATGACGTAGCCTGCATAAGTATCCACGTTGCTCCAATCAGAATCAAACAGTGAAACTTTTGCCATGATTGCGGCAGCCACATACTTATTGAAACGTCCCGGGTCTGTCTGGGTCTCGGGGAGCACCTTGTAGCTCTCAATGAGGTCGTTCTTGATGAATTCCAGGATCTGGGAGCGGGTATATTCATCAGCTCTACATAAAGAAGGATCTTCCACTGTCTCATCGTAATAAGGGAACCTCTCGAAAAGACGGTACATGTCG
The DNA here is from genome assembly GCA_964595885.1 of uncultured Sangeribacter sp. Lineage (GTDB taxonomy): Bacteria > Bacteroidota > Bacteroidia > Bacteroidales > Muribaculaceae > Lepagella. The sequence goes on from CAZQSD010000095.1 coordinate 5,296, forward strand.
AAATAGTAATAAGCGCGGAGGGTCTTCATCTCAGCCACGAATGAAGCCTTCATAGCCTCATCAAGATTGCCTGCTTCAAGGAGTGCCTTGATGGCCGTGTTGCAGCGTGAGATGGAGAAATAATTGTTGCGCCACTTGAAGTTGAGCACGTCATTGTTGCTCTCTACGTTGCCGACCTCGAGCTGATGCATGTAGCCTTCCATCGTCACGCCGTCGCCTCCCTTCAGGGCATCGTCTGAACGAAGATCGATCACCCAGTTGTTGAGCGGGCCGGCAAACGACTCATTGTTGCCGAAATAATGGCAGAGAAGGGTTGCATATGCTGCGACCATCATGTCTACAGCATTATCCTCACCGATCTGTTCAGGGAGAAGCACTCCCTGCGGTTTGGTGTCAAGCAGATCGTTGCAGGACACTCCACCCATTCCAAGAGAAAGAATGGTAGCAGCGAAAGCTGATTTCTTAATGAATGAATTTATGGTTTTCATTGCTTGTTAGTCTTAATTTGGTTAGAACTGGAGGTTAACACCGAAAGTGAAGGTGCGTGGACGGGGATAAGCACCATTGTCATTGAGTGAGCCATACTCACCAGGAAGGATTTCAGGATCAAGACCTTTGTATTTGGTGAGGGTGAACACATTCTCAACCTGACCGAACACGTCTATGCCTTGTGCACCGATAGCGCGGGAGATCTTCTCGGGGAATGAGTAAGACAGCTTGACATACTTCATCTTCATGTAAGAACCATTTTCAACATAGTAAGAAGAGAAGCGGGCCTCATTGTTGTCATCCGTAAGTGAAAGGGCCGGTATGTCGCTACCTGTGTTCTGCGGGGTCCATGCATTGAGGATATCCTTAGCGCGGTTGGTAGCCTGGTTGCCGTAGTTCATAGAATAGAGCTGACGCTTCATGTGGTTGATGATATCCTGACCGAAGTCGCCTGCGAAGAACATGTCAAGAGTGACAGCCTTGTAGCGGAAAGCAAGGTTAAGACCGAGAGATACCTCAGGATTCGGGTTACCGATGATGCAACGGTCAGCATCAGTAATTACACCATCGCCATCAAGGTCACGATACATGAGTCTGCCCGGAGCCGCACCGTTCTGCACTGCGTGGTTAGCCACCTCAATGTCATTCTGGAAGATGCCGTCGCAAACGTATCCGTAGTATACACCCATTGCCTCACCCGGGATAAGACGGTAGTCGCCACCAATAAACGTCTGACGGTTATTGAGCTTGAGCAGCTTGTTCTTATACTGGGAGATATTGATTGACCCATTCCATGAGAAATCGCCATATTCAGGACTGCGGTAGCTTACGGCCACTTCCCAACCGTTGTTGCGCATAGAGCCCGTGTTAAGCCATATTGCAGCATTCTCACCTGCCACATCAAGTGCCGGCGGAATAGTAAGCATGTCAGTGGTTTTCTTCACATAATAATCGGCGGTAACGTTGATGGCGCCATTGAGGAATTGCAGATCAATACCGATATTGTTCTGGGTGGTTGTTTCCCATTTGAGGTTAGGATTACCTGAGGCGGCGAGAGTCACACCCGGAGTGGTCTGTGAGTTTGTGCCCTCAATGTCATATGCTCCGTTGCCGGTGTTAAGGATATAGGTGTAATAGGTCGGGTAAAGCACCGGGATGTTGGCGTTACCGTTCTGACCCCAGGAGTAACGGATCTTGATATCGGTCAGCACTTCGTTCTGAGGCCAGAAGCTCTCAGCCGTCGGGCGCCATGCAAGTGAGAATGCAGGGAATACGCCTGAACGGTGACCTTTTGCGAAACGTGAGTTCTCGTCGCGACGGATAGTAAATGAAGCGAGATAGCGGTCATCATAGTTATAGTCAACCTTTCCGAACAGAGAGAATACGCTCCACTGTGTCTTGCCGCCACCGTTGCCGCGTGTGCCTGAACCGGAACCGATCTGCATGAAGTCGGTATCCTCCGACATGTAGTCTTCGCGGGAAGCGCTAAGATCTTTGAAAGTATAGCCGATAGCCTCGGTGCCGATAAGAGCCATCAGGTGATGTTTCTCTGCAAAAGTCTTGTTATAGTTGGCAGTGTTGGTCCAGGTCCAAGTATCACCCTGTCCATATACAGAACTCATGCTGTTCACGTCGCCGGGATTTGTGCGGCGCCCGAGAGTCTGGTTGAAATACTGGCTGTGTTCGATACCGATGTTGGTCTTGAGGATAAGTCCTTCAACCGGCTTTACTTCAAGGAAGGCATTGCCGAGGATTCTCCAGTTGCTCAAGTCGTTGTCCTGAGCGTTGCGGATAATCTGAAGCGGGTTGGCAAGGTCAGAGGCGATAAGTTCCAATGGGCGTGCCCAGTCACCGTTGAGACCCCTTACGGGAAGGGCCGGATGCTGGCTCATTGCTGTGAAAGGAATGCCTCGGTCGCCTGCTACGTCTACACCGCGATTCTTCCAGTTGGCAACAACGAGGTTCTCACCGATTGTGATGTAGCGTCCGAAATCATAACGTGAGTTCACACGTGCTGAATAGCGGCGATAGAATGATGAGATGATGTTACCGGTCTGGTTGATATAGTTGGCTGAGAAAAGCACTGATCCCTTCTCAGTGTTGTTTGCTACTGAAGCGGTAAGGTTGTTGGTCCATGCGGTCTGATACACCTCGTCCTGCCAGTCTGTGTTTGTAGTGGGATAGTTGGTATTGCCGTTCACATACTGCACGAGAGAGGGAGTGCCGTCTTCGCTGAATGTGTAGAGCTGCGGGAAAGTTGGTGCCATGCCTGCATTCCTGGAAGCGATGCTGAAGGCCTGTCCCCATTCCTGTGCGTTCATCATTTTGTAGCGCTTTGCTATTGTCTGTGCTGACAGAGCATAGTTCACATTGATTGAGAGGCGGTCGCCTTTGCCATGCTTTGTTGTGATGATCACAACGCCGTTGGCTGCGCGAGAACCGTAGATAGATGCGGAAGCTGCGTCCTTGAGCACCTGCATTGTCTCGATGTCACTCGGATTGATGCAGTTCAGATTGTCGGTAGGAACACCGTCAATGATGTAAAGAGGATCGTTGCTTGAGTTGGCTGTAGACATACCGCGCACACGGATTGAGCCTGTTCCACCCGGAGCAGCATCAGGCACAACATTTACGCCAGGAAGCTTGCCTGACATTGAGCTCATGATGTTGCCGGAGTTCTCGGACAGCGGCTCCTTCATGTTCATAACCGAAACGGCCCCGGTCAAGTCGGCCTTACGCACTGTCTGATAACCGACCACTACGAGTTCGTCAAGAAGGCCGGCATCTTCATCAAGATAGATGGTCATGTTAGGCTCTGCAACCAGCTCCACTGTCTGATAACCTACATAGGAGACTTTAATGGCTGAACCTTCCGGCACCACAAGGGTAAAGTTGCCGTCAATGTCAGTGGCTGTACCCTTCTTGTTGACTTCACAAAGAACGGTAGCCCCTATCAGGGGTTCGTCATCTACACGCGACAGAACCGTTCCCGTCACAGTGATCTCCTGTGCTTGCGTCATGACTGCTACAAGCAGGAGCATGATTGCTGTTAGGATTCCTTTTTTCATGTTTGTTAGTTTTGGTTAAAAATCATGGCGCAAAGTTAACATACTATTAAAAACAGCATATAGTAATAATGTTGAAACCACTATAAAAATCAGCATTATACAACATTATTAATACTAATGGCAACATATATTATACCACAATCCGATTTTTTACAAACTTTCAGCGATTTTTTCATGATTTTTTAATCGAATAATATTGGGTCGCTGATGTCCGGTTTAAAAATTTTGTTTAACTTTGCAACGGGTTAACGAAAGCTCTCTTGCAGATCCCTACAAGGATATAAAAAAATTCAACGAAATATTTCGTTGATAAATATTATAAATATATAAAGCTATGAAGAAGATTATCATGTTGATGGTGATGGCAATGAGTTTCTCTTTCGGAAACGCCATTACCCTTTTCCCACATTTTGTGGATGTGGCCGGAGATTACGAAAGCGGCACCACTGATAAATTTGTGGTCCTTTCCATTCCCACCACCCACTGGAGAGTGGCTCCGTCCTTTTTCAATAATATGAAGGATGCCGACAGTTTTCTAATGGACACTCTCCCGTTTTCGAATTACGTTATCGATAAAGAAACCAAGACACTTGATGATGGCACAGAGATTGTTGTTTACATCTCCTCATTGGAAGCCGACGGACTTTATAAGGATAAATGGTCGCGGCTCTATCTGATCCAATCTCCCGGAGAGCCTCTTTACGTAGGTCTCTGTGAGGATCAGATTAATTAAGCAGACTTTTTAGGCTGATAAGCCGGTGTTTCAAGTAATGTCGGCTAATCTTGTCAGCCGGCATTAATATCCCTGAGGGCATCTTCAAGCGACTGCCCGGCAGGAAGCCCCATGCGTTCGCGCAGCCGGTGACGGTTCATCTTCACGCTTGCCGGCTGCACCATCAGCATTCTCGCTATCTGTTTGGTGCTGAGCCCAGCCTTTATGTAAACCGCCAGCCTCACATCACCCTCCGTTATGTTAGGGTATCGCTTCACAAGCTCATCGGCGAATGCCGGATGAACCTTCGAGAACATCTCTTTGAAATCATCCCATTCCTGGCGTCCATTCAGATGAAGCCGTATATCGGCATCAAGTCTGCGTGCCTCGCCATGACTCAGGGTGCCCTCCTTCTCAAGCCGGCTGACATGATCGACCACTGACTGCAATACATTATCCTTCTCTGTCATCGCCAGCCCCTGGCTTATCAAAGTCCGTTGCTCACTTTCAAGCAGCGACTTCTTATTGTTAAGTTCCATCTCTACCTCCTGTTTCCTCTGTCGCTCCTTCCTGAGCCTTCCGGAAAGCAGGATGTAGCCTGTCAAGCCAGCCACAAGGATAGCCAGCACCGCTGCCAGCCATTTAAGCCGCTCCACTCCCCTGTCTCTGCTGATACGCTCATCATGTTGCCGGATTCTGTTGGCAGTATCAATGCGTATCATCTCATCCCGCCTTGACACGAAATTCAAAGTGTCTTGCTCTGCCATATACATTCCCACCATCATAAGCGCACTGTCTGTTTTCCTTTCCCTCTCTAATCTGACAGCATTATCATAAAAAATGTTAGACTTTATTTCGTGGGAACATAACCCTATCAACGGCAACAACGACCTATAGATAGAATCGGCCCTTTCCCTCTGGCCGGCAAGCCATGAGAAATGCCCTTCATACCATCGGCAGGTCATTTCCATCCTTTTGTTGTAGTCTTTAGCACATTCAGCAGCCTTTGCCATATATTCGGCCGATTTTTTCGTCAGTCCTAAGTCAAAAAGCACTTTGGTATAGATATATCTGTCTTCCCTTATCTTTTGATTTTCCTCCAATTCTTTCAGAAGCTTGTAAGCTCCTACCGAATCTCCTTTGGAAAGAAGCCTAAGCGCAATGTTGGCATTAAATCTTAGGGAATACTGAGCCAGCCCTAAATCGGAAAACAGTTCTGCAACTCGTTTGAGTTCACCGTCACCTGACTTAATTTCCAACACATTTTTCAGCAGATCTGCCACCAACAAAGCATTAGCCTCTAAAAAGGGGTCAGATGTCTTTCGCGCATAATCGGTCACTCTCATCACCCTCATGTAGGAATCAAGTGTACGTTCCGACACCTCGGTGTGAAAAAGCAGATTCAGCCGTGCCTGATCATAGGGATAGCGGACAGAATCCATGAGCATGCGTGACTGCCCGCTCCAATAGTCCATGCTATCGCCCATCTCAAGCTTATGATACATCTTGGCTCTCCAGAAATAAGCCCGGCAGCGCAACTGCTTTATGTCGGGATAATCATCCGCTATCCTCTCCATCTTTTCAACGAGAGGACGAAGGGAGTCAGGATGGGTGGATTTTATCAATTCCCTATCCAATCTGAGGGTTATGGAATCAGCCTCCGTAAGGAGCGGGCTCCAACGAAACATGGAGGTTTCCCTATTGTGGCAACCAACAAAGACAAACAGTACTAATATGTAATGAAACCATTTCATGTGGCAAAATTAATCATTTTCAGGCATTATAAACACTTTTCTGTAAACTGTAAACCTATTGTAACCCTATGTAACCCTATTGTAAACCCATTGATTCTTGACAGTTTAAATATGGCATTATAATTTTGCGGCATCATTCATTAAAATTTATATGAATATGAAAAAACTAATCTTTTTAATCATGATTGCCATAACAATGGCAGCACAGGGTTCAAACCCGGTATCATCCACCCGCCGCGTCATACAAGAGAAGGGTGAAGCAACGTATGTCACCAACTATTCCGACATGAGCAATGTAAGGATAGTAAATCGGGAAAGGACTGCCCAAGTGCAAAAGGCTCCCGCAGAAGACGAAGTCACGGTGCCAATCGAAATCACTGGTGATAGCGAGTTTGACTATTCAATGTCTGCGCATGCCGTACCGTCAGATGCCGACGACACATCTTTAACTTATAGTGGGCGCAAAGAACTCACCCTCCCTCCGGGAATGTATGATATATTAATAATGGGATACTCTCAAAATGCAAAAGAAGCAATAGTTTTTGTTTATGAAAAAGTACTGATTGAGGAAGGGACAGTGATTGAAGGATCTTTAGATGATATCACACTTGCTGTCAATGTAATACCACAAGGACCTGATGGTACTATAATCCGTGCTGATACTGAAGACGAGGAAGGAAACATTATAAGTGGGGATTTGTTTATAGATATTTTATGGAAAGGACACTATTTTCCAAGCTTTGGGTTTGGAGTT
>CAZQSD010000096.1:0-12047 GCA_964595885.1 uncultured Sangeribacter sp.
TTCTGTTAACCTTAAAATCTAATACCATGAAAAACTCACTGCAAAATTAATAATTATTTTTCAAAACTATGTTATTAAACATAAAAATATTTCCATATTTAACATTATTTTAAATTTATCATAATTAAATTTCAATATTTTTACATATTTTCACATTTAATTTTTATTTCACCTAATTTTTGTGATATAATCCAGCACCAATCTCATAAAATAACCGCTTCAGGCTTTCAGATCACCACTCCATGGCCGGAAGCCCTATTTCCCCAAATCACTATTTTTTATTAATTTTGTGGAAAATAACCCAATTGCTTTTTATCGGCAGAAATTATTAATAACCTTAAATCATATGAACCGACCCTTAAAACTGGTATTCATGTCAACACTTGCGGGTGCAATGGCAACGGCATGCTCAAGCTCCAAGATTGAGTATCCGGCAGCTCCCACCGACGAAACCGTAACCGACGATTATTTCGGCACAGCAGTTGCCGATCCCTACCGTCCTCTTGAGAACGATACTGCCCCTACCACTCTCGAATGGGTGAAGGCTGAAAATGAAGTCACCGAAAGTTATCTCTCAAAGATTCCTTTCCGTGCCGACATCAAGAAAAGGCTCACCGACCTCAACAACTACAAAAAAACCGGTTTGCCCTCAAAGCACAAAGACGGGAAATACTATTATTATGAGAATGACGGCCTACAGAATCAGAGCGTGCTCTACCGCACAGACTCCCTCAATGGCAAAGCTGAAGTCTTTCTCGACCCCAACAAACTTTCAGATGACGGCACAGTGGCTCTCAACGGGATGAGCTTCTCCAATAATGGCAAATATGCAGCCTATATTATCTCACGCAGCGGATCTGACTGGAACGAGATATATGTGATGGATGCCAAGACAGGCCAGTTACTTGACGACCATATCGAATGGGCAAAATTCACCGGTGCTGACTGGGAAGGCGACGGATTTTACTACAGTTCATATCCACGCCCTGAAAAAGGTAAGGAATTTTCCAATGCTAATGAAAACCATCAGATATACTATCACAAGATTGGCACACCGCAAAGCAGCGACCGTCTCGTGTATGAAGACAAGGCTCATCCCCTCCATTTCCATTCCGCATACGTACCTGAGTCTGAAGACTGGATGTTTGTGATGGGCGGAGGAGAAGGTGTCGGCAGCTCAATCATGGTCAAAAACCTTAAAAACGGCGGTGATTGGGTTATTATGGAACCTTCACAAGACTATAAGCACAGCATCATGGATGTGGTTGATGGCAAAGCCTATATCTTGACCAATTGGGGCGCACCCAAAAACCGTCTGATGGTGGCTGACCTAAAGAATCCCGCACGCCAGAACTGGACAGAGCTACTCCCCGAGAGCGATGGCGTGATGACAGGAATGCAATTCGCGGGCGACAAGATGATCGTCACATATGAAAAGGATGCCGCTGAACATGCTTATGTGTATGAGCCTTCAGGCAAACTGATTCGCGAAATTGAATTCCCGACCTACGGCACAGTTGGCATCTCCGCTGATAAGGATCATAACGAGGTGTATTATGCACTCACATCATTCACATCACCTTCAGCACGCTATTCCTATAATCTTGAGACAGGCGAAAGCACACTCATCGGCCAGGCAGAGATCAACGGTGTCAACATGGATGACTATGTCACAGAGCAGGTGTTCTATCCCTCTGCTGATGGCACAAAGATTCCGATGTTTATCACCTACAAGAAAGGTCTGGAGAAAAACGGTAAGAACCCTGTCTACCTTTATGGATATGGCGGTTTCAACGTATCGCTTACACCCGGCTTCTCACCTAACCGTATGTTATGGCTTGAAAACGGAGGCATCTACGCACAGGCTAACCTTCGCGGTGGCTCTGAATATGGAGAGGAATGGCACACTGCAGGCACGAAGATGAACAAACTGAATGTATTCAACGACTTCATCGCAGCTGCGGAATATATGATTGATCAGGGTTGGACATCTCCGGATTATCTCACAATCGAAGGCGGCAGCAACGGCGGTCTTCTCGTCGGTGCCACCGTCAATATGCGTCCTGACCTCTTCAAAGTGGCTATTCCGCGTGTAGGCGTTATGGACATGATGCGCTATCATCTCTTTACCATCGGCTGGAACTGGGCTTCTGACTACGGCACAAGTGCTGACTCCAAGGAAATGGCTGATTACCTGCTTGCCTATTCTCCAATCCACAATATTAAGAATGACGGCACCCCTTATCCGGCCATCTTGGTCACTACCGCTGACCATGACGACCGTGTGGTGCCTGCCCACTCATTCAAATATGCAGCCGCCCTGCAGGCAGCCAACACCGGTGACGCTCCCAAACTGATCCGCATCGACAGCAAGGCAGGTCACGGCGGCGGTAAGCCCACTGCCAAGGTGATTGATGAATATACTGACCTCTACTCATTCATATATGAGAATCTTGGTATAGATCCTACAAAGAAATAACTACCGTCGGAAGGCTTTTAGAAATCGGGACTTCATGGTCCCGATTTTTTTATCTTTGATCATAAGGTCAATTTTATATAATTTTGCATAAAAAATAACGAACCTCAAATCACATAGACATGGCAAAAATATCCTGGCGCCCCGGCACCCAGATTTATCCCCTTCCGGCTGTATTGGTCACCTGTGGCGATAACCCCGAAAACTGGAACATGATTACAGTGGCATGGACAGGCACCATATGCTCCGACCCGGCAATGTGCTACATCTCAGTGCGTCCCGAACGCTATTCCTATCCTCTGATTGAGAAGAATATGGAATTTACAATCAATCTCACAACTGCCGACATGGCTCGCGCCACTGACTGGGCAGGTGTACGCTCAGGTCGCGACTACAACAAATGGAAAGAAACCGGCCTCCACCCTATCCCCGGAGAAAAAGTAAAGTCGCCCACCATCGAGGAATCCCCCATAAGCATAGAGTGTCGGGTGAAAAGCGTAATGCATCTGGGAAGCCATGACATGTTTATTGCCGATGTGATCAACGTCAGGGCTGACGAACGCTATCTGGATGCGGACACCGGCAAATTCTCACTTGAAAAAGCCGGACTGCTTGTTTACTCTCACGGCCACTACCACGAAATAGGTAAAATAATCGGTAATTTTGGCTTTTCAGTAAGGAAAAAATAATATCCTTCCACTTGGATAACCATTTATTGCTACCTACATCCCTGTTTATTGGCCTTTTTTACCTATTTATGGCGATTGCAGATCCTGAATTTATAAAGTAATTTTGCAATCAGAAAAGCAGAAAAAATAAAGGCTTTAGTTATTAGTTATTTAGAGTTAGAAAGGTCATATATGGTTGCTGTCACCGCAAGGTTACAGCACCATATCACCATCTTTGCACTTCCTCCAAAGACAGGCGATGCACCTATAAAAGTTAATTATAACAAATACCATGTCAGGACAAAAGACTTATCACCCATCCGACAAAATGATTACCCTCATTGCCGATAATTATCAATTGATTCAGGTGATGAGCAGGTTCGGTATCCCTATGGGTTTCGGCGATAAGACAGTCACAGAAGTATGTGAAGACGCAGGGGTTGACTGCCGCACATTCCTCGCCGTAGTAAATTTTGTAATGGACGGTTACAATAATTTCGAGACCTCAGATGATGTCTCTGTTGAATCCCTGCTGCTTTACCTTAAGCAAAGCCACATATATTTCCTTGAATACTGTTTGCCAGCTATCCGGCGCAAGCTGCTCGACAGCATCCAGCTACGCGATTCAGATGTGTCTTTCCTTATCATCAAGCTGTTTGACGAATATGTCAAAGAGGTGCGCACACATATGGAATATGAGGAAATGACAGTGTTTAAATATGTGAGGCAGCTGCTTGCCGGAAAACACCCCGACAACTATCAGATCACGACCTACAGTGACCATCATGAACAGGTAGGCACGAAGCTGAAGGAACTGAAAAGCATAATCATCAAATACTGTCCGCAAGATGCCAAGACCAACCTTCTGAATGCGGCCCTCTACGACATCTATCGCTGTGAGGAAGAACTCGTGAGCCATTGTCATGTGGAAGACTGTTTGCTCGTGCCTGCAATCATGAATCTTGAACGTCACTCAACAACAGCATAATTACTATGGCAAAGACAGAAAAGATTCACATCCTGATAGCAGAGACTTCCCCGGTGCTGGCGGCCGGATTTTCACAATGCCTGCGCCGTTTGCCGGGCTTACAGACAGACATAATGGAGGTGAAATCACCTGCTGATCTTTCCGACTGTGTCAAAGCCAACACTCCCGACATCATAATCATAAATCCGACTTTCGGCGGAATGTTTAATCCTGAGCATTTCCGTGCCGAGTTCCCAGGGGAAGAATTTAAAATTGTGGCTATAGAAATCGGTAAGCTCAACCGTCAGGCTGCCGCCCTGTTTGATGATGTAATCTCCGTCATAGATGACCTTGACACCATGTCGGTCAAAATAAAGAAACTCTGTTCTTCGCCAAGTGACAATGCTGATGAGAAAGAGACCCTCTCACAGCGTGAGAAAGAGATAATCTCACTTGTGGTGAAAGGCCTGACTAATCAGGAGATTGCCGACAAACTCTTTCTGTCAATACATACAGTCATAACCCATCGCCGCAATATAGCCCGCAAATTGGAGATACATTCCGCCACCGGACTAACAATTTATGCCATAGTTAATAAAATAGTCGACATTTCCGACATCAAACTATGATAATAACCCTCTATACCGGTATCTGAATTGGATAAAATTTTGATACCGGGCTTTTTTTTTGTAATTTTGCATTTGCTTAGGCACCGTATGGCTGTATGGTGCAATAATAAGGTTAACAGCATTAATTACAAATAAAAAACGATGGCAGAACGTCGCAACCATAAAGGAGACCCTACCTCCGATTCATTCAATATCAATCCTAAAGCCAACAGGAAAATAATCAAAAACCGCAGGATTGTCAAATTTCTGTGGATTTCCTTTTTAAGTCTGGGGGCAATAATGGCTTTGTTCCTCCTGCTGATCTACAACGGAGTGATCGGCTACATGCCTCCTATTGAAGAACTCGAAGACCCGCATGACAAACTTGCATCTGTCGTGATCGCATCTGACGGCACAACAGAGTTAGGAAGATATTTCGCCGGAGCAGGCAACCGTGTTAACTCTGACTATAAATCTGTGTCGCCATATGTGATTGACGCGCTAATCGCAACGGAAGATGAGCGTTTCTACGATCATTCCGGCATTGACTTCATAGCCCTCGGACGTGCCGGTGTAAAGACCTTGATGATGGGCGACAAGTCGTCAGGCGGCGGCTCAACCATAACCCAACAGTTGGCCAAGCAGCTTTATTCACGCCCCTCGAGCAATATGTTCAAACGCGCACTCCAGAAACCAATAGAATGGATGATTTCAATAAAACTGGAGCGTTTCTACACCAAACAGGAGATCATCAATATGTATCTCAACCGTTTTGACTTTCTCAACAATGCAGTAGGCATAAAGACAGCAGCCAACGTCTATTTTAACAAAGAGCCCTGGGATCTTAACATTCAGGAATCAGCCATGCTGGTAGGAATGCTCAAGAATCCCAGCTATTTCAATCCACTCCGTCATCCTGAACGCACCCGCAACCGACGCAATGTGGTTATTGACCAGATGCAAAAGGCCGGCAAACTCACCAAGCAAGAGGCTGACTCACTGAAACAACTCCCTCTTGAACTTGATTACCACCGTGTTGATCATCGCGACGGCGGCGCGCCTTATCTGCGTGAAGAGATCCGAATGCTCATGAAAGCCAAAAAGCCTGTGAGGCCGGAAAGAAGCAAATATAAAAGTAACCTTGCATATACGCTTGCATTAGGACAATATAACACCGACTCAACGCAATGGGAGGAGAATCCTCTTTATGGCTGGATTCTCAAGAATCCCAAGCCTGACGGATCATATTACGACATTTATACAGATGGTCTTAAGATTTACACCACTATTGACGTAAGAATGCAGAAATATGCTGAGGAAGCAGTCAATAAACATTTGGGAGGCACTTTGCAGCCGGCGTTCTTTAAGGAGAAACAAGGCCAACCGACAGGTCCCTACACCACCAACTCCGATGAGCTGAGCAGGAGTGGAGTGATGAACCTTATCAAAAACGCCATGAAGCAGACTGAACGATGGCGCGTTTTGAAAAATGCCGGATGGAATGAGGCTGAAATTGAAGCAACTTTCCATAAGCCTTATCAAATGGATGTGTTTACTTATATTAAAGAAGGTGAAAATTATCGTCCTGGATCAAAAACGGTCACTATGACTCCGTATGACTCACTTCTTTATATGAAGTCAATCTTACGCACAGGCATGATGAGTATGGATCCACACACAGGCTATGTAAAAGCGTATGTTGGCGGTCCTGATTTCAATTATTTTCAATATGACATGGTGTCGCGAGGCAGGAGGCAGATCGGCTCTACAGCCAAGCCTTTCCTCTACACTCTCGCTATGGAACAAGACTATACACCTTGTTCCATGTTCCTCAACTCTCAGCCAACCTTCGGGAACTGGTCACCACGTAACTCCGGCAGCGCAAGAGTCGGAGAGATGGTTGATCTCCGCTGGGCGCTTACCAACTCCAACAACTGGATTTCCGCACGCCTCGTATATGAGCTTGGAGCGAAGAATCTCGCCAATAAAATGAGGATGTTCGGCATCACAGGCCACATTGATGCGACCCTGCCTCTTGCGTTGGGCACTGTCGATGTTCCGGTAAAAGAGATGGTAGCAGGCTATACTACCTTTGCCAATAAAGGCATGCGTGTTGATCCGGTATTTGTGACACACATTGAGGACAATCAGGGTAATCTGATTTGGTCTGCGCCCCCTCACCGTAGCGAAGTGACGAGCGAACAGGCCTATTATAAGATTCTCTCAATATTGATGAACGTGGTAGACAGCGGAACGGCAGCAAGTCTGCGCAGCCGTTACGGTATACGTGCACAGATGGGTGGCAAGACAGGCACGACCAACTCAAACTCCGACTCCTGGTTTATGGGCTTTACCCCAGACCTTGTCACCGGCGTATGGGTAGGCGGTGAAGAACGCTACATCCATTTCAACACTATGGCGCTTGGACAAGGCGCAAGGGCCGCCCTCCCGATCTATGGCTATTATATGCAGAAAGTCTATGGAGATCCAAAGCTCCCCTATTCTCAAGATACAAAATTTGAGTTCCCCTCCAGTTTCAATCCTTGTGAAGGTCAGATCTATGAAAGCACAGGTGAAACAGAAGTTGAGGAAGTGTCTGCGGGAATCTTTGACTAAGCAAAAGTAATTTTTTACACAAATATGATATTACCTATTTATTTATACGGGCACCCCGTGCTTCGAAAAGAGACGGAAGATGTTGATAAGGATTATCCGGATCTCAGAAAATTCGTGAATGATATGTTTGAGACAATGTATCATTCCGACGGAGTTGGTCTGGCAGCCCCCCAGGTAGGACAGCCTCTGAGCATCTTCGTCATTGACGGCAGCGTATTGGCTGACAAATTTCCGGAATGCAAGGATCTGAAATTCGCAGCCATCAATCCGGAACTGGAAGTGATTGAAGACCTTCCCCCTGTCACACGCGAGGAAGGCTGCCTGTCACTTCCGGGTCTTTCCGAACCTGTAAAACGCCATGAGCATATCCGCCTCAACTGGCTTGATGAAGACTTCACGGAGCATGAGGAAGAGTTCACCGGATTCGCATCCAGAATTATCCAGCACGAGTTTGACCACTTGCTTGGCACGGTGTATACTGACCATGTGTCGGGCATCCGCAAACAGATGATCCGCACAAAACTCAACAATATCGCCAAAGGGAAAGTGAGATGCGACTACCGCACTAAGGCAGCTTCCAAAATCAATTAGCAATCAGTAACCATATATAGTAATGGCAGACGATAAAAAAATAATATTCTCAATGGTGGGAGTGAGCAAAATTATCCCTCCACAGAGACAGATACTTAAAAACATCTATCTTTCCTTCTTTTACGGCGCAAAGATAGGCATCATAGGTCTTAATGGATCCGGTAAATCCACATTGCTAAAAATCATAGCTGGTCTTGATAAAAGCTATCAAGGCAATGTTGTGTTTTCACCGGGCTACACAGTCGGTTATCTGGAGCAGGATCCGAAACTTGATCCCGACAAGACAGTGAAAGAAGTCGTGCAGGAAGGTATGCAGCCTGTCCTTGACCTATTGGCTGAATATGATGAGGTCAATAATAAGTTCGCCGATCCCGAAGTGCTGGAAGACCCTGAGAAGATGGACAAGCTTATCAACCGTCAGGCTGAGCTTCAGGACAAACTGGATGCCTGCGATGCGTGGAACCTTGACAACAAACTTGAACGTGCTATGGATGCTCTCCGTTGTCCACCTGACGATAAGAAGATAGCCGTCCTCTCCGGTGGCGAGCGTCGTCGTGTGGCTCTTTGCCGCCTTCTCCTTCAACAACCGGACATATTGTTGCTCGACGAGCCCACCAACCACCTCGACGCAGAATCAATCGACTGGCTCGAACAGCATCTTCAGCAGTATCCGGGAACTGTGATCGCAGTAACCCACGACCGCTACTTCCTTGACCATGTTGCAGGCTGGATTCTTGAACTTGACCGAGGCGAAGGTATTCCCTGGAAAGGCAACTACAGCTCTTGGCTTGATCAGAAGACCAAACGGATGGCTCAGGAAGAGAAACAGGCAAGCAAGCGTCGCAAGACCCTTGAGCGTGAGTTAGAATGGGTGCGTATGGCTCCTAAAGCTCGTCAGGCCAAAGGAAAGGCTCGTCTTTCAAGCTACGACAAACTCCTTAACGAAGATCAGAAACAGCGTGAGGAAAAACTTGAAATATTTATTCCTAACGGTCCACGCTTAGGTAATAAGGTTATCGAGGCTCAACATCTTGCCAAGGCTTACGACGACAAAGCCCTCTTCACTGATCTTAATTTTATGCTTCCTCCTAATGGTATTGTAGGAGTCATCGGACCTAATGGTGCAGGAAAGACCACTCTCTTCCGTCTCATCATGGGACTTGAAAAGCAAGATAAAGGAGATTTTGAAGTTGGTGATACTGTAAAGATTGCATACGTTGACCAGAACCATAAAGACTTGTCGCCGGATAAGACTGTCTATGAAGTCATTTCGCAAGGCGTTGAATCCTTCCGCATGGGCGGCAGAGACATGAATGCACGTGCATATCTCTCTAAGTTCAACTTCACGGGTGCAGACCAGGAAAAGAAAATCGGTGTGCTTTCAGGTGGCGAGCGCAACCGTCTTCACCTTGCGATGGCACTTAAAGAGGAGGGCAATGTGCTTCTTCTTGACGAGCCTACCAACGATATTGACGTAAATACTCTGCGAGCCCTCGAAGAAGGTCTGGAGAACTTTGCCGGCTGTGCAGTGGTAGTTAGCCACGACCGCTGGTTCCTTGATCGTATCGCAACCCACATTCTTGCATTTGAGGGTGACAGTCAGGTTACTTTCTACGAAGGCTCCTACTCCGACTACGAAGAGTTTAAGAAAAAGCGTGACGGAAACGATACTCCACACCGAATCCGCTACCGCAAACTCATTTAACCTAAAGATGAAAGTAACCTAAAGATGAAAGGCCGCCTTAAAACTGTTTTAAAGCGGTCTTTTATATTTAGGTTAAACAAGAATTTATTCTTGACAGTTAGTTTGTTAATGTTGTAGATAATTCGTAATTTTGCATATAGAATTGACCTTAGAAGGAGACGCCGGATATTACTGCAGCCCTCAATAGGACAAGAGTTTATGAGATATGAATTGGATTCTTCTCATTATCGCCGGGTGCTTTGAAACAGGCTTTGCGTTTTGCCTCGGCAAGATGAAAGGTTTAACCGGAACTCCGTGGTGTCTATGGGGCATCGGATTCCTTGTTTGCCTTACCCTAAGTATGATATTACTTTCAAAAGCGGTGCATACCATACCAATCGGAACGGCCTACCCCGTGTGGACAGGAATTGGCGCGGTGGGAACCGTCATTGTCGGTATTATTTTTTTCAATGAGCCGGCTACATTTTGGCGATTGTTTTTCATAACAACCCTTATCCTTTCAGTAATCGGCCTAAAGCTTATGAATTAATGGAAAAGAAAATGCGACGCTTCAAGCAATTACTTTCAGAGGAAGAAAGTATTGCCATACTTAATTCGACTACATCGGGGGTATTATCATTATGTGGAGAAGACGGTATGCCATACGGTGTCCCGTTGAGCCATGTTTATGAGAACGGGAAATTATATTTTCACTCAGCATTAAACGGTCATAAGGTTGATATAATCAAGCAAAATAGCAACGCCAGTTTCACTGTCATTGCCAAAGATGAAATACATCCTGAAACTTATACCACCTATTTCCGAAGTGTCATAACATTTGGGAGAGTCAGAATAATAGATGACACTTCAGAAAAGAAACGCATACTTGAAGCGGTTGGACGCAGATGCAACCCTAATGATGATGAAAGCCTGAACGAGGAAATCAAGATGGGGTTTAATAGATGTCTTGCCATTGAAATGACTATCGAGAGAATGACAGGCAAACAAGCTATTGAACTGGTTAAACGGGAGTAATTATCGATGTCTTAGACCAGAATTTACGCGAATGACCTTGACAAATAGCCGAAGGCAAACCTCATGGTCATTGGCGTATATGCTGTCATTCGGGTATTGTGGAATAAGCATAAAAAGAAATTGGCTGGAAATGCTCGGTGTCAACTATACGGAGCAGGACAGGCGGCGTAATCTTCCAAAGTAGGCACAAAGCCCTACGGCGCTACATGAAATATGGCTCGTCGTGGGTCCGTGCCGTAACTGTGTGACCATTCTAATTAATAGGTTATTACTCTATCTCCGTAACTAAAATAGTTAAAGATTACAATCAGTACCATCAGTAGAGCATCAGAGCGTTTTTGGGTATAATAATGGTAGATGTTACTCTATCTGGTGATGGTACCATTCAGTTACTAACTTGCCACGCAATGCTGGACCTCGAATTTGAATCTGATTAACATTTTAAGCGGCCTTAACGGAAATAATTTGCAAATCAACTTTATAATAGCTAACTTTACATTCGAAAATCATCACTGATTAAGATCATAAAGTTGATAATTTTATTTGGTTATGGACAGCTTTGTAGATGAAAGGGATTTTAAACTATTAGGGAATGACAAGTATACATTTTTTGTACTTCGTCGCATAATTGAAGGAAAATGTGAGTTGTTGCTAACTGACCATAAAAGACTGATTATATGTTTTACCACTAATCCGTTTCCTATATGGATCTGGACTCCAGACGATGTGACGGATGAAGAAATGGGAAACGTCTATAAAATTATTAAGGAACATAATCTGTTAGATGGAGAACATAGATTTAATCTTAAGTATAAGTTAGCCGAATTCTTTATTCAAAAAGCAGTAGAAGAGGGTATAGACTTAGGTATTAAGACTAACTTATTAGCTTATGATTGTCTTAATCTCTTGCCTCCGTCTATTGAGACGGACGGTTGCATATACCGTTGCGATATGGGTGATCTTGATGAGGTAGTAGAATTTTTAGGCTGATTTCATCAAGATGTAGGAGCTGACCAAAGAGACTATGCTTCCTATAGAAACGATGCGCAATCATTTATACGCTCTGCAAATATGTATTTATGGAAAAATAAGCGGAGTATAAGTGTTGCGAGTTGTAAATATGTCCCTTTGGGTGACTTAGCATCCATTAGTTTTGTATATACTCGTCCGGAATATCGGAGGAAGCATTACGCTGAGAATTTAGTTTATCAAGTTACAAAACTCGCAATGCAAGCCGGATTCACCCCAATGCTTTATACAGATGCCGATTATAAGGCTTCCAATGCTTGTTATGAAAAATTAGGTTATAAACTTAAGGGAAAACTATGCACCATAGGATAAATAGATAAGAGATTGAACCTTGTCGAATTGTTTGGTTATTGGAAAAATCGGTTATAACTTT
>CAZQSD010000097.1:0-5757 GCA_964595885.1 uncultured Sangeribacter sp.
TTGAAACGTACGTTTGAAAGAACGAATTCATTCTCGATATCCTCACCTGTTACCACCACTGCTATTGGATCAGTCAGAAGCTGGGTTTTAGGATTAAGTAACCCTAACAGATAGCTTCCCGGTTCGGGGGATGGAGTAAATGTAGTGTTCCAGTTTAAGTGACCACCCTCACCTGCAACTGCATCGATAGCCTGAGCCTCACCTTGTGATATGATATATCCGGTTGCGCTTATGAGGGTAGGGGTGAGGGTGATGCGTTCATCTAAATTATAAGAAATAAAATCAACGCTGAGAGCAACCTCCTCATCAGCTCTGAATACAGTTGGCTCTACAGTGAAATCATTCACTATCAAGCCATCACTGTCATCTGTAGTGCTGATTGATATGTCATCTTCAGAAATTGTCATGATCATTTTGGTTCGCATTTGTGTTTCTTCAGGCATATCGACCCATTTATCACTTTCTCCAATCCGGTAGGCCGGGTTCACGCGGTAAGTTCCTTCGGGAAAGTCAGAACTGTCTACATTGAATGTTTCCATACATTCTGCCGGTTTTATGTTGGCACCAGTGGTTGCGGGGAAGTAAACTGGCTCACCTCCGTTTATTGGAGTCAGTTTCAAACCGGGTGTGAAATATATTTTCTCAAGCGACATGTTGTAGAATCCGGCACGTTTTATGCCTCCGGCCAGACCAAATAGAATACGGTTCCCTTTAGTGTAGCTCATCTTTTCAGTGGCGAAATATCCGAAGCAGAGCACCTGATGGAAAACTTCCGGTGCAGTTCCGTTTGCCGGTTCAAGTCCGAAAAATGCCGATTGCATTATATTGAATCCCCCTGTGCTTCCTCCGAGTCCTATATATTCGGGATTGAGTGCATTTATGAGGAAATACCCGTCACTGAGGCCGCCCCATCCCCAGTTTATATGGAAGTAGTCACCGTTTGTGCCATCATATCCGTCGCATACAAAGGCATGTCCGCCAACCGGACTGAAACCATAATAAAGTATTGGACGCCCCGCTGCCAATTCATTATAAACCATATTATTCCATTCTCCTATTCTATAGAAATCACGGAACAACAGTCTGATGGAACCGTCATATCCAAAATGGTTAACCATTCCGAGTCCGGCCTCTATGTCGGTGGTTCCGGAGAATATGTGGGTATAGTCCATCTGAGAAGCCATGCCGCATGCGAGCATAAGTTGGGCTACTGCATCGTTTTGTGCAGCGGTAGCATCTGTGTCGTAGACATCAAGCATGTTTTCCCAATCGAAAGTAACATCTGTAAAGTCGTATGACAGGGTCTTTCCTCCAGTAGGCCAGTTGTAGCTTATCTGGCCGGTAGGATTTGTGGGATATTCCCAATATTTGATCACCTGTGCCATAGCAGTGGCGGCACATCCTGTCAGACAATGTTTGTCCTGCAATTCCGGACAAAGATTGTTGTAGGGTTCCGACTGGTTCCATTTAGCAGTGACCAAAGGAGTGATGTCAGTCTTGTCGGTGCGTGTGGCTGCAATGCGATATTGCTGTCCATTGGTTATTGCCGAGTCGATTGCGGAAAGAAATGCTTCGAGTGCAGGAGGAATTGCATTTGTGTCGAAGTTTGCCTTGTCGCTATATCCCAACAAGGGTGGGCAATCACTGTCACCGGATGCTATTATAAATCCTCCATTATCGCTGGAAAACACATAGACGCCGTTGTTTGCCGTCTGCCAGCATAATGAATAGGAATTTGGAGATTCCGGTCCGGGCAAGGCGTGTCTTGCTTTCCCGATAGCCGCATCGAGAGCTTCACGTGGAGTTAATGGAGCGGCAAATGATACGGTTGCCGTGACCATTGCAAGCAGTAGTAAGATTTTTCTCATAGTGGATAATTTAATTGAATATTCGGTAAAAATCGCCTATCTGTAGCCGATAGTTTTCAGTGTGCAAAATTCAACTTTTTTATGCGTTCAGGCAAAAAAATTATATGGACTGTATATGGACTGGCTCTAATTTATTTAATTATTCACTTTTTTTCTATAAATTTGCAACATGAAATACCTACTCGTCATAACATTTTTATTCATCATATTTGGATGCACACGCACCCGGCCATTGGATCCATTATTCCAATGGCCGGCCACAAATGTTGCAGAAGCAGACAGTTTGATACTCCAGTATGAGCGTAACCGGGTATCGGTGGAAAAACTTTATGATAACCGCGATATAGTGGAACGATTCTGTTCGGTGGCTCGACGTCATCCTGACAATAAACTGCTTCAGATGCGAAGCCTCTACCTTAAGGCATGTACCATATCCTACAAAGAAAAAGATGCTATGCGCAACTTTATAGAGAATGCGATGCTTAGAAGTGATTCGGCATTGTCTCCATATGACTGGCATGCGATGAAAGGGTTGAAGGCTGAGTTTACTCATGACCTTTATGAAAGATATTTTATGTCGCTCGACAACATAAAATATTTCTCCGGTATTGGTGCTAAACCGGAACTAAGCCGTAATCTGATAATAGTTGGCAATATTCTCTCTGACCTTCATGATACGGTCAAGGCTATGGAATATTATAAGGGTGCCGAGAAGATTTCAACTGAACTGAATTTGATTCCTCATCTGACCATCGCACGTCTGAATATGGCAAATGTTTCTAAAAATCCTGAGCGGATTAATATTCTAAAGAGCCTATTGAGCGACACTATGGTCAATAAAGATCATCATGGGATGCCCATGATTCTTCAGAATACCTTTGCCGAGACTGGCGAGATTGGGTTTCTTGACCGTGCTATCGAAATGCTTAGGGAGAGGGAAGTTGATAATGACAATCTCTCCCTTTGTCTCGGACTTAAAGGTCGTCACATGGCAGGTCAGGGAGATCTGCAGGAGGGTAAATTATTGCTTAGGAGTGCGCTTGACACGATGATCAATAAACAGGGAGAAAACAGGTATACCTTAGCCTTGCATCGGATGATGGCGGAGGTTTACTATCTGGATGGTAAGATAGATTCATGTCTTGATGAAGTTGACAGGGCTTATTTTTTAAGAGACAGTCTTGACCGGGTCATGAATAAGCCTCAGATATATGCAATGGATGCAAAGTCGCGCATTGAGATGGCGGAACGTACCGCCAGACTTGAGAAGACGCGGATTGTGATGCTGTGCGTGGTTATTATACTTCTGTTAGCCCTTATTTTGGGTTACAGTATATTCCGTAACAAACGCAAACAGGAGAAACAACGGTTTGAGAAAAAGTTGCTTGAGGAAAAGATGGATAACGAGCGTCAGGCCATGCGAGCTCAAGCTAAAGTGATGGAGGAGAATGAGAGAATGGTGAATGATATGGAAACTCTTCTTACTGATCTGAAGGCGCGGCAATTGTTGCCTGATGAAGGTGCCGATGAATTGCGTCAGGTGCTGCGCATCTATAAAAGCAACGAGGAAAACAGAAAGGGTTTTCTTAAGGTCAATGAGGAGATAGATGCCACTTTCATGACCCGGCTTAAGAATGACTTCCCGTCGCTTAATGAGTATTATGTAAAGTTGGCATCGTTGGTGGCAGCAGGTATTGATAACCGACAGATTGCCACTATTCTCAATACAGAAATGCCCTCGGTCTATAAAGCGCGATATAGGCTCCGCACACGTCTCGGCCTGTCGAAGGAACAGTCATTGGAGGAGTTCCTGAGGCGATATAACCTCAGAAACTTCGAACAATCAGTCTAACGATTTCCCGTTCACAAATGCCTGCCCTATGCGCCTTCGTACATATTTTTGTGGTATTTCGTCAAATATTCGTGCAGATTTTTGTTGTAATCCGTCAAATATTCGTGCAGATTTTTGTATCTTTGTATGAAAAATTATTGTAAATCAGCATGAAAAGAAAAATTTACAGCAAATTGCTTGAATGGAAAATGTCATCCCGTAGGAAACCACTCATCTTGCAAGGAGCAAGACAAGTGGGTAAAAGCTGGATCCTAAAAGAATTTGGCAAGAAAGAATATAAAAATATGGCTTATATTTCATGTGACAATGAACCTCTTGCAAAAGCATTATTTAAAGATTATGACACTGATCGGATTTTGCGAAGTATTTTCTTTCTTCTTCTAATTTTAATGTTTCCTGCTCTATGTATGGGGCAGGCGGTTGAGAATGATATCACTGTGAAATCATACGCTCTCCCTGACAGTATAGGTATAAACCTTTCAAACTATAGTCTCTCAGATTCCCTGTCTCATACTTCAAAAATAACTTCTATCGATGAGTTCCCCCACCCAATAGCTTATTTCGATAGCCTAATGTATTTTGGGCAGTTTAATCTTGCAAGGAATCAACTATCTCCCGGTACAGCCGTCATTCCTCTCTGGAAAGACGCAACCTTCATTGCCACTGGCGACATTACGGATTTTCCCGGGCTTATGCAAGTTCATTCGGGCACTATCGGTATAAACCAAAACATAGGCAACCTTTCCCTGTTTGTCGGCACTGTGGCCAATAAGTACGGCTATTTCAACGGACTCACCACTCAATACGGACTCTCAGGAAACCTCCAATATCAATTTGCACCCAACATTTCGTTCACCGCTTTCGGCACCTACTATTTTGGCCGACCTATTGGCTATCCAATGATTCCGGCGATGATAGGATTCTATGGAGTCTCCACGTTCGGAGGATACATGAGCTATCAATTCAACAATACTTTTGGTGTGGACGTAGGAGCTCAGACAGTCCAACAATTCGGCACCAATAAATACCATGTAGAGCCGATTGTCACTCCGACAGTCAAAGTTGGCAAAATTAGAATAGGACTCCCAGTAGGCCAAATTCTCCACGGTATGATCCGCTCCCAAGCCAAACAACGGGGCCGTAGAAAATGACGTACATCCCCCCTTACGTCTTGTCGAAGCAGGATCTCTTTTTATTCATATAAGATGTTAGCATTGGTGGAATTTCAACGGACTTTTCAGAGGGATGGAGGGAATTTGGATATTAGGCTGAAAATCGCTATGTTTGCGGAAAAGTTTGAGATTATGACATCTCTTAGATATCCCGTCGGAATGCAGACCTTCTCCAAAATCATAGAGGGAGGATATACATACGTACACAAAACCGCTTATATAAAACCTCTTTTGGAACAAGGACAGTTTATTTTCCTGAGCCGGCCACGTCGGTTTGGGAAAAGCTTGCTTCTATCTACGCTCGAGGCTTATTTCGAAGGAAGACGAGAGCTGTTCAAGGGACTCTCTGCCGATAGCATGAATCTCGATTGGACTCCACGACCCGTACTTTATTTCGACTTTAATACCGGCTCGTATGATCGCCCTGATGGATTGCAACTCCGCTTGATGGTATCTCTTAAGAGACATGAAGACAACTACGGGATTACATCTACGATAAAAAATGATGGGCCATTGCGTTTTGAATCTCTTATCAACGAGGTGCATAATATAACTGGACAGAAAGTTATGGGAGTCAAGTTACCGTGCTATCCATATCTTCTGGCCGTGCTCTGCGGCACCCAGGCAAGCGCAGAAAGCCATGGCTACAAAGGTAGGAGCGATGTGGAAGTAATCTCTGGAAAATATATCTATGTATTTGAATTGAAATACAACAAAAGCGTCCAGGAAGCCATGGAGCAAATCCATTCCCGAGAGTATGGCGGCAAATACGTCATGGCCGACAGGACGGTCTATCTCATAGGGGCCAATTTCAGCTCAAAAAAGGAAAACCGAGCCCTCGAATACCAAATCGAAAAACTCAGTC
>CAZQSD010000097.1:5857-12039 GCA_964595885.1 uncultured Sangeribacter sp.
TTCAGCTCAAAAAAGGAAAACCGAGCCCTCGAATACCAAATCGAAAAACTCAGTCTATAAACGCTTTACAATTGTGTCATTATCGGTTAAGCTCTGTTGCCTTTTCTACTAAGCGCTTACCCATCTCAAAACACTTCTGTTCATCTATCGGGAACTGTGTCTCATGACGCTGAATCCTTTCCTCTGCATTAAACAAATTGGCCTTCATCTTGGAATAGTCTTTGAATTGAAGAGTGGCATAAGAGTTATATTGTTCAGCGTAGCCGAGTATAAATTCAAGATTGCTCTTCGTCATGCCAAGCGACACCTCATATCCTCCGGCTTTATAGTAGTTCTCGTCAGCGTTCATGGTAAAGATAACCCCTGCGGGGATAATTCTTTTGCCGAGCACCCTCGCTATCTTGCCGTCTTCCATCTGATATGAGGTCAGTGGGTATAGAAAACGCTCAATGAATGAACGCACCATTCCGGTTGGATAACCAAAGAAGTTGGGTGAGCCGATTATGACCACATCTGCTGCGTGAGCTTTTTCAAGCAAAGGACGCAAATTATCCTTAATGGCACAAACGCCACCGGTATTGATTCCTTTTCGTTTACATGCAAAACATTCCAGACACCCCTTGATAGGCTCTGCATACAACTCTACCAATTCCGTTTCCGCACCTGCAGCGGCTGCCCCTTCAAGAGCCTTCTTTACAAGAGTGTCAGTATTCCAGTCTTTTCTGGCACCTCCATTGATTCCGATTACTTTCATCACTTCTATATGTATAAGTTTATTCCTTTTTCATTAAAACAACCAACAGAAGAAGCTGGTTTAAACATCAGATGTTTAAACCAGCTTCTTCGATATACAATTTGGCTACAAACCTACAATATCCTTAGGAAAGAACATATTGTACATGTCACTTAACTCTGTCTTCTATATCATCAACGCGCCTACTCTCTTTACTGCGGAACAAGAGGAGTTAGTTGGATTTGGAGTCAGTGTGGATGTAGACTAACGTGAGATTCCTGCCCGGGGCACCGTTGCTGCGTCGGTAGCTCTGATATATAGGCTGGCCTTCTGAATTTAGAGTGGAGTAGGTGCAATCCGGATTGGAGATTATGTTCTCGTGTTTTATTCCACGTCTCAGAAGGCGCTCCACATTTACTCCCTGAAGGTCAAGATGTGGTTTGCTTCCTTCTCCATCAGGATAAGAAACATAATCTCCGAAACCCGCTTCTCTGAATTTATCGGCCAGTGCCTCGTCCACCTCATATTTTTCCTTGCTTATTGAGGGACCGAAAGCTGCTGTCATCTCCGCAGGCGACGCTCCATGTTCCTCAAGGACATCAAGAGTCTTGTCAACAATTCCTCCTAACGTGCCTTTCCAGCCGGCATGGATCGCGGCCGCTCCTTCAACATCAGGAGCGTAGACAATCACAGGCACACAATCAGCCGTCACAACACCTATCGGGAAATTACGCTTGAAAGTCACGAGTGCATCCGTATCAGGGAAGTGGTCATTCTGATCCTCAGCAATGCCTACATTGAGGGAATGGGTTTGTCCGGGCATAAGGGCATATCTGTTGTAGACGGCCTTCATGTCTGTCGACTCATCACCGGAGGCCGGAAAGAGACAGAATCCCATCACCTTTTTGCTTCCTAACAACTGTGCATATTTAAAATCAGTCATATCAGTTTGGCCTCAATTATAATGAGGTCTACAAAGTTACTTCAAAATCCTTACTGTACCAAATAATATCTGCTTTCTTCACTATTTCTTCACTATTATATTCTGGAATAATGCCATTGTATGTAATACCATAGTGATAGTAAGTTTTTGATAGTTTAGTAAAATACAGTATATGGAAAGGTATGGGTTGTAAAATAAACGACCTTTTTGTAACTTTGCCGAAAACAATAGTTTAAATGGATAGGAAATGGAACAGATAGTGAAATATGGAATCGGCGAGCAGGATTTCAAATCATTGCGCGAAAGAGGGTGCGTCTATATTGATAAAATCTTATACATACGCAAGATTGCAGAAGCAGGAGGAAAGTATTATTTTCTTGCTCGCCCACACCGATTTGGAAAAAGCCTGTACAGGAGTATCTGCTTGGCATCCCTAACAATGAAGTAAAAAAAGGATTCTTTAATTACCTCCTTCCCTATTATGTTAATTGCAAGGGTGCTGCCCCAAATAAGATAGTAGCAGATATTATACCTGGGTTTTATACAGGGTAAGCCTGAGGTAGCTATGAAGGCAATGCAGAGTTACTTTGAACACCTCGACTGAAGTCAGCACATCGGATGGCAGCATCGACATAATGATACAGACCCCTAAATATGTCTACATAATAGAGTTAAAATATGATCATTCTGCCGAAGATGCTCTCAGACAGATTGAGGAGAACCACTATAGCCGTCCATATCAGATTGATTCACGAAAGATTTTCAAAATCGGAGTCAATTTCTCTTCTAAAACCCGTTGCATCGAAAATTGGCTCATTGCCGAAAACTAACTCACTGTAATAGGCGGTAATTCAGTATCTTTTCCACATGATGCGCATGGAGTTAAGCACTGCGAGGAGAGCCACACCAACATCGGCGAAGACCGCTGCCCAAAGCGAGGCATAACCTATTGCCCCTAAGGCAAGAATTATCACCTTGATTCCTATCGCGCCGACTATGTTCTCCGTCACGATTGCATGGGTGGTGCGCCCGATCTTTATCGCGGTAGCCACTTTTGAAGGACTGTCGGTCTGTATCACCACATCGGCACTCTCGATAGCCGCGTCAGATCCGAGTCCACCCATCGCTATGCCCACATTGCTTAGTGCCAATACAGGGGTGTCATTCATACCGTCGCCCACGAATGCAATTCTCCTGCCGGGGGTATTGGCTGCCTTTTCTACGTAGGACGCCTTATCCTGCGGCAAAAATTCGCCGTGTGCCTCCTTTATGCCGAGCCGGCCGGCATAGCGGGCAACGATTTCCTTCTTATCGCCCGATAGCATCACCACTTTCTCCATGCCAAGACTCTCAAGGGCCGTGACAGCTTCAGCAGAATCGGATTTTACTGTGTCGGCAAGGATTACATAGCCACCAAACGCGCCGTCAATGCCGCAGGCTATTATTGTGCCCACTTCATTGTCAAGATTTTGGGGATAGCTGATGTTTTCCTTACGGAGCAATTTAAGATTGCCTACGATAATCCTCTTGCCGTTGACAGAGGCTTTTGTGCCGTAGCCGGCAATCTCTTGCATATTCTCAGCAACGGGAATCTCAATTCTTTGTGAGCGCACATGGCTTACGAGCGCTTTTGCAAGCGGATGCGAGCTGTTGAGCTCCGCAGCAGCCATCAGCGAAAGCAACTCAGTATTTTCAGCACAACCGTTTCCGATTTTCTCAACACTGAATTGTCCGGTGGTGAGTGTGCCGGTCTTATCGAAAGCGACAATATTGATTTTAGTGATGGCTTCCAGATAATTACCTCCTTTGAAAAGGATGCCTGCGCGTGAGGCTGCTCCGATCCCGGCGAAATAACCGAGTGGGACGCTGATTACCAACGCACACGGACAGGAGATCACCAAGAATACCAGTGCGCGGTAAAGCCATTCTGAGAAGACATAGCTGAATGATGAAACTGCCATACTGACTATCCAAGGCACGATTACCATCAACGCGGCAAGGGATATGACTATAGGGGTATAAATACGCGCAAACTTGCGTATGAACATCTCGGCATGAGCCTTGCGTCCGGCAGCATTGTTGACAAGCTCCAGGATGCGGGAGAGGGCGCTCTGACCATACTCCTTGTTTACCCTTATCCTTACTGTGGAATTGGAGGAAATCATGCCGGCGAGTACTTCGCCACCGTTTTCTATATTTCGGGGCACGCTTTCACCGGTGAGGGCAGATGTGTCGAAAAGTCCGTTGCCACTTTCCATCACTCCATCAAGAGGCACACGTTCCCCGGGCTTTATCTCGATTATCTCTCCCACACCTACTGATTTAGGGTCAACTGAAAGGGAAACCCCGTTACGGATCACGTGGGCATGTTCGCTTCTCACATCCAGAAGTTTCGATATGTTGCGCGTGGCTTTGTCGACCGCACCATGTTGCAGAGTCTCTCCGATTGAGTAGAACAGCATCACCCCTACGGCCTCCGGCCACTCACCGATGCAGAATGCACCGATGCAGGCTATGACCATCAGCGTAAACTCATTAAAGAAATCTTTTGCCATCACTCCCTCAATGGCTTCCTTGATTACAGGAAGTCCTACCGGAAGAAACGCGAGGATATACCATGCGAGTTTCACATAAGCCACCTGTGTAAATGGCAGGAAGTTATAATGGCTCATCACCACTCCCGCAATCAGCATCACGAATGATATGGCCGGAGCGATAAAAGCCTTTGCCCCATGTGGATGGTCATGGTGGCTATGCCCGTCGGCATGCTGATGATGGCTATGTTTATGTTCGTCAGTGTGGGTAGCCGCCCCACAGCATGTTGCTTGTTTTGTTTCCATAACTTTATCTTTTATTTTCTGATGCAAAATTAAAGAATACGGAATGCAACAAAGTGTCAAAAGTAAAAAATATAGGCTATTGTTAGGCTTATAAAGAGAAATATAATTAACTTTGCATCAAAAGTGGTTATTTTGCCCTGTTGACAGATGAAAGATATCGAAACCATTATACAGCAAGCCGGGATTAAGCCAACTTCTAACCGAATACTCGTGCTGCGGGAACTCATGAAAAGTCCTCGCCCCCTGAGTCTCGGAGATCTTGACGCCAGTCTGGAGACTCTTGAGAAATCAAGTATCTTAAGGGCTTTGACTATATTTATGGAGAGTCATCTTATCCACGACATAGAAGACGGCAGGGGAGTGATCAAATATGAGCCTTGCACAGGTCACGAAGAAGGAAAGGACAGGGACATGCATGTGCATTTCTACTGTGAGAAGTGCCAGCAACTGACCTGTTTTGAAGATATGGCAGTGCCTCCGATCTCTTTGCCTGACGCTTACGCCATCCATGCCGTAAATTATATGGTGAAAGGCATCTGCCCTGAATGCCGGAATAAACGCTAAAACCTTATTGCCGATGAAGTGTCTCTTACCTATTCTCATCATAATTGTTTTCTTCCTCTCTTTCCACTTGCATGGTGCGGAGGCTCACAACGATCTTCCGGGTCTTCCCACTTCCCTCCTGCTGCAAGAAGGGGAGAAATGCCTCGAAGCGGACTCCTTAGAAGAAAGAGCGGCGGCAGCCTTCAACCTGATTGTAAACCGATATTACAAGAACCCGACCGACACCGCCTTGCGTCACGCTGTGGTCATTGCGTTGCGTCATCTCGGCAACATCAATCTCACCCACAATATCGACTACCGGAAAGCCTACCGTAATCTCCATCTCGCCCGGCAGATAGCCACCGACGATGGCAACGACTATCAGCTCGCCTTTATATTAAATAATCTCGCTGCCCTGTACACCATAAATATCGTTGACAACGATTCAATAGCTGCAATGGCCAACCGCCTGTTGGCTGAATCCTTACGCACTGCCCTGCGTGCAAATAACCAAGCCTTATTGCCTATAATAGGAATAAACATAGCCCACACACATTTCCCCAAAGGTAATTGGGAAATATTTGATGAAGACATTCACAAGATCGAAAAAGTGAGGTTTGACTCTACCTATGCCGCAGAAGGAGAGATGGTCAAGACCATAATAAAAGCCACTGATGCTTTCTTCTCAAAGGATTACACACTGTGTGAAGAGATGCTGCATAAGGTAAAGTCCTCATCAGTGGCAAACAATGCGTATTCAGAACGGGTTGACTATACATTCGACATGTTTCTTATGAGATTTTATCTTCACACCTCACAAAATGATAAGGCAATCTCAATTATAAGGGAGGTGCTTGATAAAGCTCGGAAGCATAACAATAGAGACTATGAACTTTTCATGTGTTACCGTCTCGGAAGGACATACGATGAGATGGGTGCAACAGATTCAGCGGAGAAATATTATAATCAATACCTTAATTTAAAGGAGAAATTAAGGGTAGAGAGCGGTTTTGGAGAGATAGAGACCCTCGACTTCTTGTCTGAAATAGAACAAGCCAACAAAGACCTTGAAAATCTGTCAATACAGCATCAGATTGCCCAAAAAAGATTCTTGTTGACTGTG
>CAZQSD010000098.1:0-12031 GCA_964595885.1 uncultured Sangeribacter sp.
GCAACGGTAGATGCCCGTGGATATGTAATTATCTTGCTTTCGGCACGATATTTCGGGAGAAATATAGCCGGACGCATTGATTGCATATATAAGCGTGGGCTTCTGCGTTGCCGTCCGACATAGGTAAGGCAATGCGAGAAGCCTCTGAACGTAGGACGGCAACAGATACAGATTCCTGCGCTTTTCTCGTACTAACCAACCATTATCCGCCAACGAGGGGAAGACTGCGGCAACACGTTTTTTATGAACCGACTGTCATCACGGATGCATCTTTGGAAGTCATCAACCGGCATGATTTTCTGGGGAGTGCTTGCTCTCACTTTCTTCGGGTGGTTTGCCTCAATCACTGAATCCATCTATAGTCTGCTCGGAATCGTATTCAATACTGCGGAGCAACTTGCCGACAGTGCTATGCAATTCGGACAAGAAAGTGAAAAATTGTCGAAGGCCATAGGCTACTACCATAACGTCGGCACTGCGATGCGCGTTTTTGAAATCATCACCATTGCAGGATGGGTGATTTACGTTATCGGTCTTTCCAAATTCAGAAGCTCGCAGGTTTCCGAGCGCGGACGTTGGCTCACTGGGAAACTCAACACAGCATGTTGGCTCGGATTGTCCGGCATCTTCTGCTATTTCATCGCGGGATTTCTCGGATGGTTTGGCTTTTTGTTCCGCTTCGTGGGGTGGATACTCAACCTCATTTCGCTGTTTAAGTTCGCCGGCACGTTCAACAAACTGTCGCGCGAGAAAAGCTGGAACCAACATGCACGTCTGGGAGCAAAGAACCTCAACACATCCTATACCTTTGCAATCATTCTTCAGTTCCTGCCCATAATAATCGGACTCGTCGTGCTTTTCGTCGGAATCGGCATGGTTGGAGAGTTGCCAAATATTATCAGTGAATTCCTTTAATTCTGCCATTATGAAATCTTTAAGTTTAGCAATAGCAATACTTGTCATTGTGGCATTTGCCGCACTGACCATCTGGATTCTCCAATTCGTGTACCTCATAATGGGTTGGTCAAAAATCAAAAACGGCGGTTTAAGCCACAAAGTAAAGACCGACCAAATCGAGGATGAGGAAGAAGATGAAGACCTGTATGCCACTGAGGAAAATATAGAGGAAGAGCAACCGGCAGATACACCCGAAGAGGCAGACGCGGCAGAACAGTCCGAACCTCAGCCGACCAACAAGAAATGGCTGCTGTGGGGCGGCATAGGAGCCGGTGTAGTCGCGCTTTTCCTGATTGTGTGGTTTGCAGTACTCGGTTCATCGGGAAGTGGCGATGAGCAGCGTTATGTTTATACGCAGTCTATGGGGATTTATGGCACACCGTCGGAATATGTTGATGAGGTCGGCAGACTGAGTTTTGGCGAGGAGGTGACAATTCTTGAATACGTTAGCGGAGGAGACTGGGCGCGTGTCAAGTACCGGGATGAACACGGGACTTCCAAGGAGGGATATGCACCTTTGGCAAATCTGGTCATATATGGTGATTTCGAGGTGCTGAAACGTGCCGGATTCAATCATGAATATGTCCAGCAGGCCATTCAGGCCCAAGGACAGCGCAAGGCCGTGATTGATTATTTCAGTCAGAATCAGAGCGACAGTCTCAAGATTGTTTCACCCTCGTTTGAAGGCGTGTGTGTACTTGCGGAATTATGTGACGGCGTTGAGACTATTGCATTTGTAGCCGGAAAGAAATATACGCCTGATGCACTCGTTGTCTATACCATCAATGAGAACGAACAGCCTCACCTGTATTCTCAAAACGAGATGCCAAAAGATGCAGAAGGCATTAAGTCGATTTCAGGTGCGAATGGAGATATCCATGTAACCCTGACACCAGCAAAGGGCAGCAAGGGGATAACCATGACCCTTGAGGAAGATGAGACCATAGATGAATCTCCCGTGGAGTATAATGAGCCGGAGGGCGATGAATACACGCACATATATACCGGCACCATCAACGGCAAATATGCTATCGAAATGACTCTGACAACCGATGGTGGTGCGTATTATACCGGGGAGTATTTCTACATCAAGAACAAGACCCCAATACAACTTCGCGGCCAACTGACT
The DNA here is from genome assembly GCA_964595885.1 of uncultured Sangeribacter sp. Taxonomy (GTDB): domain Bacteria; phylum Bacteroidota; class Bacteroidia; order Bacteroidales; family Muribaculaceae; genus Lepagella. The sequence goes on from CAZQSD010000098.1 coordinate 2,087, forward strand.
GATGATTACGAACATCTTGTGCTTGAGGAATATGTCGGCATGGACATGACGGGCAAATTCGAGGGCACACTGTCGCCCAAACGTTATTACGGCACATGGACAAGCGCCGATGGCAAAACTTCCTATCCTTTTGAAATAACTGCAAAATAAAGCTTGTATGAAAAATTTAATCACCCTCATCATACTGATTTGCTCGCTTGCGGCACCCGCCTCGGCGCAAGTGGCTGTCCCATTCGATGTTCCCTCTCCAACTTGGGGAATGTTGATCACCCTGAAGAATGGCGATGTAACTCCGATACATGAGAAGGCGAACGCCTCGTCCCATATCCTTCAATCTCAGTGCGGAGAAGACTGTTCATACCAATGGGGCAGCGACAGCTATACTCCCGAATTCTGGGAAAGGGTAATTCTGAATGATTCTTATATCCTGCCGTTTATATCTCAGGGATATGGCTGGGTGCAGTTTGAATTCAACCCTGAGATTCACGGTTGGGCGCAGTCACATAATTTTAAGGTGGTGAAGGATTACAAACTCACCAAAGCAGATATAGCATATGCAAGCGATATATTGGCTTGGGAGCATGGTTCGGATTTATATGTGATAATCGAAGGCGGAGGTGGTCCCGGATACAGCGTCTTCTGGTTAGGCAAACTTGAAGACGGATATATCGTGTGCCCATATCGCTGCTATCTTGACCTTGACGGAGTTTCCAATCACCCCGGGATTCTGAATGGAGTGGTAGGTGCGCCGGGAATATCTAAATTTACAAGGCGGGATGTGGATTATATTCTGTCACATGCCGGGGAAGATGATGAAGGCTGCTATGTGGCTTTCGGATATATCGGATCCGACGGAAAAAAAGAAATAGGCAATTTACTCACCGGCATGGTGTCAACACAAAACAAAGCAGCAGTGCAGGAGGACAAATCCGTCTATACGCAAGTCGAGACCGAACCAAGCTTTCCCGGAGGTATGGGTGCGCTAATGTCACATATAGCAAAAAATCAGAAATATCCATTCATCGCTCAGGAAAACGGAGAGCAGGGGAAGGTGATTGTCAGCCTTGTCATTGAAAAGGACGGTTCTGTCGGAGAAGTCGGAGTCAGACAGTCTGTCAGCCCGGCTCTCGACAAAGAGGCTATCAGGGTAGTGAAATCATTACCGAAATTCTCTTCTCCAGGCAAAATCAATGGCCTTGCCGTAAGGACCAAAATGAGTCTACCAGTGTCCTTTAAGTTAAACTAATGATAATCAATGTCCAAACAAAATGACTTCAAGTATGAAACAGATACATAAAGCACCCGGTTGGGTGATGGCAGGTGTGTTGGCGGTTATTCTTCTCTCCTGCATTCCCGGCATAATGTTGATGATGAATTTGATTACGCCTGAAACGATTACATTCAGCAATGAATATGGAGAGAGCGCATCAAGCTCTAACATTCCGGGGATATGGATGCTCAATATCATCGCAATCCTTTTCTTCGTCGGTATCACAATCCTCACATTTGTCAGGAACTGGAGCAAGGCAGTGGCGACAGGTGGGATTATGCTTATTATGGCAAATGTGGCGGGTATAAGTCCTTATATCCTTTACTCAACTGCTTCTTCTTATCAGGAACTCATCACAGCATTCAGCACCGCACATACAGTTGGAATCATTGAAATGCTTCTATTCATGGCCGGGAATCTCATAATCGCATTCAATACCTCGATTTCCTCTCTTACGAGAATTCTTTTTACGGTATTTATCGTAATATTCAGCCTGATATTTCTTATTCCGTTCCCACCATCCGTATATTCAGGTATTTCAAATACATTGATGATTGTCAAACCGATTTTTGCCGCTGTGCTGCTGTATCTCTGTGTTATGTCAAAACAGGAACAAGTCGGTTGAACAAGTCTTTCAAATAAAATGCCTTTAGAATAAAATAAAATCGAGACCTTTCCTGTTTGTAAGGTCTCGATTTTGTTTTATTCTATCGGTTTGATAGCGTAGTTATTGGGCATCATACGGTAGTTGAGAGGTATCAGCAGCTCTGACATATTGCGGACTCCTTCTGCATCTATCGCAGAATAAACCATAGTGTCATCGAAAGCGATGTGTCGGAAGCCGTGCATTTTGCCGTGGCGCATCAGGAAGTCATGGAACGACGGAAACAGTCGGTCAATGTTTTTGGGAGAGCATCCGAAGCTGGCCACAATCAGAATATTGTCCGGCAATCCAAGATAGCCATTGCTGCGCTCCCAGCAACGGAGATATAGATTGAACACCATAGGCTGGAACAGCGAGAAGTTGCATCCGCAGTTTGTGGGGTCACAAACGACCTGAAAACGCTTGTCGAGATTACGCTCCACCCACAGCTGCAAGTCCTCGCCAAAGTCGAGAAGCCTGTCGGAGAGCCTTGTCCTAAGATACGAGATAATAAGCCCTTTCTGTCTCATAATTTTGTCAGTTAGAATTTCATTCGCCTGCGGGGACGTTTTGCGAATTTCCTGCGCATACGGTCGAATTCCTCCAATGTCTGAGGGTCTTCGGGCGCATGGGTCTGGAACAGGTCGCCCAAAGCGCTCACTGCTCCGACTGTCATGCCGATACTCTCTTCAACCACCGATGGCTGTTCTTTCGGGGGTGCAGGTTTCGCCCATGTAGCCTGAACCTTGATTGTGCGGGTCCGTTTCTCATATGCCTTCTGATTGCGGTCAAGAGTCCGTGACAGATGTGCGAAACTGTATTCCTTGCCGACTTTAGAGCCGGGGAACACATGGTTATCCTTGCCGTCATCGTATCCGAAAGACACTCCCAAACGCTCACCCGTATTTGGATTGCATTTGAACTCCACCGATATGCCGTTGGCTGTTAGTGTCCTTTCAAGTTGCTCCCAGTTACTGCACTGCGGCACCACCACTTCAAGAATGTCGCTGATATGATATTTGGCGGCATCATGCGGCCGGAGACGCTCACGGTTGATCTTCTTGCGGCTTTCGCCCCAGTGCAGTCCGTATTGCCGGGTTATATCTTCACACGCCTTCTGACTGCGGAAGCGGTCGTTATGGTCGGAAATAGTCCTGCCATTGTTATCGACACGGCTATAGACAATGTGGCAGTGCGGATGGTCATGGTCGTTGTGTCGGACAATCACGAAGAGGGTGTTCTTGATACCCATGCGCTCCATATAGTCATGTGCGATTGTCTTCATCAGTTCCGGGTCTGCCTCCAGCTTCGGCTTGTCCTCCGGAGAGAAGTCGAGCGAGATATGGACACAGTTGATTTCGACACGAGGATTCATCTTCGCCTGTGCGTCAAATTCAAGACACATCAAGTCAGGTTCATCTGAGGCCATGCAGGATTCCATCGGTTTCAGCTTCCAGTGCCGGGTGATATATTCAAGCGCACCGCTTGCGCTTGATCCCTTTGTTATCTTAGCCACCATAGGTTATCGAGTTTAGGATTGAACGGATTTCTCTGGCGAGCGCGGGCAGTTCAGCAGCCGCAGAGCGATACCCTGCGGCGTTTGCCTGATGAGCCGCCTGATTGAGATTAGTCGCCATGCCGATTAGTTTTCGGACTGCCGACATCATTTCGGGTGAGATGCGTTCCTTGACGTATCCCTTCTCTATCAGCGAGCGGATGACACCGCTCTTTGTCTCACCGCTTGCGCGGGAGTAAGCGCCGAGCCGACGATAGAGAGTGTCGGAAAGGCGGGTCGAGACCATGTGGTCTTTGGGTAAATTATTTTTCATAATCATTGTAATGGTTAAGGTGATTGAATCGGCAACAGCAAGTTTTGTGACCAACGGGAGCCGCCCCTTATGCGTTTCGTGCAGCACGGGGCGAGTCGCCGAATGTATTACATCGGCATAAACTTGCTTTGCCGATTCTTCACAGTTTGTTTACGATACTGCCGTCAATGGCTTGTCAGCCATAGAGCCATAGGTCTATAGGTAATTAGACAGGTAGAAACATAAATTATAGGATGATTCAACAGATACATCGGTTGATATATCTTACTGTAGATTGATATGTCAATCCATAAATCTATAGTTAATATCCTAATATCTATATGCGTGTTCACGTCTATGGTCTATGCCTGTTCGGATATGCAGCCACGTCGCTACAGACATACAACATCATGTGTGATTTGTCATTCGCAGGGCAAGTCACAGGAGTGAAAAAATGAGGATGTGAAATTATGAACGCCTGAACCGATGAACGTCTGAACAACTGAACCGATGAAAACTCAGTCGTTCATAAAACTGAATCGTCATTCTGTCATCCGGCATCACTCGTCGGCGTGCAATCAGAATACCTTCTGCACTCTTCTTCGGTCATCTCGCTCACTCCGACAAGCTCCATGTCGAATGTCTCGACAAGTTTTCGGAGTGCGGGATTCCGTTGCATCATCCCTTCAAGGATGCCCTGCGGCGTGAGTTCCGAAACGAGATAGTCGGCAATATCGAGACCGGACTGCCGCTGCTCCTCGCTTGCGTTTCTTTCAAGGAAGTCGAAGATGCGGACGGATATTCCGAGGGATTTCATCATCGGTATCTTAGTACACCAGTCTTCCGTTGCACCGAGGTCGGGAACAAGGAACACCTCTCTGCCGGAAAGTATCGAAAGAGCCTTGCTGTTGAACGCGCCGTTCTTGCCTCCGGTGGCAAGCCATACGAACTGCGGCATGTAGTGGGTGGCTATGACAGCAGACTTCTCACTCTCGACAATGGCGACGGCATCATCGGGGCGGACCCGCAACTGATGTTCTCCGAAAAAACACTGTCTGAGGTTGAAGTCGGGAAACTTCATCACAGAATGAACCCAGCTGACATGGTTGAACGGCTCCTTGACACGATGCCCGGTTTTCCAGTCGTAGAGCATTATTTTTCCTGTGCGGATCTCTCCATTGACATCGGTCTGCCAGAACACACATGAACCCGGCCAGTGGCGTGACGTGCCGATGTTGAAAAGTTCCATCAGTCGCTTTGCTTCCTCTCTGCCGACAACAGCGGCGATGAAAAGAAAGAAATTGTTGGAGCCATAGCCCTTCATGGTCCGGCGCATCAGATTGCGGTCAATCGTTGACGGCGGTTTAGGCGGCTGACTTTCCGGGACATGTCGGCTGCATGCCTTGCCGCCCCCTTGCCACGAAATGTACGGCGATATGTAGCTGTTCTTTTCGGAGGCTTCGGGATGGTCGGCAAAGTATTGTTTCGGAGTGTAGTGATAGCCGCATTTCTGCTCACGGTTACAGCGTCCCACATAGTCGGGAAAGACAATTTTTTCCTCGGTGTCGATATAGCGGACAAACGAGCGGGGACGATGACACTCCGGGCAACAGTGTCGGCTGCCGGGATTGCGGTACGGCTGGAGTATAAATCTGAACTGACTCATAAGCGGATTGAAATATTCTGATTTTGCGTAAAAAACCTTTGCATTTTCCGCACTTTCGCACTTTTGACAGCAAAAAGGCGGTCAAAAATCGTGTTGAAAATGCGAAAGTGCAAAAAGTGCAGGAGTCTTTTCAGATTTTGGAATATTTTCCGTGGCTCTCCCTTATGAAGAGTATCCCGTTTCCTTTGTCTTTCAGCCACTGCTTGAAAGTACGCTCCGACATGCCGTTTCTGACGGCTATGGCTACGCCCTCGGCCGTTGTGAAATGTTCTGGCAAATCAGCAAGGACGGCACACTGAATGTCGGGCATTGCCTGTTCGGTGATTATCTTTCACACCTTGGTGGCCGTGGCTCTGAAATACTCGGTAAGCCTGATTGCCTTTGACACGGTGTCGGCTGATATTGTCAGCTCACCCTCGCCACACGCCCAGTGTGCTGCCTGTAATATCAGGCAGAAACGGACAGCGTATATCTCCAGCTTGCTCGCGATAGCCCTGACGGTGTCGCTTTGTCCGGCATTGCAGCGGTCGGTTGTCTCGTTCTGCCAGTCGAACAGCAGGTCTATCGCCTCTTGTGTAAAGCCGAGCATACGGGGGATAAAGTCACCGTTTGCGTCAACCTCTGTGGCATGAGACATCAGTTTCTGCAACACCGCTCTCCATTCCTCGGTCATGGGGAATGTCGGGAGCCGGCGTTCCTTGTTCCATTTGCCCATATCCTGATTGACCGGGATAACGAAAAGTATTCTTTCAAGGAAACCGTTTGACGAGCGGCTGTTGGATGCAAGTTCCCAAAGTATTTCCGGCTGAATGGTGCCGCATACGCAGATGAACGGACGGCGGATGAAGATACCGCTGGCATCGCTCTTGCGGTCAGCCATAGCAAATTTATGGCTGAACACCGACATCCAGAATTCGGATTCCGAACCGTTGTTATAGCGGTTGAAATTCTTGAACCAGCCTGAAAACTCATCTGACACAAGGCACAGACCGCGTTTGTTCTGCGAGTGGATACGGTGAACCGCTTCGGGCGTTATGTCGGAGATGATGAACCTCTTTCTCTCCGGCTCACGGGGATTAGGGTCGAGCCCCTGCTCGGCTCTTTTCTTGGCGGGGACATTCAGCGTGTCGAGATACTGGCGCATCTCTTTCTCGAACTGCGCTGCCATTTCGGAATCGTGGTCGATAAGCGGCTGCATGGCATAACTCAGCGGATGTGACTTGCAGGCACCGGGTCTGCCGACAAGTGCGAGAAAAAGGATGGCGTTCTCTTTCCAGCCGGGGATATGCTCCACTATCATCGTGTTTCCGATTGCTGTGGCTACCGCCACAAGCAACGAGGGCGCGAGATAATCCTCCGGGAAACCGATTGTGGCTCTTGCCTCTCGGACTATGCGCTGCATCTTGTATGGCAGCACGTCGATGGGGAAATCTGTCCCGGTGTTGCGTCCTGTGGTTTCCTGCTCCGTTTCCTGACCGGATGCACGGAGTTTCTCCATCTCGCTGATGATGGCATCGGGGGTAATCATCTTTTCTTTCATCGCTTACCCCCTTTCTTCTTTGAATCGGAGGGTTCAAGGATACCGATGGCGTTGCCGTCTATCAGCTTCGTCCGCACCCATTCTTCGAGCTGGGATTTGTAGAAGTGGAGACGGTTCGACCCGTCAAACTTCTGATAAGGAATCTCACTCTTGCTTGTCAGTTTGTAGAGCTGGGCGTTGGAGATCTTGTAGCCTCTCGAATTGAGGAAGTCCAGTGCTCCCTTGACACCCAAATGATCGGAGTCTTCGACTTGGCTTTCCTGACGCTGGGAGGGTCGGAGTTCCTCTATCAGTTCATGAAAGACTTCGGTCGACACACTTCGGATAAGCTCTTTGAGCATACCGATGATGCCCGCGTTGTCGGCGGGCAAAGGATTCATAATACTTGTATTCATTGTTGGATTGGATTTAGTGGGGTTGGAATTTTTGTTTAGAGACTCATAGCGCATAGGCTTACGGGGTGATTAACTCTGAATATGGTTTCTTCCATACCAATATCTGGGGTGTTGCCGAGAGGGTTGAAAACGTCACGGCGGTCTCGGCTACACCCGGAGGGATTTAGCCGCTGTGACGGTTGACAATTGAAAATAGCGAGTCGGCTTGAAGCGCATGTCGGCGAAGCCGGTGCGCGGTGGCGAAGCCATCAAGACCGACCGCAAAATTAATTTGATTTACCGGGGTCTGTACCATGCAAAATTCGGAAGAATGATGAAGTCTAAATTATTTTCTTCGATTTCGGGTAGATACAAGACAAGCCGGACACTTATCGTGGCGCATGTCGAAATGCGTTCGGTAGGTATCGCGTTATGTTACGATATGGGTGTAAGGAATCCTCCCTCTGCCTTTGAGGGAATTTTGGCGCGTATGGGTGCATGAAGACCTTATCCGCTTCCGTGCGGATTTGTGCCGCGTCTGTCTGCGTCGGCCAGGTCATGGAAAATGCCCCTTATGATTTCGCAACACACGGCTTTCAAAAAAGTTCACTCGACAAGTGAATTTTTAACATTTTAGCCCGAATTGTCTTGAATAAGTCGTGCGTTGTCCGATACGCGTCCGATATTTTCCACGTTAAGCCAATAAATTAAGATTGCCGGAAAGCGACTCTTCGCAATCCCTTATTTAAGTTACGAAAATTTTCAGACATATCCAAATTGCAGATGTGCAGGGACACATATTTTTGAAAATCAGGCGACGTTTTGGTGTCTCAGTTATTCTTTTTCGCCGTTCAATAACTCCCAATCTGGAATGTCTTTCATACTATCCTCCCGGACAGCCTATATTAATATACAAAAACTTTCCGAGATTACCAAATTTCAAGATGTGAAAAGCGCACTTTTATCATAAAACACTGAAAATCAACAACGCTTTGGTGCTACATAGAAAAAGGACACCGGGATCCCTCCCGATGTCCAACCACTAAATCCACGTCAAAAATGAAACAAAAACATTATGACGTTGAATCAATTGCAAAATTACGAAATCTTTTTGCCTTTATCAAGTTTGGCCTTCTGTTCCAGACGTTGTGTCCTGTATTTTTCCTCGTTGTCATACTGAGCCTTGTATCCGATTGGCCCGAGGCTATTGATTGCATCTTCCTTCTGACTGTCGATGACGTGCAGATAGCGTTCGGTCATGCTAAGGGTACTGTGACCGAGCAATGAGGAAACGGTCTTGATATTCGCGCCAGCGCTGAGTGTGTTGACAGCAAAGGAATGTCGACCGCAGTGCCAGGTAATATGTTTCTTTATACCGGCGTGTTTTACCCACGTTCCGAGGGCGTTATTGCAGGCAATATATGTGGGCAAATCGAATATCAATGTATCGGGCGACGCATTGTCGGGCAGATAACCTATCAATTCAATCAAGGCATCGCTAAGAGGTATAACTACGTGGCTATGATTGCTGCGACCTCTTGTCTTCTTCTGCTCGAAACGGAGTGCCCTTGTGGAATAATCCACATTGCGGTATGTAAGTCTGCTGACATCGCAATACCTTATCCCTGCGAACAAAGTGAGTAAAAATGCTCGCTGGATTATGCTGTTCTCTTGAGGATAATGGGTTGCTACAAGTTTTTCGATTTCTTCAAGTGTGAGAAATTCCTTGTTTATCGCCATCTTGTCAAATTTTATCACGATGCCATCACAAGGATTCTTTCTCATCAATTCCTGCTCAAATGCCAGTTTTACAACCCTCTTGAATCGGTTAAAGATAGTAAGCGGTCCCTGTCCGTAACCTCTCGCGTTAACATAATCCGCAAATTCTCTCATCATCTCCGGCGTAAGCTGGTCCGGTCTGATATATGTGGAATATGCCGAATACTTTGGTGTCTCTGCGAGAAATGATTTGAATCGGTTAAGGGCGACTTTTGAGCCATTAAGATGAGAAGGGGCGTTTCTACTCTCATTGATGAATTTCTGAAAGAAATCCAAAAAATTAACATTGGTATCTCTGCGGAATTTATATCCCTCACGATCTTCGAGAAAACGCTGTTCCCTTTCAAATCTCGTTTTCTCGGCAAACGCAAGAGTGTTCCTGTTTTGCATCCGCTCGCGCTGATCCTTCGGGTTAGCGTATAAATAGAGATTGAGGTTCTCTTTCTTGCGGACATGCTTAACTTTATACTTGGGCTTTCCAGCCATAGCCCCGTCGGTATAATAGACCTGATTGCCGTCAGCATCAAGTTCGGGAGTCTCTGACCTTCCGAGGTAATACTCCAAGTATAGGCTTATTCTGCCGTCCTTGAGTACCGACTGCATTATCTTGGGATTTTGTTTTGTTCGTCTTTCTAATTTTGCCATAATGCATTATCTTTGTATTGCGCAAAGGTAATCAGGCGAAATCAGAACTTAAAATCGCCCTCAACATCTATTAACAAACGAAATGTACTAATTGTGTACTGAATGGTCTAAAAAATAGAAAAAACTATAACATTTTCGCATTGCCGCTTTTGCATAATGCGCTGATATTCAGCTTATATAATTGTATTTTGTTCTAAGCTGTTTCTTTTGAATATTCCAT
>CAZQSD010000099.1:0-11981 GCA_964595885.1 uncultured Sangeribacter sp.
CTATGGGTCAGGGCGGAGTGCACGTGAAACGGCACTATAATGAGAAGTATAAATAAAATTATGCTGTCTCGGAGATAGCGTTTATGATGATAGGAATAAGTCAAAATATAAGTCGGGTGAGGGAATGTGTCTCGCCCAACTACAAAATTATAAAATTTTAGTCATAAGGCATAGAAATAGGATGAAAATATGAAATTTTTAACAAAGTTTTAAAGTGTGTTAAATGTTTTTTTCTTAAAACAAGGCGTTGCAGAACCATATGGTTCTGCAACGCCTATGAAAGTTATACCGGAAGGGTATTTACTTGTTTACGAACAATATATACTGACCGGGAGCGAGTGATTCAGGCATTACGGCAGCTTCTCCGGTGAAGTAATTGACCATGCCGTCAACGGCAGGTTTGTTGCCGGAGAACTCCATAGTCTTGTCCTCCTTGCCGAGGTTGGTCAGCACGACCACTTTTGAACCGTCTTTTTCACGGGAGAATACGTATAGGTCGGGGCTGGAGGTGGCATAGCTTACCATCTCCCCGCCTTCCAGACCGGCTGCCAGGGCATGCTGGCTGTGTTTGAGGGCATTGAGCTTCTGATAGAAAGTGAAGTATTCGTTACGTGGCTCCCATTGCGGAGCTTTGTCTTTCTCAAAGAATTCAAACGCGCGGTTCATGCCGGTTTCCTGACCGGTGTAAAGCATAGGCATGCCCGGAAGTGTGTATGACAGCACTGCGAAAGCATCGGTAAGGTTGCCAAGACGCTCAAACTCGGTTCCCTCCCAGGAGTTGAGGTCATGGTTTGTGACCATGTTCATGAGATATGTGTCTTTCGGGTATTCTGCATCTTGCTCTGCAAGGAGCTTGTCGATGTCGGCTGCATGAGTTTCAGGAAACTCCTTTATCTTGCCGTCGGATCCTTTGAAGGTGTATTGACCTGATGTGGCTGCTATTGCACTGAAGAGGTCTTTCATTGGCCAGTTATAGCCCATGTCAAAGCCGTTTTTCTGAAGTTCGGGTTTGCTTGCCTCTGCGAGCATGAAGACGTCAGCTTTTGCTTCTTCAAGTTTCGGACGTGCCTCATCCCAGAAATCAGTGGGCACCTCACCTGCCACATCGCAACGGAAGCCATCAACGCCAACCTCAGTAATCCAGAACTTCATGGCATCGATCATGCCTTTGCGCATCTCAGGGTTGGAATAGTCAAATACGTATACGTCGGTCCAGTCGTATACGCCCATCATGTTGCCCAGAGAGTCTTTCTCATACCAGTCAGGATGTTCTGTCACCCACTTGTTGTCTCTGCCGGAATGGTTGGGAACCCAGTCAAGGATCACTTTCATGCCATTGGCGTGTGCTTTCTTTACCATTTCCTTGAATTGGTCAATGGTGCCGAATTCGGGGTTGAAGGCAGTGTAGTCGGCCACTGCATAGTAGCTGCCGAGAGTGCCTTTACGGTCCTGCTTGCTGATAGGATGCACCGGCATCATCCAAAGGATGTCAACACCGAGGTCTTTGAGGCGGGGGAGCTGTTCGGCAAAGGCATTCACCGTGCCAGAATCAGTATACTGTCGGAGGTTTACCTCATACATCACTGCATTGCGGCTCCATTCGGGGTGTTTCACTGTGGTGTAGGTAGAATCGCGTTCTTCCCCTTCCTGCTTGTTGGCGTTGGTCTTTCCGCCGCAAGCGGAAAAGAGGAGTGCCCCGATCATGCCGAGGGCTGAAAAGATTCTTTTCATGACTTAGTAAGAATTTAATTTAGATTTAAATAGGGAATTTGTCAAAGAGAAATAATACTCTCTTAATGGGCTTTCTGTGGCAAAGTTAAGCAAAAACTTTCAAAAGAAAAAGCATAAAAGCAAGATATAAGTATAAAAAAGGAATAAAAGCCAAGTTTGGTCGTTTAAAAGAAGTAAAGATTCGCGCTTCACATCCGGATCAAAATTCTTTATTAATTAGGAAATGAGTATGGAAGAAGATAAGAGAAGATGGAAGACGCTGGAGAGCGAGATTATTGTTTCGCGTCCACCGTGGCTTAGAGTTAGGCATGATAAGGTGCAGCTTCCCGACGGGAGAGTCAATCCGGAGTTTTATGTGTTGGAATATCCCGACTGGGTCAATGTGATAGCCATAACGGAAGAAGGGAAGTTTGTAATGGAGCTGCAATACCGTTACGGGCTTGACCGCACCGGCTACGAGATATGCGCCGGTGTGATGGAAGATGGTGAGAACCCGGAACAGGCGGCACGTCGCGAGTTAGAAGAGGAGACAGGGTATATTGGTGGGGAATGGCAACACATCATGACCATCTCCGGCAACTCCAGCACCACCAATAACCTGACTCACTGTTTTCTTGCACGAGGAGTTCGTCCTTCCGGGAAGCGACGTCTTGACAGCACGGAAGATCTTGACGTAATCCTGATGACAGAAGATGAGGTATACTCCCTGTTAGTCAGCGATAAGGTTTCACAAAGCCTAATGGCGGCTCCGTTGTGGCGATATTTTGCAATGAAATTTGAATCTTTGCTCCGCAAAGGGGATAAATGAGCCTCCTATTGCAATAGAATTTGCTCAATAGGAAAGGATTGAGTAATTTTGCAAGCAAAAATATAACTGTCAGAAAATGGAAAAGAAATTTAAACGCACACTTGTTACCTCGGCGCTTCCATACGCTAATGGTCCCGTCCATATCGGGCACCTTGCCGGCGTATATGTTCCCGCCGACATCTATGTCCGTTATCTCCGTCTCAAAGGAGAGGAAGTGATGTTTGTGGGTGGTAGCGATGAGCATGGTGTGCCCATCACGATCAAAGCACGCAAAGAGGGTGTCACCCCCCAGGATATTGTTGACCGCTATCACAAGATCATCAAGGATTCTTTCGAGGAGCTTGGCATATCTTTCGATGTCTACGGACGCACTACATCCGACACCCACCGGAAGACAGCATCCGACTTCTTCCGCACCCTCTACGACAAAGGGGAGTTTGTGGAGAAGACCTCGATGCAACTCTATGATGAGGAGGTAGGGGAGTTCCTTGCTGACCGCTATGTGACTGGCACATGCCCTCATTGTGGCAACGAAGGAGCATATGGCGATCAGTGTGAGAAATGTGGCACCTCCCTCAGTCCTACTGACCTTATAAATCCGAAGTCAGCCCTTTCCGGCAGCACTCCGGTGATGCGTGAGACTAAACACTGGTATCTCCCTCTTGACAAATGGGAGCCCACTCTCCGCAAATGGATTCTTGAAGACCATAAGGAATGGCGTCCTAACGTATATGGGCAGTGCAAATCATGGCTTGACATGGGTCTGCAGCCCAGGGCCGTGAGCCGCGACCTCAAATGGGGTATTCCCGTGCCGGTTGAGGGTGCTGAGGGTAAAGTGCTCTATGTGTGGTTTGATGCTCCTATCGGTTATATCTCCAACACGATTGACTGTGTGGGCGACGACTGGGAGAAATGGTGGAAAGATCCGGAGACACGTATGCTCCACTTCATCGGAAAGGATAATATCGTGTTTCATTGCATAGTCTTCCCGGCGATGCTTTTGGCGCATGGTGGCTACAATCTGCCTGACAATGTGCCTGCTAATGAGTTCCTTAACCTCGAGGATGACAAGATCTCTACCTCACGCAACTGGGCGGTTTGGCTTCATGAATATCTGCGTGAACTTCCCGGCAAGCAGGACGTATTGCGCTATGTGCTGACTGCCAATGCTCCGGAGGCTAAGGATAACAATTTCACCTGGAAAGACTTCCAGGCACGCAATAATAACGAGCTTGTAGCTATTCTGGGCAATTTCGTCAACCGTGCCACTGTGCTTGTGCATAAATATTATGGTGGCATGGTTCCGGCGGCCGGTGAGTTTACGGATGCCGACAGAGCGGTGGTGGAGGATGTAAAGGCCTCTGTTGCCAGCCTTTCTGACAACCTTGACCATTTCAAGTTTCGCGAGGGCCTGAAAGATGCCATGAACGTGGCGCGTATCGGCAACAAGTATCTTGCTGATTCGGAGCCTTGGAAGCTGATCAAGACAGATCCTGTGCGCACTGCCACCATCCTGAACATTGCGTTGCAGATATGTGCTAATCTGGCCGTCGTGTTTGAACCGTTCACTCCATTTATGGCTGCGAAACTTGCAGAACAACTCCGTCTTAAGGAACTGAAATGGGACATGACCGGCAAGTTTGACCTTGTGGCAGACGGCATAGAGATTGGTAAACCCGAACTTCTCTTTGAGAAAATCGAAGACAGTGTGGTCGAGGCCCAGGTGAAAAAGCTCCTTGACGCAAAAGAGAAGAATCTCCTTGACGCATGGAAGCCGGAAGAAGTGAAGGCCGAGGTAGATTTCCCCACCTTCGAGAAGCTTGACATCCGTGTGGGCAAGGTGGTGGAGTGTGAGAAGGTGCCTAAGGCCGATAAGCTGTTGAAGTTTAAAATAGACGACGGAATGGGCGGCAGGACCATCGTAAGCGGCATTGCCAAATTCTATAAGCCGGAAGACTTGGTTGGCAAGGAAGTTTGCTTTATAGCTAACTTTGCTCCACGCAAACTGAAAGGGGTTGAGAGCCAGGGCATGATCCTGAGTGCTCAGGATGCCGATGGTCGCCTTGTGGTGATTGGTCCTACGGGAGAAGTTCGTCCGGGGAGCAGCGTTGGCTGACGGCTTTTATCGAACTCCCTTCATTGAGTAGAATCATGCCCCCACGCAAATGTGGCAGGAGTTCCTCTTTGGTGGTGAGATAGAGCTTAGGGGTCATAACACGTGGAAAACGGTTGAACCAGGGGTCGGTTGATCCGATCCATCTGTGGCTCACCACATTCGGGAAAAACCGGGTTATATCCCATAATTGGAAGATACGAGTTTTAGCGGCGGGCGCCACACCGAGGCGTCCGTCGCTGAATTTTGCCAGGCAGAGATAATGGCCTCTGATTCTTTTGTCGGCATCCTTCTGTTGGGGTGTGGATTTGGCGGAGATAGTTATATGGCGGTTGAAAAGCCGATTGATTGAATGCATTTTTTTGCGGAACACCGGGCCGTGAGATGATGAGTCTTCAATGCTGTTGGCGGCAATATGGAGGTGGATCATCTCGTGGATCACCACGTCTTCCCATTCCTCAAGCGGAAGGTCAAAGTCACGGCTGATGCGCATCTCAAAATCGTAACATTCTTTCTTTAGCAGATGCCGACGCCATTTATAGACGAGTTTCCCATGAAACGTGCGGGCATAGGTGAGGCAAAACCGGGGAACAGGGAGAGTGCCGCCGAAAATCTGCGTGTTGAAGCGGTTAAATGTGGCGATGACGAAAGTAAGATCAGGAATCATAAAAGATGTATAAAAGCTGTATAAGTAAATACTTTTTTGAAAATTTCTTCAAAGGAAACGAAAATTTATGGTATTTCCAAATTTTATTCTTACCTTTACCAATTATTTGATAAATTGAGATACAATTTGAACACCTAATAATACAGACCCTTATGGCTATTTCAGTGGTGATTAACACCTACAACTCATCGCGTCATCTGTCGAAAGTGCTTGACACGGTGAGTGGTTTTGACGAAATTGTAGTCTGCGACATGGAGTCAACCGACAACACCGTGGAGATTGCGAAAAAATATGGAGCGAAGGTTGTGACGTTTCCTAAGGAAAATCATAGCCATTGCGAGCCGGCAAGAAATTTTGCAATCAGTCAGGCAGGCAATGATTGGGTTCTTGTGGTCGATTCTGATGAGCTTGTAAGTGAAGAACTGCGTCACTTCCTATATAAGTTCACTAAAAAGGCCGCGAAAGATCCAATGCTGAAAGGGTTATACATACCGCGTAAAAATTATGCCATAGATCATTTCCGAAGGTCAAAATATCCGGATTATAAACTCAGGTTTTTTTCGAAGGATAGCGTCAATTGGCCTCCGGAGCTTCACTCTGTGCCTGAAATCGATGGTAAAGTGACTAAAATCCCGGCTAATAAGAAGACGTTGGCTTTGGTGCATATCCCGCGCACCGTCGCCGAGGCCATCTCGCGGACGAACCATATCACAACTGTGGAAATGGAGGAGCACCAGGGGCAAAAGGTGACCTATTTCCATGTCTTGATGATTCCTACTTTCCGCTTCATAAAGACATATTTCCTGAAGGGGGCTTTCAGGGATGGAGTCACGGGGCTGATAAATGCGGTAAATGATACTGTTAGGGATTTCTATCGTCTGGCAAAGATTTATGAGGACAACAAGGTGCATGAACTGACGGGAAAACGTATCAATGAATCAGTTCCGGCATCGGTAATCATGGAGAGGGTGAGTCGGTTGGAGAAGTAATGCGGATTGTTAAAATTGAGAGATGCAAAAGACAACTTTATTAATAATGGCGGCAGCCCTGGCATTCGGAAGCTGCGGTGGCAAGAAAGTGGTAGAGGCCGGATTGGCGGAGGATAACGTCAAGGAGATAAGTTTTGATGCCGACAGTGCCTATTCATATGTGGCGAGACAGGTGGCTTTCGGCCCACGTGTGCCAAACACTGAGGCTCACCGTCTGTGTGGGGAATGGCTATCCGGGGAGTTGAGGAAGCGAGGAATGAAAGTCGTGGAACAGCGTGCGGAACTTAAGGCTTTTGACGGCACGAAACTGAACGCACTGAATATTTTCGGGCAGTTTAATCCGGAGAAGGATGACCGTGTGCTCCTCCTTGCCCATTGGGATTGTAGGCCATGGGCTGACCAGGATGCTGATCCTGCCAATCATAAGATTCCCGTTGACGGTGCCAACGATGGCGCAAGCGGCGTGGGGGTAATTCTGGAGATAGCCAGACAGCTTTCACTCAAGAACCCCGGCAAGGGAATTGATGTGCTTTTTGTGGATGCTGAAGACTGGGGCACTGAAGGCGATGAGCAGTCATGGGCAATGGGAGCAAGATATTTCATGGAGCATCTTCCGGTTGATAACTATATGCCACGTGAGGCCATTCTTCTTGATATGGTGGGAGGAAAGAATGCGGTGTTCTGTCGGGAGTATTTCTCAGAGCAGGCAGCCCCGCGCCTCGCGCAGTCATTGTGGGGCATTGCTGAGTCATTAGGCTATGGAAACCTGTTTCTCAACCAATTTGGCGGAGCCGTGACCGATGATCATGTCCAATTGATAGAGCATGGCATTCCCACTGTAGACATTATAGAATATCATCCTGCCGATGAAGTGGGTTTTGATCCTGATTGGCATACGGTTAATGATAATCTTGACGGTATTGACCGCAACACTCTCCAGGCGGTAGGCGAGACCGTGATGTATTACATCGTAAATAATTAAAACGACATCATAATGAAAACTGACTTTATTGAAGAACTGACATGGCGCGGCATGGTGCATACCGTGATGCCGGGCACAGACGAATTGCTTAAAAAGGGCATGACCACAGCCTATCTCGGGATCGACCCGACGGCTGACAGCCTTCACATAGGCCATCTCTGCGGAGTGATGATGCTCCGCCATTTCCAGCGTTGCGGCCATAAACCCCTCGCTCTGATAGGAGGCGCCACCGGCATGATAGGCGATCCCTCGGGCAAGAGCCTTGAGCGCAATCTTCTTGACGAGAAGACCCTGCGCCACAATCAGGAGGCCATCAAGAAGCAGCTCTCAAAATTCCTTGATTTTGAGAGCGACGCCCCTAACAAGGCAGAGATGGTCAACAACTATGACTGGACGAAAGACGTGACTTTCCTTGACTTTGCACGTGAGATCGGCAAGCACATCACTGTAAACTATATGATGGCCAAGGACTCTGTGCAGAAGCGTCTTAACGGTGAGGCACGCGATGGGTTGAGCTTCACCGAATTTACGTATCAGCTCCTCCAAGGGTTTGACTTCCTCACTCTCTACGAGCAGAAAGACTGCAAGCTGCAGCTTGGTGGCTCTGACCAATGGGGCAACATAACTACAGGCACTGAGCTTATCCGCCGCAAACTCGGTGGTGAGGCTTTCGCACTCACTTGTCCTCTTATCACTAAGGCTGACGGCGGCAAATTCGGTAAGACAGAGAGCGGCAACGTATGGCTTGACCCACGTTACACATCTCCCTATAAGTTCTATCAGTTCTGGCTTAACGTCAGCGATACCGATGCCGAGAAATATCTGAAGATTTTCACAGCTCTCCCTCAGGAAGAAATCGCAGCGTTGGTTGAGGAGCATGCCAAGGATCCCGGACAGCGACCAATGCAGAAACGCCTTGCGAAGGAAGTTACAATTATGGTGCACAGCGAGGCTGATTACAACGCGGCTGTCGAGGCGAGCCAGATCCTTTTCAGCAATAAGGCAGACGAGATTTTGCATAATATTGATGAGAAGACTCTTCTGGAGGTGTTTGAAGGTGTCCCGACATTCAATATCAGCAAGTCGGAACTCGAGGCCGGAATACCGGTGCTTGAACTTCTCGCCACAAAGAGCGGTGTCTTCCCCTCAAAAGGTGAGGCCCGGAAGATGGTGCAGCAAGGGGGCGTGAGCATCAACAAGAAAAAGGTGAGTGATCCTAACGCCGTGATCACTGCCGAAGAGCTTCTCAACGGCAAATATCTTCTCGCCCAGCGTGGCAAGAAAAATTATTTCCTGCTTATTGCAGAGTAAGATTCAAATTGCAGCATTAAGATTTCAAAACAAATTACTGCATTAAGATTTCAAAATAAGGATAAAGCCCCGGAATGGGGCTTTATTTTTGCCCGTAATTAAGAAATTCAGGGACTGTGTGCTAATTGACACGCCCTCCTAAAAAATAAAATTATGGGTGATAAAATTTATTCCATTCCTTTCAGGTCGCGGTCGGCAAAGAGCGACTTTGCCTGTGCAGACGGAGAGATTGCGGGCACGGTGAAGCTATGTTTTCAAAATGGGTGTCTGAGGCCATATGATTCTTCCGGTGCCAATCGCTTGCCCCTGCTTTTAGATTCACCTTTTGCCGGTGGAGAATTGCAGAGACCACCACGTCCGGAGGTTGAGTTCTCGTTGTTGAGGAGTGTGGTTGAAGGGTGGCACATTCATCCCGACACGCTCCCGTCAAAGATAGCGGATGCTCCAACCGTCGGAAAAGGGGAGACCCCGGGTGAAAAAGACTGGGGAGTGCGGGCGATGGAGGTATTGGCAGATTTTGAGGCGGCTGCTTCGCGACAGAATCTTTTCACACAACCGTTTTTTGTAATGAGTGCCTACCGGGTTGCTGACGGCACCCATATATGTCCTTCGCCTCCGATTCTCATGATTCCCAATTCGGGTGCACCAATGGTGGAGGGGAGTGCCGACTTTTCAGTCAGCACCATGAAAATGAGCATCGTGGCGGCAGCGTGCAGATTGCAATTGAGGGTAAAGATGCCGGAGTTAGCTGAGAAATGGAACGGGGGTATCACGCATCTTGACATTTTTATCTCAAAGGCGCTTCCTTTATACGACCCCAAGGGGCAGCCCAAAGGTTATCACAGGGTGGAATGTAAGAATTTCACGCATTCTATGGACTCCCTCGGCAGTGCTTGTGAGCACCGGGTGTGGCCATCGGTGATTGTGCAAGGATGGCAGCCGGATCCGGTGGATGATGCCATAGTTGCCCAAAACATTATCCAGACAGAGTCTTTTTTTCTGATAGGCGAGATAGATCTTACGCAACTCTCGACCATGCCGGATTTTGAGAACGTGGAATTCAATTGTGGAGGCTTACGGATATTATCATCACTGGAAACCTACATTCCGGACTTCGCACATCTTTCAGACGTAACTGCTGAAGGACATACCTTCTTTTCGGGCAGAATTACAGCTTGGAACCTGATCCGTACTCCAGCCGTACTTTTGCCTTTGGCTCTTGTGACTCCCTATTCCAATGATATTACCACTTCAAATGATACGTCAGATGTATCGGACTATACGCCCAGATGGGTGTTTCATCCCGACCCGGGTGCGGGCAGATTCCAATACTCCAGAGGCAGATCCGCTTATTCCCTGCCATTGCGCCGGCATCCTAAAATGTGGGGTTGTTTCTATTGGGGAGGATTTGGCCAATCTGCTTCTGAAAGTAGACAAAATATTGATATTCAAGATATTCATCCGGATAATAAATGCCTGCATCTGCCCGGGACAGTGTGGAGAAGCACGAAAGGAAGCCATCGCCTTTTCCCCGATAATTTGCAGATGCTCCTTGATGTGGGGCAGCTCATAGCTATCTGCCGGGCCTTCCGTGCATCAGGATTGGTGGCTACTACATCACCTACTTCATATGCGTTTACAACCGAAGGCGTGTTTCTATTGAAAGAGATGGATGACGGCACATTCCGTGATGCGGGCCTCATATGCGGTTATAGGCTTCGTGATGCTTCGTCATTGGAATTATTGCCGACAGGAGTGCGCTTTGTGACAGATGCAGGGCAGATAGTCATGATAGAGGGAACAAAGGTGGCGGTTTGTGATGACGTGGAGGCTGTAAGTGGCGAGGATGATTCATGGAAAGAATTCCTACCCGAAGAATGGGATCCTATCGGGGAACCTTCTCCGGAGATTGGCAATAGGGGAATATTCGTCACACGGCCCTTGAAACTGAATGATGGGGAAGATAGAAAACGGTTACACTCTTTGTCGCTTAGGGGCAGTCGTGTGGCGGAATCAGTGCAGGTAGCCATATATGGCAGTCTTGATCTGACTCATTGGCGGCGCATAGCCTTGGCTGACAGAAGCACCGTTTCCGGTTTGTGGTCACCATACTGCCGTTTCTTCCGCATAGCTGTAAATGCTCCTCTGGAGGCCAATATGAGTCTGGAAGGATTGGTGATTCGTTTATATTGACTTGTAGATAGACGGGAAGTGTTGGGTTTGCATAATTTTGCATAATAAAGAATGCACAATAAAAAATGGGAGACTTTCACATGTGAAAGTCTCCCATTTCGATGAGTTGGAATTCATAATTAAGAATTGGGAAAATCCTAATTATGAAATTTTGTTTTCAATTATCAAAGCTTCGGACCTGCTGCCACGAGAGCCTTGCCGGCAGGATTGAACTCAAATTTCTTAAAGTTCTTGATAAACATCTCAGCGAGCTTGGTAGCCTTTTCTTCCCATTCTTTCGGGTCAGCGTAAGTGTCGCGCGGATCGAGGATCTTCGGATCTACACCGGGCAGCTCAGTGGGCACGGTGAAGTCGAAGATAGGAATCTGCTTAGTCGGCGCTTTCAGGATAGAACCATCAAGGATAGCGTCGATGATGCCACGTGTGTCGCGGATAGAGATACGCTTGCCTGTGCCGTTCCAGCCGGTGTTGACGAGATAAGCCTTGGCATCGTTAGCCTGCATCTTCTTAACGAGTTCCTCAGCATATTTAGTCGGGTGGAGCTCAAGGAATGCCTGGCCGAAGCATGCAGAGAAAGTAGGAGTCGGCTCTGTGATGCCACGCTCTGTGCCGGCGAGCTTGCTGGTGAAGCCGCTCAGGAAGTAATACTGGGTCTGCTCCGGAGTAAGGATAGAAACCGGAGGAAGCACACCGAATGCGTCAGCTGAAAGGAAGATCACATTCTTGGCAGCCGGGCCTGCGGAAACAGGAGCCACGATGCTCTCGATGTGGTTGATAGGATAAGAGACGCGGGTGTTTTCAGTCACGCTCTTGTCGGCGAAGTCGATCTTGCCGTCTTTGTCAACAGTGACGTTCTCGAGCAGGGCGTTGCGACGGATAGCCTTGTAGATGTCGGGCTCGCTGTCTTTGTCAAGGTTGATGACCTTAGCATAGCAGCCGCCTTCGAAGTTGAACACGCCGTTATCATCCCAACCATGCTCGTCGTCACCGATAAGGAGACGCTTCGGATCAGTTGAAAGGGTAGTCTTGCCAGTGCCTGACAGACCGAAGAAGATAGCTGTGTTCTTGCCGTCTTTGTCAGTGTTGGCAGAGCAGTGCATGGAAGCGATACCCTGCTGGGGAAGGTAATAGTTCATCATTGAGAACATACCTTTCTTCATCTCGCCGCCATACCATGTGTTGATGAT
>CAZQSD010000100.1:0-11925 GCA_964595885.1 uncultured Sangeribacter sp.
TAAACTTATTTTTCACACCACAAAGATAATCAAAATCTTCTTCCCCGGCAAGGGTAAAACCTCCCGGGGAAACCAAACCCGAAATTCCCAAAAACTATGGACGAACTTGTAATTCAGAAAATCAACGCCATCGAAGAGCGGCAGCAGCGCATCGAGTCAATGCTCCAGCAACTGTTGAGCCGGGGCGAAGCCATCAAGGACGTGATGAACACCAAAGAACTGGCTGTCTACCTCGGAATAACACCCGGCCGCGTCCGGCGGCTCGTATGCAACGGTGAGATACCCGTCCACAAAAACCTCAAGGAGTCACGCAATTTCTTCCGGCGTGAGGAGATCGACCAATGGCGCCTATCCCGCCGGGTGAAGACCAACGATGAATTGCGCCGCGAAGCTGCATCGCAGATCCGGCGACATGCATAAGGATTCTTAAAATTCTCATAATTACTCATTTATTATTATTTACCCCCTCCCCGCCGTGAGGCACGGAGGAGACAGGCAGGGAGACATGACACCCTCCCTGCTTACCAAGAGACAGAGCACATTGACATCGCGGCATTCCGTGTGAAGCGCACGGACGAGGCTCTTCCGAAAGCCACTCCCATCTTGCATGGGAAAGGATACGCCAGGAACGAAACGGAAGATGAGGGCGGTGTTGTTACCCAAGAGAAGCAAGACAATATTCCCCGACGGGGAAGACAAACATACGCTGAGGGCAGCTCGCCCGAAAACGGAAAACGAGCAAACACGAAACAACCAAAGCCGCAAGGCTACACACATACCGGATGGCATAGCTCAGAGGCAGAGCGGTCTGCAACATAGACAGGTCGCCGGTTCGACCCCGGCTGCCATCCCCAATACCAACACCAACAACAATGATAAAACTACAATATTGCAAGCCTCTCCCAAGTCTCCTGAAAGACAGTCTGGAAGCCCTGCTGTTATACACAGAAATACAGGACAGAACCTTACAGAAGATCATCCGAACCATGCGCATACACATCGCCATATCCATGTGTATAGCTTCTTTGGAAGTGGCGTTGTTGCTAATATGGATATTAAAAAAATAACAGGAATGAAAATTAAAAATCCGGTAAAGCAAATACGAAAGATAGCAGATGATACAGAGCTTATCGCCTGCTATCTTCCCTATTTTGATAGAATTATTCAGCAGGAAACCCGAACCAACCGCAGACGGTTCGCCATAACCACTTGTATAGGAGTGTTGGCAGTGGGGTTGTCGCTAATATCGCTATGGCAAGGGATAAGTAAGAAACGATGACGGCATGTCGATTATAAAGAATCTGACTTCGGGTTTGCTTTTTAGCTAATCCGTGCATCTCATTCTCTTTTTCAATTGCAATGATCTTATTTTTACAGTCTTCTTTCATTGCTATCATCATCGCTTCATTTCTTTTGCCGAGTCCTGTAGAGAATACTCCGACTGCCTTTCCGTGATTTTCATTCATCCATTCCTTGACCTTTATCCATCTGGCTTCTCCGAGTAATTTAATACCATCCTTATCAATAAGGGTAGTTTTAATAATCAGAGAATCTATCACAGATATAATATCTTGATATAATTCCTTATCCATACTTTCATTAATTTT
The DNA here is from genome assembly GCA_964595885.1 of uncultured Sangeribacter sp. Taxonomy (GTDB): domain Bacteria; phylum Bacteroidota; class Bacteroidia; order Bacteroidales; family Muribaculaceae; genus Lepagella. The sequence goes on from CAZQSD010000100.1 coordinate 1,608, forward strand.
TTTGTTTCGCAACTGCAAAGTTAATGAAAATCGCGGAATAACCCGCACCCCGTCTGTCCTGACCGTCAGGCGGGGAACCATCAAAAAAACATCAAAAAAACAAATCCTAAAAACATCCACAACCATGTTCATCAACCTTTCAAACCATCCCTCCTCCAAATGGAGCAAGGAGCAGCTTGACGCTGCAAGACAGATGAGCGACGGCGGGATCGTCGACATCCCCTTCCCTAACATCGACCCAAGGGCAAAAGAAGCAGACATCTTCAAGCTCGCACGGGAATACACCAACAGAATCCTCGCCTTAAAGGGACAGCCGCTGGAGCATACAATACACGTCATGGGCGAGATGACATTCACCTACACGCTCGTGAATATACTGCAACTATATGGCATGACATGCGTCGCGTCCACAACCGAACGCAACGTGACCGAGAACCCCGACGGCTCCAAGACCGTCTCATTCCGGTTCGTGCGGTTCCGCTTCTATAACTGACACCCATCATCCGGCGGCGGTCGCGAAATTCTTAGTCTGTCAACAAGTTCGATTTTTCTCATCTCTTACTGTCCGCCGCCGGAATCCCATTACAACTGAGAAATTGTGTTTCATAAGTTTTTTCATAATTTGTATTTCCTAAGCTTTCATAGCTTTTGCGCCTTGCCGTCCGTGAGGATAGCAAGGCTTCCTTTATAATCCCAAAAAACAAATCCCCATGACCAGACCCTTTTCCATCCACAGAGGCAAACGCTTCCTTCAGATCCGCCTCGGAAGCCTGCATATCTATTTCTCCCTGACTCCCCTCAGTCCCAAGCATAGGTCAGCAACAAAACGCTCATTCCGCCGCCGGATTCTCCGTGAGCAGCCCGTATGCGCCCACTGTGGTTGCACCCTTGACATTACAACGCTCTCCATCCACCACCACATACCCGTCTACCAGCGTCCCGACCTTGTCTACGACCCCGCAAACTGTCTCGCGCTCTGCCGCCGCTGCCATGTCAACCATCACCGCCGCCAGGACAGCCTCCACGCCAAATCCTCCCCCGTCCTCTCCGTTCCCGTAATGTCCACCCCAAACTGACAACCCCGCGACATGATACCGAAACTGACCCACACCGAAGCCTGCGAGCTTGTGGAATCGGCTCTTGAACGTGTAGGCAGGACGCTCGCCTACGTCCGGTTGAAACTCGATTCCTGCCAGTCTGAGCAAAACCAACTCCCGGGCATTGGAGTATGCTCTGAAAATCAGATAAAAGGCTTGACAGAGGAAGCCAATCTCCTTTGCAACATAAACTTATATGGAGCATACCTGCAAGGGGCAAGACGCATGGCTCTCGCTTTGCAGGAATTGGATTTGCTTGACTTCCCAATAAAAAAGATTGGCGGCGGAAATCACAAGGGAACCCAAAAGCGAGCCTCCAAGCCAACCAACAAGGCAATCTTCGACCTGTTCCTCGAATCCACGCGCAACCTTGAATGGTGCCTGAATGGACTTCCTGGCGGAGTTGAGATTTTCACCGAGCCTCAGCTTGACAAGAAAGGCAAGAAGATTGGAGTAAAAGCCAGGTTCGTCAAGAAAGAAATCAAATACAACGAGATATAAAGAAGCCTTGCGGGTACTGCGCCGCCCCGGAAGGGATATAGAAACACGGGAATAAATCGCTATGACACCGCCGGGGCCTCACCCCGCGAAGTTTAACCGACCCCGACGGTGCCGCTCTTCGGAATACCGTGACTTAAAAGGCTTCTTCAACTTACTTTGCAACACTCATTATTGGTGATTTTCAGATTTACGTTTTTCCGGACCGTCCGTGAGGATAGTCCGGTTTTTAAGGCATTGGGCCAATCCGTGAGGACACCCGCGACAGAGGTCGCGAAACCGGCTATATATTAGTTACTCGTACGTTTGATTTAGGGTAAAAAAGATATGTTTAAGTTCACTTATCGGCCGCGTCCGTCCGCGAGGATAGACGCGCCTCTCTCCCGCCCATCACCCTCTCCCGCTAATCATCAACCCCAAAAACTAACAGAAATATGGACAAATCACCACAACTACCCCTCAGATGAATCCGCTTCTACGTCTTCTTCAGGACGAAGCGGAAAAAGACAAAGACAACACCTCCTTCTTCGCCATCTACTCGGTAGAAGATGACGAGGCAAGCACCCAGGCCCATGTCCTGGTTGGCTCGATGGCCCGCGTAGCCCGCAATCTCGCCATGACCGCCTTGAAGAAACCCTATGTGGCCGAGATTCTCCGCGATGCCGTCTCCATGATTGACAATCCCCAAAATATCCTCTTCTCCAAGATGACCGAGAAGGCACTCAGGGATAACCCCGGCCTCTCGGATAACCCCGACTCCATCATCGACTCCATCCTCGGCAGCTTCCGCCGCCACTGACCATCAACCCCTAAACACCAACCAAAACCAACAACCAAAATGAACACTACATTCGCAGACACAGTCAGCTATATAGCGAAACTGAAACCCTGGGACGTTCCCACCGACCCGAAGATTCACAGCCATATAGTCGCCCTCTTTAATCAGGTACATGGCGAAGGTGGCGAGGCTTTCGCCGAAAGGGAATCACGCCATCTCCGCAGCCTCCTTGTTGACGACAAGGCTAAATGGGGCGTATCCCCTATGTCCGTGTTTTTCGCTTACGCCGATCTCGCCACCAAGAACCTTACCCTCGAACCCGGCGCACAGGCCCTGTGCTACCTTCTGAACCGTAGCATCAAGGTGCATGCCACCGACAAGGACGGCAAGATTGTCGAGATGTGGGAAAACCGTTGTTACCTTGCCGTCACCGGCTACGGCGAGATCCTTCTCCGTCAGCGTGCCGGGCAGATCCGCCATTGCGACAACCCCACGATCGTCTATGACGGCGATGAGTTCTCCTACGAGGAGACCGACGGCAGAAAGACCGTCTCCTACCGCCTCAACATCGGCCATAACCCCGCCCGCCCGATCGCCTGCTTCATGAAGATGACCCGCCTTGACGGAACAGTCGACTATGCCATCCTGCTCCCCGAAGGCTGGGCGCGTCTTGAGAATTTCTCCCTCCGCCAGAACCAGCGGCAGACAAAAGACAAGGAGAAGGCAAGGGCCAACGCACTCTATTCTTCCGGCATGGGCGGTTCCATCGATCCCGGTTTCCTCGTGGCTAAGTGTGTGAAGCATGCCTTCAAGAATTATCCCAAGCTGCCAATAGGAAGGGGCATGGTGATGGAGGCTGACCTGCCCGCCGAGGAACAGATGCCTGACTGCTACACACTCGCCAATTCCGCTCCCGCTCCACAGCAGCCGGAGTCTTTCGCCCCTCCTGCCGACCATTCGGCGGGCGTGACAGTCGATCCCGCCTCCGGCGACGCGGCCTCCGATGACGGCACATGGTGAAACAATTCAATCCCGATATTATGAGCAATGACAACAATTCCCTGGTGATAGCATCATCAGAAACCAACATAGGGGTGATCGTTCGCGACACCCCTAAATTCTATGAGGCAAGCCTGCAGTCACATGACAACTGCCTCGCCCACTGTCAGCGGCTTCTCGATACTATCCGGCAGTCCGGAATGACCGATGAGCTTGACAGGACAGCCGCCCTCTACATTGAGCGCACCCGGCGCACGGTGAAGGAGATGAACGAGCGTCGCTCTCCGGTCACAAAGCTGTTCGACCAGGTGCGTAAGGAGTTCACTTTCCTTGAGAATGACATCGACCCCACCAAAACCGGCACCGTACCCTATCATCTTCAGCAGCTCCGCAACCGGTATGCCGCGATGAAGCGTGAGCAGGAGGAAGCCCGCCTCCGTGCTGAGGAGGCACAGCGTCAGGCCGAGATCGCACGCTCCCAATACCGCGATGCCTGCATTGAGGATTATAAGTCTAAGTTCAACGAGCTTGTCAATGTCTGCATCAACGAGCTTACGGATCTCAACAGCCATGCCACCCTCGAGAGCCTTCAGGCTGTCTCTGACACGGTGTCTGCCTATCCCGTCGAACTGTCCCCTGAATGGTGTCCGTCTTCTTCAGTGCGACTCCCTTTCAATCTTCCTCCGGAGGAGACACGTGCGATACGCAATGAGGTCCTGGAGTCCCTGATGCCGCAGTTCCGAAGCCAGTATAAGGTCGAGATCGGCGATTACCGTCAGGAGATCCTTGACCGCCTCCCCTCCAAAAAGGCAGAACTTGAACGCATGGCAAAAGCCAACGCGGAGGAAGCAGCGAAGATTAAGGCTGACATGGCGAAGCGTGAGGCTGCCGAAGCTGCCCGAAAAGAGGCTGAGCGCATAGCGCGTGAACAGGAGGAGGCGAAGAAAGCGGAGGCGGTTAAAGCCAATTCGGAGGCGGTTAACCTTTTCAACCTCGCACAGGCTACAACTCCAGCCTATCAGCCGAAATCAAAAGTATCAAAGAAAATCAAAATCACTGCACCTTCCGGCTATATGCAGGTGCTTGCCATGTGGTGGGCTAAGGAAGGCTGCAACCTCAGCAAGGAGGAGCTTGACAAGGTTTTCAAGAAGCAGATCGCTTTCTGTGAGAAGATCGCCAACAAGGAGGAAGAGTTCATAAATGACCCTGGCATCCAGTATGTCGATGAAGTTAAGGCTCAGTAGTCATGTCCTCCAATCCGGATCCCTACTATAGCAGGTCGGAGGTCTCCAACTCTGACCTCACAGCCCTCAAGGAGATACTTCATCCCCGGTTGCAATTCGGCAACCGGGAGGAAGCCTTCCGTTTCGGGAGTCTCGTCGATGCCATCATCACAGAGCCTGACAGGGTTAATTATTATCGCTTCACTGTTGACGATACCCAATACACTGAAGATGAGTTCCGCCATGCTCGCGAAATGTATAAGTCATTGCGCATGGAGGCGGAGAAAGACCCCTTCCTCGCCTATGTCCTGAAAAATGCCATAACTCAAAAGTTCATGGTGAATAAGGGGCAACGCTTTGAGTATTGCGACTTCCCCTTCTTCCTCGATACTCGGTGCAAATGGGATTGGTGGCTTGAGGCGGCTCACTTCGGAGGAGATCTAAAAACGACATTCGCTTCCTCCCAAAAGGAATTTGAAGAGGCTATAGATTTCTTCGATTGGGACCGCTCTCGCGCATGGTATATGGATATCGCGCAATCCGATAGAGATTTCATTTATGCCATCAGCAAGAAGAACTGCATGGTGTTCAAGAAGCATATCGAGCGTGGCGATGCTGTCTATGAGGCCGGGCGCGGAAAGTATGAGGAACTGGCTTTTCAGTATTGGTGCTTAAATCTGACTGCGTGATATGGAAACACTGAAACATAACCTCAAGGTCACACCCTACGATTACCAGCAGGAAGGCATTCTCTTTGGTCTCCAAAAGAAACGCTTCCTTATCGGTGATGAGCCGGGGCTTGGAAAGACCTTGCAGAGCATCGGTGTGGTTGACTGTGCCAATGCCTATCCCTGCCTCGTCATCTGTCCTTCGTCCTTGAAGATAAATTGGCAAAGGGAGTTTGAGAAATTTACGGACAGGAAGGCCCTTGTGCTTGACAACGCCTCGCGCACCACCTTCCCCTATCTCCTGAACATGGGTGTCTATCAGGTCGCAATCGTCAACTTTGAATCCCTGCGCAAATATTTTGTGTGGGATATTAAGTCCAATGGTGCATTCCGGTTAAAAGATGTGGTCTTTGCGGATTACATAAAATTATTCCGCTCGGTCATAATAGATGAGTCTCACAGAGTTAAAGACCCATCTGCACAACAGACTATCTTCACAAAGGGTATAACCGCCGGTAAGAAGTATGTAGCCCTGCTTTCGGGTACGCCTGTAGTCAACAAGCCTGAAGATCTCATCGCCCAGCTCTCGATCATGAACCGTCTCGGCGAGGATTTCGGCGGTCGCGGAAAGTTTGTCGCTGATTTCTGCTCTTTCGGCAAGGATCAGAAGGAGGAGCAGGCTGAGGCTCTTGCCGAACTTTCGCGCAAGCTCTATGCAAACTGTATGATTCGCCGCGAGAAGAAATCGGTGCTTAAACAGTTGCCGGATAAGACGCGCACTGACCTTCTCGTTGAACTCGACCCCAAAGGGCGTGAGATCTACGACACTGCCGCCGCTGACCTCCGCGAATATCTTGAGAAGTACACCGCGTGTACTGACGTGGAGATACGCCGCAAGATGCGCATGGAGGCTCTTGTAAAGTTCATGACCCTGCGGTCGCTCTCGGCTAAGGGCAAGATTAAACAGACGGTGGATTTTGTGAAAACATTTCTCGCCAACGATAAGCCCCTTATTCTTTTCTGCTCCCTGCATGAGATTGTGGACGCTCTTAAAAAGGCTTTCCCGGAAGCCGTGACCATCACGGGCCGTGAATCCCTCTCCGAGAAGCAGGCTGCCGTCGATAGCTTCCAGTCCGGCCATGTGCGGCTGGCCATCTGCTCGATAAAGGCGGCTGGCGTGGGTCTTACCCTCACGGCCTCCTCCAATGTGGCGTTTGTGGAATTTCCTTGGACTTATGCCGACTGCTGCCAATGTGAGGACCGTGCCCACCGCATAGGGCAGAAGGATAATGTCACCTGCTACTATCTGCTCGGTCGCAACACCATTGACCGTGTGCTTTATTCCATAATCCATGATAAGAAGGCCATCGCCAATCAGATAATGGCGGCGAATGATGATATTCCACAAGATGAAATATATTTTGACGAACTTGTCTCAATGTTCATGGAAGATGGAAGTGCCTAAGACCGACCTGCTGAAATTCATAAAGTATCTTGAGGATGCCGCCGGATTATATGACGCTCTTGCAGTCCTGCCGATGCAGAAGTGCAGATGCCGCTCCCATATGATAAGGCAGCTGACCGCCAAGTATAAGCAGAAACTTTAATCCCCGGACTGTCTCCGGATGTAACCAAGACCCCGCCTATGACCAAGACTTATATCGGCATCGACCCCGGCCAGAACGGTGCCATGTGCATAATGTGGCCCGACAACGGCCCCACCCCCGGCCAAATCACCACCCTCTCCTTCAAGGACGAGAACCCCCACAAGATCGCCGACACCCTCCGCATCGCAAAAGAGCGCGGCCCTCTCCTTGTCGCCATCGAGGACGTGTCCTCGCGCCATAACCAGGGCGTGAAGTCCACATTCACATTCGGCTTCAACGTCGGCCTTCTTCACGGCTTCCTTGTCTCCCACTCCATCCCCTACGTCACAGTCCGTCCGCAGGAGTGGCAGTCCGGCGTGTGGATCCGCCAGGACAAGGTGATGCTCCCCGCCTCCGGTTCCTCCAAGAAACCAAAACCCGACCCGAAGAAGACCAGCATCAACGCCGCCCGCCGTCTGTTCCCCGATGTCTCACTGTTCCGCACCCCGAAATGCACCACACCCCACGACGGCATTGCCGATGCCCTCCTTATCTGTGAGTACGCCCGCCGTAAAAACCTCTGAACCAGACATGATCTCACACGCACAATCCCGCCGCCTCGCCGCCCTCGCACGTCAGCAGGCGACCCTGCCCCGTGAGCAGCGTCTCATGCAGCGCATCACCCCCTCCGCTTTTGAATCCGCCATACCTCAGCCTGAGCCTGTGCTGGTCGTCGACAGCGTGCCGGAGGAGCTTATGTTCGAATGGGGCACGAAGCTCTACATGCTTATGAATCTGACATGGAGCTACATCGATACCGTCATTGACCTCTGCATCCAGCAGCGCATCCCCGACACGAAGCCCCTTGTGCGCCGCATCCGTGAGTTGCGCCGTCTCTACGACCGTTTCCGCCATAAGTCCATCGACGATGAGCATGAGAGCATGGAGACCCATAACGCCGAGGTGTTTGAGTATAAGTTCTCTGCTGACTTCGACCGGCTTTTCAACGGCCTTGACATGGAGGTTGGGCGTCTACGTCTGAAACCCGCCCACCGCGACCTTGTGATCGCCGTCCAGCAGGCCCTTACACTCATGGATGCCGTGAAGGTCTATGCCCGTCAGTGCGACGCGGAGATACAGAAGCTCGGCGTGTGGACGTGCGACTGCTGCCTGGTGCAGGCTGAGTTCCTCCAGCTTTATCCCCTTATCCCGCAGTTCGCCGGCGACTGCTACCGTCCCGACATCTCCGCACGTGCCGTCACCGCACGTATCCTCGCCAACCGCCTCTCCTCACTTTCCCTTAAACCCGAATAAATCCCTTACATCACATGAACATCTTTGCAAGAATACGCTCCAGCCGCGAGCAGAGGAAACGCCGTATGCGCGACCAATATCTTGATTCACTTATCACCGTCGAGGAACGCGCCGGACAGATGTGGCTCACATGCGACGGCCACGCAGTCCGGTCTTTCCCTCCCGACACGAGCAGCCGCGACATATTGGCCGCCGCCGACTCCGCACGACATGCCGCGCGTACTTTCGACCGCAACCTCCCTGCCGCTGAACTGCCCCGCACCCACCCCGCCATCGTCCTCCACATCAACCCCTCCATCTTCTGACCCGCAACCTCACAATGACCCTCCACGACCTCCATCTCATCTCCCTCGCGCAGTCCACACTCACCGACCACGCCTATATCGCCCGCCTCATCCCGCAGGCCGAAACCGACGAAGCACGCGTCATCCTCAGCGACCTCGAGAGCCGGGCATTCCGCACCTCAGAGCGCATAGCCTTTGAAAACTACGACTGACCCATGTCCGACAGACAACAGCTGCTCCAGGCCATCGAAGCCCTCGGAGAAGACCATCCTCTTGTGATACAATACGAGGAGGCGAAGCGCGGACTGCACGTCATCAACGCAGCCCTCGCACAGCAGAACATGCACATCTCCTTCCTCGCAAACAAGATCATAAGGCAACACAACCCCACATCAGAATGATCCTCACAATGAACATCTTCTACATAATCATCATCCTCCAGTGCGCCAACCTCGCAATGCTCTCCGTGATAGCGTGGCTAATCCACCGCCACACCCGGCGCAGAAAGGAGCACCGCTGATGGCCTCCTGCCTGTCATGCCTCTATTGCGCACGGATACAGTACTTCCGCCGCAAACCCATCCTCTATTGCGCCCTACGGGGCCACATCCTCAAATCCACAGCCCCCAAACGCTGCTACACATTCCCTTACCCCATAAAAACACCCGACAAATGACAACAGCACAGAGAATCACACAGCTCTCAGGCATCTCCCCATCCGAGTGCGGCTGTGAGAAATGCAAGCAGATGTGCCGCACTCCCTGCCTCGGCACCCCTGAAGACATTGAACGCCTCGCAATCGCCGGATATGCCGACCGACTCTGCCTCTCCCTATGGTGTGTGGGTAAGATGGCTGGCCTGACCGACAAGCCGCTGACCATCGTCGCTCCCCGGCAGGAACCCGACGGCTGGTGCACGTTCCGCCTCCCCGACGGTCGTTGCGAGCTCCACGACAAAGGACTCAAACCCCTTGAAGACAAGCTCGCCACATGCCACCCCAAGCCCGCAGACTGGACCATCCACAAAGACATCACATGGCTCGTGGCAAAAGAATGGATTCCCCTCCAGGACCAGATAAACCGCATCACAAACCGATAAACCCGGATCCACATCCACATGACCCCATTCAAGCTGATAATCCTAACCGGCCTCCTCCTCGTTATTTTCCTCTCCCTCTCAAACCACATCCACAGCAAACGCAAAAACCGCAAACCATGACAACAACCGACCCCAAACAACCCGGAATCAACCCACAGTCAAAATTCAACCTCGGTGACACGGTCCTCTGCCTCTCAGACGGACTCGAATGGACAGTGGCAGGCTTCACCGACCACTACGTGATACTCGGCACACACGCCCATCACGGCTGCATAAAGGAGTTTGCCGACTTCATAACCTACGACCGCACCTTCACCACCTACCGCTTCGCCCGCCCCGAAAAACTACAAATACCTTACACCGAGGGAAATGACGGAAAGGAATATTTCAGCAGTTGGGATGAGGAGTTTAAACACATGAATGAAATCTTGGAAAAGATGAAAAAGACAGTGGCATCCATCTACGATTCTTATGGTAAAATGCGCATTGCAGTCGATAAGCTGAACAGACTATGAACGAACTTGATTTGACATTCTTATTGAAAGGCTACAAGGGAATAAAGTTTTTCTCAACGCTTTTTGGTGATACTGAAATAATAGAAGTATATCCTAACGATTGTATTGATGTTTGCCCTTATGGATGCCATGACGAAGTCGCTACGATATTTATAAATGGCAATTTTGGAAAGGATGGTCAATGCGTACTTTATCCCTCCCGCGCCCTCTACGAGAAATATCCGCTTGAAGCAGAGAAAGCATGGCAAGAATGGACTGA
>CAZQSD010000101.1:0-11901 GCA_964595885.1 uncultured Sangeribacter sp.
CTGAAGATCCAGTCATTGATATTGTTGGAGGTCTTTATCTTCTCGTCAGTAATGGCTATGAGGCTGTCATTAGTCTGTTCTGAATGGCTATTATATTTCATTGAGGAGAAAAAACGGGTGTAGGCTGCCGTAAATTCTGCGGATAGTCTGTTGTCAAACCGGTAATTCATCCCGGCCTGAGCCACAAAATTGCCCCAGTGGAAATCGTTTCTATCCTTACTTTTCCATTCATATGCAAAAGCATCCCCCCGGTCGTCGGTGCCTCCCTCGATATTGTCATCACCGAAATAAGCCTTCAGGAATATGTTGGCGTTGTCATTAAGCCGGTGAGAGACATTGGCATTGAAATCCATAAAGTGATAGCGGAAACGCACTTTCTCAGTCTGCCCGCTGTTGACCAAAGCAAGCACCGGGATGGTCAGCACGTCATACCATGATCGGCGCAATCCCACCAGATATGTCGTGCGCCCCCCTATTGGACCCGATATGTTGAAAGCACCCGAAGTCAGTCCAAGTCTTGCCGATCCGTGATGACCGTGGCGGTGTCCGTTCATCAGGCGCACATCCATGAATGATGACAGCCGGCCGTCATATTTTGCCGGGAAAGACGATTTGAAAAAGTCAATATAGCGGATGATGTCCGTATTGAACGCCGAAAACAACCCCGCGAAGTGATTGATCTGATAGATGGGCACATTGTCAAGCATATACAGGTTTTCATCATTGTTTCCACCGTGTACATGCATCCCGGCCATCCCCTCAGTGCCGTCACTTACGCCCGGCTGCATCTGCAATGCCTTTATCACATCGCTCTCTCCAAACAGTGAGGGTGTGTTTCTCACCTCATCTGCCGTAACTTTCTTTGCCCCTATCTCAGCCGTTTCCACCACCGGCGACTCCAGACGCGAAACAATCACCACTTCCTCAAGCATGGTCGGTAGCTCGGAGGCATTGATCTCTGTCTTGAGAGTCGGCCTCGCCACATTATTCTTTATCTGTTTCTTTTTCCCCTTTTCTTTCTTCCGGCTACGCTTCAGCACCACATTCTTACCCTTTATCTTATATTCGATTCCGGTGCCTGCAAACATCTCGTCAAGCACCTTCTTCAATGGCTTGTTAGTGGCCGACACCGACACCCTCACGTTCTCAAGCAGATCGGAAGAATAGACAAAATTCTTTCCGGTCTGTTCAATCAGACTGCGAAACACCTCGGCGGCGGGACGGTTCTTAGCCCTTACCGTGACGTCTTGTGCCACTCCGGCAGCAGCCACACAGAGAGCCATCATTGTTGTTGCCAAATGCTTGTTCATTTCTTTATCGTCATTTGGGTTCCGAGAATGTCATTTATAGTCTCCACAAGGTCAAGGGCAGTGCCTTCATAGTGAAGTGACAGGGTGTAACGCTCAGCATCCTCCGGCACATTAATCACTTCCACCCCATACACTTCCTTAATGCGCTCCAGCACTGTGGGAAGCGGAGTGTTTTCAAAGTCAATGACCTTGCTCACATAAACCGGAGCCACCGTCTGTTCATGCTGTTGCGGAATATCAGGACCGGCCGACATATCATACTGCCTGTAGACCAGCACTGCGGTGGCTGAAAGGAAAATGGTTGCGGCTACTGCAGCCGCCACCCTGTAACGCCGCCATATATATGACGGCCCTATCCCTAATCTTTTCCATCCTTTATTCACCGAGAAGCGGCCCGGCTTATAGCGACGCGCAATATACTGAATCTCCTTATTCTTATCCTCCATTATTCTCAGAAATCAAATCCTACGCGAAACGTGAAGTAAGGCTTATACTCATGGCTTTTACCCACTCTATTTCCAATCACCACATATCCGTCGGGATTAAAGATTATGTCGTAGTGGTCATAGGTCACTCCTTTCAACGTGAGGCCGGCTCCGATATTCACACCCACTTTACGCCCCCAGTTGAATCGATAGCCGATCGTAGGCGAGAAATAAAGCCCTCCTCCATCGGTCATGGAAAAGCCGACCCGCAGATCGCCAAAGGGCGTGAATTTACCAAATTTCAAATCTGTGCGTCCGTCAACAAAGACAGCCGCCATATTGTCGGAATAACTGCTGCAATGCTCCAGGTCAAAGCCTATTCCCACGAAAAACCGTGAGTCGATCTGATAGCCATGAGTTGTTGAGAAGCCGGTGTAATACCATGTAGACCGGAAGCCGTTGCCCCACACATCCTCAGTGCGCACACTGTTGCTCCAGTCGATAAATCCTCGGTAGCCTCTCTGAGGCTGACGCGCCATGCCGCTCAGGGCAATGGCTGATACTGCCAAAAGTGAAATGATTTCGCGTTTCATTACGTAGTTTTTATTGTTTTTATCTTAATGACGCAATGAACAGCAAAAGGTCCTATCCGGAAATGAAAAAATTTACAGAAATGGCAAGAAAAATGGTTTATGACCTGATGACAATGCCTCACGAAGCCGACTGAAAGCCTTGGTCATCTGGTTCTTTACTGTTTTTATCGAGATGCCTAATTCCTCTGCGATTTCTTCATTTGTCAGGCCGTCACGCTTGCTCAGGAGAAACACCTCACGGCATTTCTCCGGCAACTGATCTATGGCTTTCCATATTTCGGCATCCCTTTCTGATGTGTCTACGGTTTCCTCATCTACCTCCGGAATAAACTCCACACCGACTGTCTCTTTCTTGCGACGCAAGAAACTGATGCACTCATTTCTTACCGCACGATAAAGGAACGCCTTGAAATTATCAATCTCACCCCCCTCTTCAACCTGATGCCATGTCTTCAGAAAGGTTTCCACAACAAGGTCTTCCGCATCGTCGGCATCATCGACAATGCGGAGGGCATACATCCCAAGCGGAAGATAGAGCTTCCTGAAATATTCTTCAAATTCCCGTGCAGTCATAATCTATCGTCTCCCGGCAGCCGGTTGATGACCGCTCAGGAAGGGTTAATTCTGCAAAGATACAACTATTTTCCCAATCTGCCCCCTTTTCTCAGCAAGTTCATGCGCCTCCACAATCTCATCGAATGCAAACGTAGTCGCCACTATAGGATGTATCCTGCCCTCCTCTATCAGTCTCATCATGCCGCCAATCTGCTTCTGGGTCGGTCGGTTACTGTAGAAACCGGTAAGATATACACCTGAGGGAATCTCCTTTATCGGGTCAAAATCTTTTAAAGAGAACACATTGCCAAGAAGTCCGGTATGACATACTATCCCATGAAACGCTGTTACCCTTAACGATTCAAGAAGCGTGGCTGCTCCGATAAGTTCAAGCACCTTAGTTGCCCCTGCAGGACATTCCGTAAGAAAACGCCTTCTGAAGTCATCGCCTTCAACCACTACTGCGTCAGCACCCGCCTGACGCAGTATATCGGCTTTGCGTTCACTTCGCGTCGTGGCAATAACTTTCGCACCGATTGCTTTGCCAAGCTGTATGGCAGCAAGTCCTACTGTTGATGTGCCTCCGCGAATAAGTAGCCTATCGTCTCCCACAAGTTGCAAAGACTGTGTAAGCGAACCATATGCTGTGTAGAAAGTTTCAGGAATAGCAGCAAGTTCATCCCAACTGAGAGAAGAGTTGACTGAAAAGACATGGCTCTCAGGCATAAGCACATATTCTGCATAGCTGCCATTGAAGCTACGTCCCATGCCGCCCATAAGTGCCATAACTCGTTCCCCGTTGTAAAAGCGTGAATCTGACTTATCAACTATTTCCCCGACACACTCTATTCCCGGAATTATCGGTGTGTGGATATACGGACGATCTGCCTCAAATTGACGCAAAAGCACTTCGGAATGGTTTATACCGAAAGCCTTGACTTTAATCAGCACCCACCCCGGTTTCACTTCCGGCATCTGCACATCGCTTAAATGCAGGTCTGCTGCGTTACATGTTTTTTCAATTACTACTGCTTTCATACTTCTTTCCAACATTGCGGATCGGGGGCATAAAACGAACGGTGATAACCGTAGGCAACGGCCGGACAACCACGACAGAATCTAAGCAACTCACATTTGTTACATTTTTCAAATCTGTCATATTGCCGGTAAGCCTCCATCTCATCCCCTATCCATATATCATAAATAGGTTTATTAAATATATTACCCACTTCACTCTCAAACCTTCGACAAGCCATCACAGCTCCGGTGGGCTGGATTGTAAAATGACAGTCGCCACAATGACAACCGTCATATATTGCGTTTGGATCACTTTCCTCCGGTATTTTAAATATCCCCTGCTCATAAAGATAGAGAGTCCATAGATGGTCTTTGAGATTAAAGATTGTATCGGAATCCTTATGCTCAACGAATTTCAACCACATGGTGTGAAGAAAATCACGATATTCCTCCGGAGAGATATGAGTGGATTTCTCTTCCGATGTGGGGCAATAGCGGCCGAATGCAAACACGTCAACCTTTTTCTCAACCACAAGGTCAACTATCTCAGGAATCTCCTTTATATTGGTTCCTGACACAGTTGTCATAACCGCTACCCTTATACCATTTCGTCTCAACACATCTATTTTCTCTATTGTGGTGTCAAATGATCCCGGCTTGCGTATGCTGTCATGCGTCTCACGAAGACCGTCAATAGAAAGCTGGTATTTCTGACAACCATATTCCTTGAGGCGCCTGCATACTTCATCTGTGATGTGAAACGGATTACCTAAGATAGTAAACGGAATATCCTTCTCCTTGACTTTCTCCAGTATCTTCCAAAAATCGCGGTGAAGGATAGGATCGCCACCGGTGATATAGAAATAAGGCAAACGATTCATTTTATGACACATCTCCACACACTGCCCAATTACCTCTTCAGCCTTCTTTAATGACATCTCAACTATGTGGGGATGACCTTCTGAAAAGATATAGCAATGCTCGCAACGTTGGTCGCAGCTATCGGTTATGTGCCATTGAAATGCAAAATAATCCATTATCCAATAAAATAAAGCTCCGGTGTGGCAACATAGCTTGCCGTCACACCGGAGTAATCAATTCGACAGACTCTTACTTCTCACCTGCGCCGCAAGCCGATCCACATGCTGCGGGCTTTGGTTCAGTTTTCTCATCACCGGCTCCGCAAGCGGAACCACAAGCTCCTGAAGGAGTCTCAGTCTCAGCGGGAGCACAGAGATAGCCCTGTGCAGTGTGCTTCAACACACCATTGTTAATACGTGTCATAATTGTAACGTTTTTATTATTAGTAATAATCATTGCAAAATTAGCATTTAAGAATAATATTGTCAAGTATGGTAATTTTAATTACTTAGTAACCTTTTTATCGCTTTTGCTGATTAGCAATGAAATAAATTTTAATTAAAGTATGAAAATAATTTATTGAAAAACAGATATTTGGCACTTTACAAATTTTAAACTAATTTTGCATCTCAAAGGCAACCGACCATGAGAAGGAAAGAACAACTAAACTCCATCATAGAGATATGTCCCGTCAGAAACGTAGTGGCACGCTTCGGCAACAAGTGGGCTCTCCTCGTTTTGCTTGTAATCAGCGAAAACGAACCGGTCAGATATAACGATCTCCTGAGGAAAATTCCCGATATATCTTCACGTGTGCTCTCATCCACACTGCGCACTTTGGAGGCAGATGGACTTGTGTTGCGCACTATGTATAATGAAGTGCCCGCCAGGGTTGAATATTCCCTGACGGACATCGGACAGTCACTCATTCCAATAATAATGAAACTCACCGAATGGGCTCAAAACAATATGAAAACCATCATCGCCCACCGAAAACAATCAGAAAATGAGTCTCTGTAGGCACTATGTGTGCTCCTAATTATGACTAAAGTCTTACTTTACGAACTACTCTCCTGTTGCCGTCTGTTATATTGACCAAATAGATGCCATGTCTAAATTGTGATATGTCTATACTTTCTCTATTGACACCATTTAGTCTAATGCCATCAGCTGAATAAACCTCAATAACCGGATTCTCACAGCCAGTCACTGATATTTTACCGTTTGCCACAGCCACAGCAATCTCAGGATACATCATGGTTTCCACTCCTACGCATGAATCAATCTTGAATGCCGGTGAAAGGGTCTGCTCCTGATAGTTGCCGGAAGCATCCGTAAGCGTGATACGAACGTCAAACCATCCATTCTCGGATTTACGGTCAACGCCTGCGAGAGAGCCTCTGTAATATGTACCGAATCCCGGCATGAAGTCCTTTTCAGAAACGTTCTCGACTTCAAGAGGAAGGAATTCCTCCGTAGCATAAGGAGCATACTCTACCTTCACATCGGGCGCCGGTTCTTCCGTGTACCAGCCAACGTATGTTTCCTCATTATAGTTATATTGGAAGTCACCTCCGTAGAACTCAATGACACCGTCTTCACCTGTGGCATAGCGATCAGTGAAATTCTCATCAGTGTCTACGAAACGGACTATTTGAAGTGTCGGAGGACACCAATCGGTGCGAGACATATCAAAGCTAACATGCGCCACATTCTTCCCGGGAATACCATCAATGGCAACATTAGTATCAGTAAACTCAAAGTCTATCTTCCCTTCCTCAGGAAGTTGTCCCCATTGCAGATTCTCAAGCATTTCATCAGAAGGAGCAGCGTCATTTACAGCGACTCTTGCTACTGTGGACAGAAGGTCTATGCTGCGGTTTTCACCCAACCGGCCGACATAAGCAAAATCAAAGGTATTGCTCCAATTAAGTGCCTTAGAGGTGAATACTAAAGCCGGACAACCATAGTTCCAGACATGAGGTTTGGTAATATCAAAAGAGAGCCAGGGATTCGTTGCCTCCTTCATATATATGTTCCTGTCGTCAGGCAGCTTAAGATAAGCATTAAAAGTAGAGGTGTTATTGATAGCCAAAGCAGTTGGAGAGGCAAGAGTAATATTTATTGGCAACCCAGACATGCTATAATCTGTATCCCAATCTTCCTTAAGCGAAGGAATTGGCATAACCTGATACTCCTCATTCAAAGTTGGATCCTGACACACGTGAATGGTTTGTGAAATTGAACTTCCAGAAGTGCTTACTACTAAGGCGGACAGCCCTGAAAGTCTGCCATTTACTATTGAGGCATAGTTCAAATAATATGATTTATCTTTGTCAAACTCAAAAACAACCTGATCTTCACCTTCTCCCCAAATCTCAGGTTCCGGCTGATAGGGTGTCTTTGCATATTGTGGATCTAAAGTAATATAATCACTAACATTGTTTGAAACTATAGCAGATTCGGATGGATGGGCAATGAGAGGAATAATATATCCACCTTCCGCACCAACTGCTTCACCGTCAAAATAAAAGACATAGTCCTTGTTTGGCATTACCTTTATATTTCCCAACCCAAGCTCAAATTTAGTTTCTCCAATGATCCATGATATAGGATTAAAAGAAATAATCGATCCAATATCATGTTTGATGTTATAGAAATTAACACCATAATAGACAGATAAAGAATTTCCCGGAATCTCATCTAAAACCTCGAATGTGTCGGGAGCATAAACAACTGTTTCGGTATTGGGAGTGGTTCCATCGGGCAAGAGTGGGTTCCATGTAATTTCTACAGTAGCATCGGCGGCATCCAACGTTATTTCCATATCTTCGGTAACGTTCACTTCCGGTGCAGTCAGAAATATAAAATCGCCAAACATAGTATTTATGCGCACCTCAATGTCATAACTTCCGGCAGGAAGTACATATTCTAATTTATCAGGATACGCGTCCCGAGACCACTCATTGAAAAATAAATCACTTGAATAATTTGAGTAAGCAGTTGCAGGCCAATCCACTCTATCAACTTCCTCTTTATCATACTTGAGATTGACTGTCAAAGTGTAAGTCTGTTCATCTTCGCGCATAGGAGCTTTCATCGGAGCAACGTATCCATTCTCAATGGGTTCTCCATTGAACGTGTGAGAGACCTGGATACCCTTGCGGGTCAGTCGGTCTTTCTCTGCCTGCGATGTCAGGTCATGGAATGAGATGATGTTAGACTGTGGGAAAACTGCCTTCGGCTGTTCAGCCTTGAATTTGAAACCGGACATGGACCTTCCACCGTGTCCTGATGGCTGGGTCGCCATCGCTGCGAGGGTGCATATCAGCATGATTGCACTCGCAAGAAATGATTTTCTCATGGTGTGAGATTTGGTTGTTGGTTTTCTACGGCTCCCTGATAGAAAGTGAACATAAAAAAGGTGTGGAAACCTGCTGACTTCTATTTATCAGGTCTTGGCCAACCTTGCTGAAAAAAGTCAATAGACAGCCACACCGCTATTGCCTTTTTCTGTCGCCAAGACAGATATGGATAAAGCAATTACGATGCGAGCGCTACATTGATCATTCTTTCAGCATTCAAACGGCCAAGTTTGATAAATAGAATTAATCAACAACACCCGTTGTTAATAAAAAATCTCGTTGCACTGACAACGCTCTCTTGCGCTCAGAAAAGCAACTTTGGGTGCAAAGTAACATTAATTTTTTGAAAGCACCAAATCTCACACCCATAAAAAACAAAAAAAATGTTGCACAACATATAATTGCTACACAACAGAATTACATAACCCATAACGAGGAGCGTGGCCCATCTGCAATTAAATTTTTGACATCATTTATACCATTTATTCCATTTCCTTACATTATCTTTGCAGCAAATTTATCAAGTCATGAACGACAGCATAAAAAAACATCCACGCATTGATGTGGCTGACGCACTCCGTGGGTTCGCCGTGCTCGCCATCATCCTACTCCATTCCATAGAACATTTCAACTTCTACTCCTTTCCCGACACTGCCGGACAAAGCCAATGGCTCAACTTTACTGACAAGGCTATCTGGGACGGCCTTTTCTTCGCATTCGGAGGAAAGGCGTATGCCATATTCGCCATGCTTTTCGGATTCAGTTTCTTTATCCAGCATGACAACCAACGACTTCGAGGCAAAGATTTCCGACTCCGTTTCTGCTGGCGCCTTCTGTTGCTGTTCATTATAGGAAACATTAACGCCGCCTTCTTCACTGGAGAGATTTTGGTGATGTATGCTTTAGTCGGTTTCGTTTTGGTGCTTACATGCCAACTGAAGACAAAGACCCTGCTCACAATCGCCACTATCTGCATGCTTCAACCCATATGCATCTATCAGATTATACGCGCCCTATGCTCTCCCGATTATGAAATAATGAGGCTCAACTGGGGGGAACACTGGAATATAACCACTGAATTGCAGACCTACGGTGATTTCTGGAGCACCATGAAAGCCAATCTATGGTCAGGACAACTGTTCTCTCTCGGTTGGGCATGGGACAACGGTAGAATCTTCCAGACCGCCGGACTTTTCATAACAGGTATGCTTATCGGCAGACAAGGTTGGTTTAAAGAAGACAATCTCAGCAAATGGGGACGTGTGCTTGCAATTGCCCTTATCTGTTTCTTCCCCATAAAAGGACTCGTCACCATGTTGCCCGATTACGTGTCGAATCCAAATCTACTTACCCCTCTCAAGATATTACTAACCTCTCTTGCCAACCTATGCTTTATGCTGATATTGGTCTGCGGCATATTGTTCGGTTTCTATCGCACAAACGGTGTGAGCACAGTCCTCCGTGCCCTTATTCCTTACGGCAAACTAAGCATGACCAACTATGTCACCCAAGGAATTATCGGATCTGCCTTATTCTATCACTGGGGACTGTTCTTACACATGGGTATCACCACAAGTGTTTTTGTTGGAGTCGCGATTTTCATTGTCCAATATATTTTCTGTCGGATTTGGGTGGGCAAGCACAATCATGGTCCGCTCGAATATATCTGGAAGAAAGCAACCTGGATTTAAAACCAATCACATATCTTTAATCATTCTTTTAACTATGATCCATTTGAAATTACCTTTTAAAGAACCACGTCGCCTCGCCTTCTATCTGGCTATGGAGGAATGGGCAGCCCGCACATTGCCTGCCGATGACTATTTCTTCTGCTGGCGTGTGAAACCAACAGTCATATGCGGCCGAAATCAGGAGATGGATAAAGAGGTTGACATGGCTTATTGCCGTGAAGCCGGAATTGATGTTGTGCGCCGGCGCAGCGGTGGAGGATGCGTTTATGCCGATATGGACAACTTCATGTTTTCCTATATCTGCCCGGGAGATGAAGTGACTTCCACATTCGCACGTTACACCACCCTTATTGCCTCTATTCTCCGCGATATGGGTCTGGATGCAGCTGCCACAGGGCGTAATGATATCGTAATCGGTGGGAAGAAGGTGTCAGGAAACGCTTTCTATCACATGCCCGGACGCTGCATAGCTCATGGCACAATGCTTTATGACTTTGATCCATCGGTAATGAAATGTGCCATTACCCCTTCACGTGCAAAATTGGAATCGAAATCTGTAAAATCAGTTGAATCGCGTGTCACTTGTCTCACAAAGGAAGGACTGACAATGAGCCATGATGAATTTGAAGAAAGAATCATCAAATCCTTGTGTAACAAGGAAATCTTATTGACCGACAAAGATGTGGAAGCAGTGGAAGAGATAGAAAAAAACTACTATAATCCGGAATACCTCTACAGGAAAGGTGAGTTAAAAACTGATCCTGCCTTGTCCGGGTTAATCCACAGACATGGCAGGATCGAGGGTGTCGGAGAAATGGATTTCATCATATCTCTTGACAGCGACAAGCTTATTTCAAGAATAGAAGCAAGTGGCGATTTCTTCCTTATCGGCGATACTGAAGAATTTATCTTCCGCCATCTGAAAGGCGTTTCGCTCACTTCCGAAGCCATTGCCGTGGCATTAAAATATGCCGAGCCGGAGAAAGCAGTTGCTGGACTTGATAAGGAATCACTTGCAAAACTGCTTTCCGGCATAAATTAGCACGGACTGACTTCCCGACGCAGCAATTTCTTTATCTTTCTCCATTTCGGGAAAATAGCGTTGGGGCGGATAGGACTGAAACTGATGAGAATCAAGATTACTGACGCCACTCCCCGACAGAACAGAGGCAGAAAAAGCATCTCTTTCTCCACACCATAGTAAATCAGGAAATAGAAATAACCTAAATATATGACAGCAAATGCGAAAGCTATTGCTGTCATTGTCTTATAACGCCAGATGCTCCACAATCCGGCACCTATCCAATCGATACCTAAAAGAGGAAGCTGTATTCCTCCTTTTACTCGTTTTACAAGAATAAGCACCAGCAACATCATGAAAGCCAATAATCCGGCCATTATCCAGTGCATATACTCCCATTGCGAATAAAACGCCGTGTAGACTGTGGCAATCCCACTCAACTGAATCACCCCGTCAACCACCAGGTAGACGTAGCAGAAGAAAATAGCCATATCCCTCACCGGAGTAAGCCATAGCTGTATTGTAGAGTTGCATACAAACGTAGCCCACATCCTGAACCATCCTGCCACAAAACAGGTGGCTACTAATACAGGCACCGATGTGGTATAGGCACAGATAATTGTGCAGACAAACAAGACAGAGCCGCACGCAAGAAGTCCCACACGATTAGAAAAACGAAACTTTAGCCGGAACATTACGGCAAAGTTAATCGACATTCCAACCAATGAGGCATAGCCGCCCATCAATATGTCTTCTTGCATCATCGCTGTGGTGCCCACCATATCGGAAGCAGCTGCAAGATACAACCCTCCCGAAAACTGAACGATAAGCACGAAGAATATGAACAGCCAAGGCTTCAGGCGGCGGGGAATATAATTGGGCACGTCCGGAATATCAAACGGAACCTAAGGCGCATGCCAGTCTCCCATATCAGTATTTCACTTCACATTCAACATTCATTCCTGCTCTCAATTTTGCCATCTCTGCAGCAGGGTTGTCTTTATCAAATGCTCTCCATCTCTCGGTAATGCCCGCGCAAGGATAGTGGAGTCAGGAATTATCC
>CAZQSD010000102.1:0-11845 GCA_964595885.1 uncultured Sangeribacter sp.
ATATAAAAGATAAATAAAATTGTGCTAATTGGTGCAAATTTCATTAGATATTGACATAAGATTGTTTTTTTATTGGCATTTTTGTAACTTTGCCGTAAATAAATAGTCTTTAAATATGACATCGGCTTAGGAAGCCTTCCGGATAATTTGAAACGATTGTTCCCGGAGGGGTTCTAAGCTAATTATATTGATTAATGGCTAACCTCAGTATATCTGAAACTATAACCCAACCCATAGTATTTTGAACAACAACAATAACGGTATAATTATGAAATTTTTCAATCAATGCGCGGCAATTGGCTTGGCGATGACCTTGCTTTCTTCGTGCAGTCAGGATGCTCCGTGGGGTGTCACCACCGGAGAGGGGGGATTGCGGCTCAAAGTGGAGGCTATCAGCAATGTTAAGGCTGCCGTGCCTGCTGTCAGGGCTATCACAACAGACGTCGTAACTCCTCCGGCTTCACAATTTGAAGTCAGTATGGTGAAAGAAGGTGGAGGTTATGAGCAGACATGGTCATCTATTGCAGAATTCGAGGAGGTAACGTCTTTCCCGGTTGGTAATTATATCTTGTCAGCTTATTATGGTGACGACAGTTCGCAAGGCACCGTTGCTTCTGCCGATTTAGGGTATGAGCATGCACAGTATTATGGAGAAACGCAGGTCACTATCCGGGAAAATGAGACCACTGAGGTGCAGTTGACAGTTGGGCTGACAAATGCGATTGTAGTGATTGAATATACCGAGGCTTTCAAGAAGTATTTTAAGAGCTACAGCACTACCGTCCAGTCTGCCGGAGGCGATCCTTTGAAACTTGGTGACAATGAGGCCATGAACTATGTGCAGCCGGGTGAAATGACTATCATTATATCTGCAGTGCAGCAAAATGATAAGGAACTCACTCTTAGTCCCGGTAAATTTGACATTGAGGCAAACCACATGTATAAACTCCGCTATAACATCTATAATGGGGAGATCGGAGATGCGGTGCTGGCCATAGAGTTTGACGACAGTCTAAACGTGGAACCTATCACGATAAATCTGTCGGAAGAGCTGCAAAGCACCCGTGCGCCCCAGGTTTCCACAATTGGTTTTGAACCCGGGGATAAGATAGTCACTCTCTCAGGCACCCCTTATCTGAAAGACGCTAAATTCAGTGTGGTGGCCGACGGGGGCATTAGCTCTGCAAAGCTCACTATCAATTCCGATAGCTTTGCCCCATCTTATTTGAAAAATGGTGAAATAGATCTTTGTTCTTCTTCCGCTCTTGAGAATCGTGCTGCCATGGAAGCTGATGGAATAAAGGCTATAGGTTTCCATGACAATGATGGCAAGATGGGAGAGGTTGACCTTAGTGGACTTTTCAGTAAACTGAAGGAAGGTGAGCATTCATTCTCTTTATTAGTCACTGATAAATATACACAAAGTAACGATCCTGTCGGGTGCTTGCTGAACTGTATACCTGCTGATATGGCTGTTGAAGGTCTTGACGCAATATATGGTGAGGGTTATGCTGATTTGCGTGTTAAGTATAATGGCCCCGATCCTGTAGAATTTGGCAATCCGTTCAGTTTCTCTGTGAAAACATCAGCCGGAACAGAACGTTGTGACATTAAGTCTATTTCCTTGGAGGCAGAATCTACACGTACGGATTACCCATCTCATTATTATATCTACCGTATTGCGTTGCCCTTCATAGAAGATGACACATTTAATGTAAACGTACTCTTTAATGAAGATGAAGCACCGTGTGGCCCTGCAACGGTGAATTTCATATTCCCGAATTACAATGAATATATGGAATATGACGCAATGGCTACCCGGTTGCGATTCAGGACTAACTTTTCCGATCCTTACAAAAAGAAACTATTTGAAGACAGGATGCGTGTCTTCGTAGGTGGTCAAGAGAAGGAGGCAACCTTCGACAATAGTATTAATGCTTATGTCATTGAAGGTCTCTCATCGGGTCAGTCATATGAAGTAAAGACGTCTTTGCAAAAAGCCGACACCCCAAATGTTTTCGGTAGTTCCGCAGATATTACAATGGAGGAAGCTGCTCCAGTTCCTAATGGTGATTTCTCACAGACACAACAAACAATAAATCAAGATTTGAAAATTGGTGGAGATTGGAAATATTTAGGTAGGTCGTATTCTAACTATTGTAAAATGCAATATTCAGAACCAGATGGTGGTTGGGCTTCAATAAATGAAAAGACTTTCTATACTGAATCTTCTTGTAAGAATACATGGTTTTTGGTGGCTTCCACTTACATGGATGGATCAGATGTCGTGATTAGAAGTGTGGCATATGATCATAACGGAACAGAACCCGCTGTTTCTAATAGTGGAGTGTCTGTGACACATTCTTATTGTCAAAATCGACCTGATAATATAAGCAATAGAAGTGCAGGTGAGTTATTCTTAGGTTCATATTCTTATAAAGATAATATAGAATCACGAAGTGAGGGTATTAATTTTAACGGTAGGCCTAAGTCACTAAATTTTTCTTATAAATATAACCCATATAATGCTGACAAGGGCTATTTAGAAGTTGTTTTATTGGATTCTGATAATAACGTTGTTAATTCAGAAACCATCACTTTAGAGGAAAGTTCTAATAAAAAGGATTTTATTTTAACACTTCCATCATATAAGTTTGGAGTAAAAGTATCGAAATTAAAAATTAAATTTTTGTCTTCAACACAAGATCCTGTACAGACACAAAATATTGAAGATATAGATCTATCTCTTGATAATAAATCTGCAGGTGGTACTTTGAAAGATGTTAATGGAACCCATACTTATTGCCGAGGTAGTATATTAACTATCTCTAGCCTTGAATTTAAGTACTAATTTCATTTTTCTCTTAATGCTTTAATTCGAATAGGAAATGAAAAAGATAACAAATATATTTGTGTCAACGGCTTTGGCAATTGGGGCGGTGTCATGTGCCAGCGAGGCACCCTTCAATGCCGGAGAAGAAGCCAACGGATATGGCCGAGTGTTGACTTCATCTCTTGCCGTTCAGGTGCAGGAGGCACAGACGCGTGCCGAGAACGTTGACGTGAAAGATTTCACAGTGAAATTTTTCAAAACTACAGATAACGAAACCCCGGTGCAGCAATACACTTATAAGGATATGCCGGAAATAGTCACTCTTCCTGCCGGTGCCGACTATAAGGTCATTGCTGATTTTGGCGGTAATTATGGTGAAGGGAAGTCAGCCGCTTTTAACGCACCCTATTATTATGGCGAGTCAAACGAATTTACTGTTAGTGTTGATAAGATTGTAGACAATCTTGATCCTATCAAATGTAAATTGAGCAATGTCAAGGTGTCTGTCAATTTTGATGAGGCACTTGTAAATGCAATGACTGAGACAAGTATGGTTACTGTTGAGGTAGGTGAGAACGGATCGCTTGATTTTACTAAAAAAACTACCGACAACGGATATTTTGCTTATGTTGAAGGAAGCACAACTTTGACAGCTACATTCGTCGGATCTATTGATGAGGTGGAGACTAAGGAGATAAAGACATATAAGGATGTAAAGCCCGGCACTCATTATAAAATTACTTTCCGTCTCCATAAGCCTGATCCCACCGGCACCGGTAATGTGACAACCGGCGATGACGAGGAAAGCAGTATAGCTGTTGACGCTGCCGTTGAGATTTCTGATTTAGGTGGAGAAGACGGGTATGATGTCACCCCTGATGAGGAGATACTTCTCGATGACGAGAGCGAGCGTCCAACTGAAGATGAAGATCCGAATACCCCTGATGATCCCAATAATCCCGACGATCCCAACACCCCGCCTGTTAGTTCCGGTGGCCCGGTGATTACTGCTAAAGAACCGATTAATCTTGATGACTGGAATGATGTCGTTGATGGTTTGGTCTGTGAATTACATGTTGTAAGCGAGACAGGTATCACTAAATTTGAAGTGGATATAGATTCAACTACTTTGACTCCTGAGGAATTGGAAGGGGTTAACTTAGATGCCCATTTGGATTTAGTAGATTCCGGAGATATGGCAGAGGTCTTAACCGGACTGGGGCTTCCGGCGAATGTGGGTGGCATGAAAGAAGTTGATTTCAGTATTACCGGTTTCTTGCCAATGTTGTCTGTTCTTGGCCCGGGAGAACATAAGTTTATATTGACAGTGGCAGATGACTCCGGTGAAACTGTCAGGACCCTGAAACTTAGAACTAACTAATCATGAAAGCTATGAAAACTATATTTAATAAAGGATTGGGCTTTGCGGTAGCAGCATTGTTCATGGGAAGCATGGCTTCATGTGTGTCTGAGACTCCATTCTCGAACGAGGATAAAGTTTTGGTAAAGATGAATGTCATGGTGAATCCTGCCGTGACCCGTGCCGTCCCTGAGAATAACCAGGAGTTGCTGGATAAGTGTGTGGTCTATGTCAGCAATTCCAACGGTCTACTTCACAAATGGATTGGAGTAGAGAATATTCCGTCGGAAATCTATATGCGCTATGGGTCTTATGTGGCTGAAGCATGGTCCGGCGATTCTGTGACAGCTGCCTATGAATCAGAGAATAAGAAATTCTATAAGGGAATAGAGTCATTTGAGGTTGACGGCTCTACTCCTAATGTCCAGGTAAACTTGAGATGCACTCTTGCCAATGTGGTGGCATCTGTTGATCAGGCAACCCTTGACAGCAAGTATGTCAAGGATGTGAGGGTTAACTTCACCAATTCCAGAGGTGAACTTAGTTTTGATTCCGACAATTGGGCTGAAAAAGGGTATTTCATGATGCCAACCGGTGATTCGGAATTATCCTACGTGGTTGAGTTTAAAAATGTAAAAGGTGAGGAGTTCAAAAAGGAGGGTGTAATCTCTGATGTTAAATCTGCACATGAATATCGGCTCAAATTTGAATACAATCCCGCACAACCTACCGATGGCGGAGCTTTCGTTCAGATCGTGATAGATGAGACAGAAATAACCGATGAGCAAGATGTTTACTTTTTGGGTGGCCCGGAGTTTTATTGGGTAGAAGACGACGTAAATGTTGGTGAACAGATCATTGGTGCCAAAGGGGAATTTATTACCCACTTCCTTCGGGTTGCAGGTTTTGGCGATGCAACAAATGGATTCAAATCAATTGTGGTGTCGCCGGTTGAGCCGGAAATGTTCAAGGGGTTATTGCCTGACAAGGGGGGTAATTATACTTTTGATATTGTGACAGTTACTGAGAAAGGTAACTCATTCCGTCCTGAATTGAAAGAAAAGGGAATTGAAATCAAAAAGTATGATCCTGAGCAAGTGGAAGATGCCGGCGGCAATATTTATCTTCATAAGTTTGTTTTAGAACTGCATGACACTTGGCTTAATTCTCTTCCGGAGTCTGATAGCCCTTATGAGCTGACAGTTACCGCTACCGATTTCTTTGGCAAAACCAACGAGACAATCATCAGTATCGCCAATACTAATAAGGCTATTGCCAAGTCGGCTCCAATTATGGTTGATACGGAGGCGCTAAACGGAGATTATATGGCAATAAGGGCCAGGTCTGTTACTCTGCCTCTTGCTTTTGAGGATGATGCTGACTTGACAAATGTGGCTTTGCAATATCGCAAAAACGGTGAGACAAATTGGCATACTCAGGCCATAAATGTAAGTCGCGGTGAGCCGAAGGCTTATGTAAGCCTGACCAACTTGGAGCCGGGCACAACATATGAATATCGCACCGTTGGTGGAGAGGTAGCAAATGGAGAATATGAATTGAAATCTAAGGAAGCTGCCTTTACTACAGAGTCAATATTCGAGATTCCGAATGCTTCTATGGAAGATTGGTCAAATTTCAATGAAAACGCAAAAGTGCTTATTCCGGGAGCAAACGGGGTACGGACATTCTGGGATTCCGGTAATCATGGCTCAGCTACTATGAACGTAACATTGACTCAGCCAACTGAGGATATGAAGCACTCCGGTACAAAATCGGCACGCCTCCGTTCTCAATTTGTAGGATTGGGAGGTTTAGCCGGTAAATTCGCCGCAGGTAATCTTTTTGCCGGAACTTATCTTGAGACCCAAGGCACTGATGGCAGACTTGAATTTGGACGTGAATATAATGGTTCCCATCCTAAGGCTCTTTCACTATGGGCAAATTATCGCCCCGGAAAAGCAGAAAAGAATGGTGCTAAAGATGGGTATTTAGCACAGGGTGATACAGACCAGGGTCAAATTTATGTTGCATTGGCTACTGAACCGGTTGAAGTCCGTACTAAGCCAAGCAATCAAAAACTGTTTGATCCAACTGAGCCCGTGATCCTTGCTTATGGCCAAGTTACATGGACAGAAGATTTCGGTGCGGATGGTCAGCTTCAGCAGGTCACAATTCCGTTAGAGTATTACGAGCGTGCAAAGACAGAAAAAGCCAAATATCTGATAATCGTATGTTCGGCCTCAAAATTCGGTGATTATTTCTGCGGTGGAGAGGGTTCTGTGATGTGTGTTGATGATTTTGAGCTCGTTTATGAATAATGTTTGTTGATGAATAATGCAGGTGATAGTGTTTTCTTTGCTATTGACCGACATCATTCATTTCAGGAGATTTGATTATAATGTGAACGCCATGAGCTTTCTGGGCATGGCGTTCAAATTTTTTTAGTATCTTTGCACTATGATTCGTGCTAAACTTATTCTTTTATTGCTTCTGATGGCGGTGATTTCATCGGCCATGGCCCATTCTCCTGCCGGTGCAACACAGGATGTAGTGGGGAAAGAATTTGTAACCTCTGACACTATTATGGCGTTTGAACGCGATATAGAGTCTGTGGTATTTATACCTAAGGGACAATGGATCACCGGACTTTCGGTGTCCTACACCCAGTCTGACCAGCATAAGTATCAATTCCTGATTTTTGAAGGTATTTCCGGTGACACCTATAGCTTCAAGATTTCACCGATGCTGATGTATGCAGTAGCTCCTGATCTGGCAGTGGGTGGCCGATTCGCTTACGCCCGTAATCTGACAAAATTGGAAGGTGCTGACATTGTGCTTGACTCAGAAACGGATTATGAGGTAGACCATTTGTATCGCCTTGCCCATAATTTTTATGCCACTGCGATGATGCGTAACTACTTCTCGCTCGGGAAATCCACACGTTTCGGATTCTTTAACGAGGTGCAGCTTCAACTCGGTGGCGGTCAGGCGAAACTGACTACCGGATTGGGGAATGACCTGACCGGTAATTACGAGACAAATTTCTCGATGAATGTGGGCTTGGCTCCCGGCATCTGTCTGTTTCTCAACAACTATTCCGCGTTGGAGGTAAACATAGGTGTGCTTGGTTTCAGCTATACTGCGACGAAGACAATTAAAGATCAGATTTACGTGTCGAAGCGTAATTCTAAATCGGCCAACTTCCGTATTAACCTGTTCTCCATACAATTTGGAGTGGCATTTTATCTATAAGGGCTATGAACAGAATAATGACACTTTTGCTTCTATTCGTGGCCTTAATCGCCACAGATGCAGGCGCACAGATACATACACAGCAGATTGTGCGCACCGATACCGTTACCCGTCGTGACACCATTATCACGACGGAGGTGGTAAGACGCACTGAGATTATTAACCGCACGGAGGAAATAATATATATCGACACTGTTTTTGGAAGCGATGGCTCCCGAAGAGTGATCAAACGTAGTGCTGAATCAGTGGACCCGGTAGTGGAGGTAATCCCTGCGAATAAAAAGTCGGTGGTTGAGATAATTACGGCGGGTAATACACCGGTGGTTGAAGTCATTCCGGAGGTTAACAGGGAAGACGTGAAGGCGGTGGTCCCGTCACAGAATGTAATAGAGGCCGACGGAGGTAAATACATATGGGTGCCTGATTCAATGTCGGCCGAAGTAAATACGCTGTTATCCGGCCATTCAACACTATCTAAAGACAGGCAATATATAAATCTGAATGAAAAGGTGATTTTCCGGGGTGATACTATTCCGATGTTGCTTCGTGATCGCAACTTGGGAAGGTATAATCGTGGTCTGTTCAATTATCTTTACATACCGAAAGGAATATGGCAATTGGGCATCACTGCATCCTATGGAGAGTTTTCTACGGAAGATCTCGAGATGTTTGATTTGATTTCTGATGTTGATTTCCATGGGAAAATATTTTCTGTCAGACCTTACTTCTCTTATTTCTTTAAGAACAATATGTCTCTCGGCATGCGTCTGGGCTATTCTTATGGGCGTGCCAATGTTGATTCCTTTAATGTCGACATAGATGATGACATGAATTTTAATCTTCATGACATAATGTATCGAAGCGAGACATATACGGCGGCGATTATCTTTAATCAGTATTTCGGCATTGCGCGTCGTGGTCGATTCGCTATCTTTAATGAGGTTGAGCTTGCTTTTTCCGGAGGCAATGCTGATTTTATCCGTCCATATAACAATGAGTTGAAGGCCACTCATACCACTACTATGCAAGCTGCCCTTAATTTCTCTCCGGGGTTGAGTGTGTTCATAATTGAGCCTTTGACGTTTAACATCTCTTTCGGAGTATTCGGATTCTCTCTCAAGAATGAGAAACAGACTGTTGATGGTGAAGAGCTGGGGTCACGTTTCACATCAGGAGCTAACTTCCGCTTCAATATTTTCAATATCAACTTTGGCATTGCAGTGAATATATAAGTGACTAATATGAAGTATCTACTCTCAATAATATTGTTGCTGTGCTTAGGGGGCTGTATTAAAAACGACCTCCCTTATCCACGCATTCAGCAGAATATAACTTCCATTGAAGCAAACGGGGAATCTAAAGCGGCTCTTATTGACTCCACTGATTGTTCGGTGATGATATACCTTAATGAGGTGACTGATATCCAAAATGTAAGTTTCAGTAAGTTTAAAGTGAGCAGTGGAGGTGTGGCCGATCCGGATTTATCGGAAGGGACCTTTAATCTTTCAACTCCTTTAATAGTGAACGTAACCCGCTATCAGACCTATCAGTGGATTGTGCGTGCCACGCAGGAGATTGAGCGTTATCTCACAATAGAGGGCCAGATCGGTGAGTCTGTGATTGACGCGGTAGGCAGAAGAGTGATTGTTGAGGTGCCGGAAAACATGAATCTAAAGAATCTGAAAGTTTCCTCAATAAAACTTGGCCCTGCAGGTATTACCACGATGGTGCCTGATATAGTTCCGGGTGATTTTGATTTTTCACAGCCGGTGAGAGTGATGGTTACGGCACATGGGAGATCGGAGGAATGGACGATTTATGTTGAGAAAGTTGAATCACTTGTGGCTACTACTGCTGTCGATCCCTGGAGTTGCGTGGTTTGGGCATATGGAAGTTGTGCGGCTGATAGGAAAGGGGGATTCCAGTATAAAAAGAAAGGAGATGCCCAATGGATTGATGTGGCTCAGTCGCTTGTGACTCAGACACAAGGTTCGTTTTCATGCTATATTCCGCATCTTGAGCCTCTTACTGAATATGTGGTGAGAGCAGTGGCTGATGGCGAAACGGGCAATGAGATAAACGTGACTACTGCCTCTACGGAATTGATTCCTGATGGATCATTTGATCAGTGGTGGCTGAAGAATGATAAGATATGGTGTCCCTGGGATGAGAACGGTATCCAATATTGGGATACGGGCAACACGGGAGCTGCCACTTTGGGGCAAAGTAATGTTGTGCCTACTGACTACACCCCTTCCGGTAGTGGGAAAGCAGCGGAACTTAATACGCGTTTTGTGGGTATAGCAAGTATCGGCAAACTGGCTGCCGGATCTATATATACGGGGTCGTTTGTAAAGGTTGACGGCACCAACGGCATACTTGACTTTGGCAGACCTTGGACCACCCGTCCGACAAAGCTCAAAGGGTATTACCAATATAAAACCGCTGATATTTCTCATTCTATTAAGGAGGAACCTTATGAAAGTATGATCGGACAACCGGACACATGTCACATCTATGTGGCCCTTACGGATTGGACTGCACCATATGAAATAAGGACCAACCCGAAGAACCGGCAATTGTTCAATAAGGATGCTGACTATATAATAGGGTATGGTGAATTAGTGTATAGCGGCACGATGGAAGATTATCAGGAATTTGAGATTATAATAAATTATAAGAGCACTTCCCGTGTGCCGTCATATATGCAGATCACGGCGGCCGCCTCTAAATATGGAGATTTCTTTACAGGAGGGCAAGGGGCGGTGCTGTATGTTGATGACTTTTCATTTGATTACGATTACTGAGATGATTGAAGAAACTAAATTTTCGTGGCGGAAACGGGCATTGGCATTCAAATATGCGTGGCAGGGTTTGAAAGCCATGCTTAAATATGAGCATAATGCGCGTATTCATCTTGTGGCGGCTGTAGTGGCTATCATTGCCGGTGTTCTATTTCATATTTCGGCAATGGAATGGTGTGTAATGGTGATATGTATTGGCTTGGTCATATCAGCCGAGTCCCTTAACAGCGCGATAGAAGCACTTGCGGATAAAATAACCACAGATCGTGACCCTTTGATTGGTCGTGCGAAAGATCTTGGGGCTACTGCTGTGACCCTCTTAGCTGTGGTGGCTGTGGTGGTCGGTTTAATGATCTTCCTTCCTAAATTCATATGTTGGATTTGGGGATGAACATCAATAAGCAAGGTTTAATTGTCAAACATGATTAGTGATATTACAATGAATAGATTTTCGGATGTAATAGTATATTTGCTTTTGGTAGTGGTAGGCTTCAGTAGTAGTGGAGTAATGGCGCAAAGTGAGGCGCCCCATCTTTCCTCTTCTCGGAAAGGTGTAAAGGTTTCAACCGACGTGGGTCTGATTGCTCTTCCGGTGGCTACTCTTGCGGGAGTCCTTATAGAGCAAGACTGGACAGGCTTGAAACAAGGGGCATTGACTGCTGTGACCACAGCTGGGGCAACCCTTATTCTAAAATATGCAGTTAAGGAGAAACGTCCGGATGGTAGCAATTTCCATTCTTTCCCCAGCGGCCATACATCTACCACTTTTGCAACGGCCACCTTTTTGCAACGTCGATATGGTTGGAAGTTCGGTGTTCCGGCTTATGCGGTAGCGACATATGTGGGGTGGGGGAGAGTATATGCTAAGAAACATCATTGGTGGGATGTGGTTGCCGGAGCAGCTATAGGTGCTGGATCAGCTCTTATATATACGCGACCATTTGCAGAAAAACATGATTTAAGCCTTATTCCATATGCGGGCCCTGACGGCGTGGCGGTAGATTTGGCTCTTACATTTTAGTTTACTCTATTTTTTCGAAAAAAGATTAAGACCGTAAAGATGTTTTTACGGTCTTTTTTATATTTTTCTTGAATATGAAATGAAAAAAAGATGGTGGAATAAAGCCAGAGAAATCATATAAATCCTATAATTAACATTACAAAATATATTTTAACATTTATTGATTTAAGTGATTATCAGAATATTGCGTAAGGAATTTTGAGAAAATATGCTGTAGGGCATAAAAATATTTGCACAGCGGGAAAAACGGTTGTAATTTTGCAACCGCAAACGGGAAACGACGACACTGAGTCGGACAGCCCGTGAGCGGAGAGAACATTGACAACAATGCCACAGGACAATCACCGGATGAGACACTCCGGTGGCCATACAGACAAGACAAGGAGACACGGAAACGAAGTCTCCGTCAATCAAGGTCAACAGGCGTAACCGATAAAAAGGAAAAGGAAATATCCGGCCAAGACAAACGGCACCTTATGTAACAGTAGGGTGCAACCGAAAAAAAGAAAGATCAGAAATGATATAAAAACAGCGGAGAGTTTGATCCTGGCTCAGGATGAACGCTAGCGGCAGGC
>CAZQSD010000103.1:0-11828 GCA_964595885.1 uncultured Sangeribacter sp.
TTGCCTTCAATGCAGTCTGGGAGTCATCGGTCCATGTTATCTCAACGTCAATGTCAGCGGCAGTGAATGTATCGGCATATCTGGGCCATACAGTGTATATGTTGCCTAAATCCACTGAGGTACGGTTGATGTAGCCGTCAGGGTATCCAGAAGGGGAGTTGGGCCATTTCCCACTGTAAGCCATGGCATCGCCGGAGTGATAAGCAACACCAATAAATCTGTCAGGATACTCCTCATGCATGGTTTCAAGCGCAACATAACCTCTCGGGCAATAGCCACACCATAGACCCGTGTATTCTTCCACGATAGGTCGGTTGACAGGTATGAATGCAAGCACCTTCACAGGAGCCACACTGATTGGAGACAAGTCATTATTTGCCTCTCCATTTACAGCGGTTAGATTCAAAGTAAGATCATACGTACCAGCCGTCGGAATCTGACCGATTTCAATGGCTACCGGGCAAGAAACTCCCCACGTTGCCGGAATCGGGGTAGAAAAAGTATGCTCTCCCTCTCCTGAAAGATTGGCAATACTATAAGTGTAAGTCACCTTCTCTATCGGATTAAGGCCGTGATTGATCAATGATGCCACAATGGAGATGGAGGGAGCCTCAGCAGAACACATGACGTCTTTGGGAATGCTGAAAGAGGCGGCATTATCCTTAAAGTCACCTTCAATGATTACTTTCATGACACTCACACCGCCAACTTCTGAACTGCAGCCATTCCATTTTAGCTTTGAGCGTGACGAATGAATAAATAACCCGTCTTCATCAACAACCTCAGCCACCATAACCGGTTCTCCTGTGGATGCAGTAACCTCATCCACAGTAAAAGAATATCCGGCATAAATGGGCCCATCTACAGTATATGGCTCGGAGAAAGTCACATTCAGTACTCCTTCCGATAAGACGCCCTCAGCCGCCATTATATCAGGATCATTGACATATTTACCATTATCGCGCTTAAGATTCAGTTCGTTGGTCAGCCAGCCGGAAAAGCCCGATACGTTATCCCCACCCGGCAGTTCCACGGATATCCCCTTGATTATGGCTCCCTTCAAAGACGGCTCGTCAATAAGTATTGCCACGTCATACGTCTCAGCCTTGTCGTAGCCAAACCCATGAGAAGGTAAGCTATCACTATTATAGGAATATGTGATCTCTGTAGCAGATGCTCCGGCGCACAAGCTAATGGCACTCGCCATAATCATGTATTTCAGTTTCATAAGTCCAAATTTGTTATTAAGGTGATTACAAAGTGTGCCACCGAAAATATTCCCGGCAGCACACCACATTACCTGTTCTATAAATCAATCATTTGATTATTACAACTCTTATTTCACAAACACCTTGCGCACGCTGCCATCGCTCATGCGGATGATGTTGAGACCTTTGACAGGGGCATTGAGTCTCTTGCCGTCAATGCTGTATCTCTCGACCTCAACCACTTCACCGCAGCTAACAGTATCAAGAGCATTAACGCCCGTGAAGCTTTCACCGTTCTTGAGGTCAACAAGCATACGCTCGCTGGGCTGAGAGTAAATTGCTGCCTCTTCTTCACCCTTCACTGCCTGCACAGCATAACCATAGAGGTCAAAGCGATCTGAATCAAGGCCATTGATTGATAATGAAGTGCCTTCGGTAGCCTCGGTGCCCATATAAGTATAAGTGAAATCACCTTTCTTAAGGCTCTGTGAAATTACTACATAGTCGATAAAAATCATGTCGTAATCAGGACCTGAGATCTGAAGTTTTGCTATATCCAGACCATTGGTCGGCAACTCGAATTCACCTTCAAATACATCGCCTTCAACCGGAACCTGATATTCCACGCCGGCAAACTTCACATAGAAGACGGGATCGTCATTAATAAACTGAGCCCTCATTGTGACGATAATCTTATCATCGCCGGCAACATAAAGATCAGGTGTAAAGAGCCAATAGTTATAATCATCAAGACCCAACATTCCATCAACCAAAAGGAGATGATTCAGTCTCTTGATATACCAGCCGGGTGATGATGTAAGGTCATCAAGTGTAAGGCCGCTCTCCGGATCAACCACGTCCGGATCATATATATCTGTTGCAGTAGTATATCCACCCACATTGTCAAAGTCTTCCTCAAAGATGATGAAGTTGTCGCTGTCTTCCACCACGCGGTTGATGCCATATAGGTTCACCTCATAAGAATCAGCCTTGGCAATCGCAGACCAGTTAGCAGTGAAAGAATCAAGAGTGATGTTTGATGCCTCAGCCACTTCCGGAGCTGCAATCTCATTCATCGGTATAATCTCATAATCAGAGAACTTATTGATATAGTGTGAACGCACTGCAAAGTAATACTGAGTATCGGGGTCAAGATCTGTGAATGTAAACTTAGTGGGTCGTCCGTTTTCCACTGTACCATAATTGCAATATGGTTTGTTGAGATACCAGGGAGTCTTGAAGTCATCCTCCGAAAGCCCATACCACATCTCCCAGTATTCCTTATAGGTGGTTACTCCATATTCCTCCAATTCGGCAAAATTTTCTGGATCCGGTATTGGCATATAAATGGGGTCCCCTGTCTCCTCATCATATCCATAAAGTTCAAATAGATATGTGTAGTAGTTAAAGGACTTCTTCACTGGTTGGAAATTGACAGAGAATGAAGTCTCAGTCACATCTGAAATGCTGTCAATTATAGGGGCTGCTATAAATTTATCCACTGAAGATGTGACCTTGATATTGTCAAGCAAGATGCCATCACTGCAAAAGAAAACGAGATATGCATCGTTGTAGGCAGAATAGTTGTCAAATTCCACAGTGACCTCATACCAACCAAACTTGGGATAAACGGCCAGGTTTGACACTAATGTCATGGCATTACCGTCATTCTCTCCAACCACAAAATCCTTGTAGTCGTCTGTATAAAGACCCATGTTCAAGTGAGAACCACTCCAATGATAGGTTATCCCATCCTCTTCCCAATATACAGGATTATATTTGGCCAGGAAAGTCACTTTTATAGAACCTGAATAATCACCTCTGGGAGTATTGATACAAGCCTGTGACATTGGATCAAAAGTGCGCATTGCGCATGTCCCGCCTGCCGAATAGACCTTATACCCTTCCCACTGCATCTCATCATTCATCAGCGCGGGATCAATCAAATGGTCTTCAAAAGTTGTAAGGGGATTGTCATAATCGGGACTTTCCACTGTGCCCTCTGTCCATTTGTTGAAATCCTCATACACGAGCACCTCTGCTGTAGAGATTGCTTTTGCGGGTGCTTCCACAGGTTTCTCCCCGACGGGAACTGCTGTCACTCTCACCTCTGCGGAGGTGCTTGCCACCATTGCCGTAAGCAGAGTGGTTGCAAGTAAAAATTTTTTCATAACTGCTTAGATGTTGTGGTCGCTGCTGACTTTGCAGACACATTGTCTGACAGCTTCCGGTTAGAAATTCTGGTTGCAAAGTTATATTTTTTACAAGGGAAACTGTCAGAATAATGGCCTTTGGTGTCTTAAAGCGCGGTTTTAATACGTCTCAGCGTCTTAAAACGCAGCTTTTAGCAATCTATGCATGCGCCATCCTCATATATTCTGATGGAGTGAGTCCTGTGTTTTTCTTAAAAAGGGCAGCGAATGAGGTTCGGCTCTTGAAACCACCACTCTCGGCAATACTCTCTATTGTCAGGTTGACCGCTTCTTTGGTATGCATTATGCGGGTTACTTCGCGGATGCGGTATTCATTCAGCAGCTGATGGAAATTACCCTGATGGCACACATTGATTGCTTTCGACACATTTTTCTGGCTTGCCTTCGCCATCTTCGCCAATTGCGAGATAGAGAAGCCGGGTTGAAAGATTTCCTGCGAGCCTTCCATCACGGCAAGCACCCTCGTGTAGATACGTTTCAACTGCTCGTTGTCGGCCACTTCATCTTCTTCGTTCTCCGTTTCCGCTTTCGTTTCTTCATCAGCAGTCTTATCAGTGGAAGAATTCTCTTTAGCCGACAAAGATTCTATTTCGGCTTTCAAAGCCTTTTTCTCTTCCTCCCACTCGCTGCGCAGGAGTTTGTGCTGTTCTGTAAGACGCAACATCTCCTCATTGCGCTGGAAAAGATTTCTATGATTACGCTTAAGGTTCAGATATACCCATATAAGGGCCAGTAAGACTACCACGACAATTATTAACGCGGAGACCACAAGGATCCGGACTCTCCTTTCCTCCTGACGCTTTATAGATAAGGCTTGAACCTCATCATTGATTTTATCTCTCTCAGACGATAATTCCAATTTCTCTACCCCTCCATATCCTGTCTTCTTCTCAAGCTGTTCTTTAAGAAGAAGATATTTTACGTGGAAATATTCTGCGGAATCTTGGCGTCCAAGTTTTCCATATATCTCCGCCAGATCATTATAGGCTGATATTTCATACATGGGCATTTCCGTTTGAATACCCACTTCTGCAATGCCACGCAATATCATTATCGTCCTGGCATAATCCCCTTTTTTCTTATTGACCACTGTGAGTAGGTCATCTATGGTGAGTTGCAGGATGGTATCCTGTATGTTTTCTATGTTCAAAAAGTCTTTGGCTTCTATCAGCAGGCTTTCCGATTGGTCATAGTCACCATTTAAATATGCCTCACATGCATCAATCGTCTTATTGACCATATCTAAATACAAGAAAGATTTTCCTTTCGTATGCTCCCTAAATTTCTTTATAGATACCTCAAATCCTTTCCATGTGTCTTCATTAAAAGCCATTGTAACCATATCGAGAGGTATGATCGCCAAAGGGGTAGGTTCATCGCTATTGATGGCGGCCTCCATTCCTTTTACCATATACTCCCTTACTCTATCAGATATAGTGCGATTAAGATCGGCGTTATGAAATAATCCTATAAGCGCCACATAAATATATGCTAATTGGGATTGGTCGTTATCTTCTTCTGCAATCTGCTGGGCAATTGTAAGATTCTTATGAGCCTTTGCAAAATCAATATTCCTTACAAAGTAAAAGTTGCCAAGTCTGCTGAATGCAGCTATTGCGTTTTTCCTGCCGGCTCTATCTTCAGGATTATCATAATACCTGTTAGCCACAATTGTCAAAGCCATTGCAGAGCGATCAAGCAACGTGTCTTTACTCAGATTCATGGTTGCCTCCCCAAGCAGTGCCTCACTATCCATAATCACCAATTCCCGATATAGACTGCTGTCGATAATGCTATTCATAGAGTGGTCAGACGTATCAGCTGATGCGCACACCAATAGGGTCATTGAAAAGACGATAACAATGACAAGAGATAACTTTGATAATGTTGAGCAGATGGCTTTAAGTTTCACAATGCCCGGTTTTTGTTTCTACAACTATTTTTTACTATTGAAGTCGTTTAAACTTCATGACTAACTCTCTACTGCAAAATTAGCAATTAATTTTGAAAACTCCCTTAAAAGTCCAATAAAACCACCGACATTTAGCTATAAGTGGTAAAATTTCCGACTTATAGCTAAATGTCGATTGTTTTTTCTCTTGACCTCTGGTCAAACAATTTTTGTGAAAGGAATTACAATTTTTCAATCTCATATTCCAGTCCACGGCAATCTTTCTTCTTATTATAGTTGGCGGCGATTAGAAAGACCGTTCGTGAATCCATGGCGAAGCGACCCGCATAGTCGCGGCTAAGGATTTGATCTCTGGCTTCTTTTACGCTCTTGTTATATTTGAATTCGAAGAGATAGATGTAGCTGCTGGTAGCGACTTCGATGTCGCTATGACCCTTGTAGCCGTGGTGCTCAGCGATGGACTTGGTTCCGCATAGCACAGAGAGCAGGTATGTGACGGCGCGGTAGGCGGATTCATTGTGATCTTCTCCTGGAAGATCCTTCAGCAGAGTGGCGAGACGCTTCATGAAGTCCTGAGGACGCCCCTCATAGAGATCAATCTTGAAGTCAGTGAAATTGAATGGGCTGTCAGGATCGCTGACTTCGGGTGCATAGACAGGGAGCAGCTGCCTGTAGAAACCAATTTCCACCTCATAGTTGGGGAAGCGGAGCACATACATATTTAGTTCCTTATTGTAGGAGCCTATGGTAAGATAGCCGGTCTGGAACATCAAAGGAATAGGATTTCTGTCGTAGAGACCTACAGCAATGAGATCTTCTCTTGTGCACCTTTTGCCACTAATGTCGGGAGGATATGTGCCGCGAGCCTTAATGCGCTTCACTAAATAAGACGTCTTATCCACCTACATGTACCCTTCCTCTATTATCTCTGGGAAAGTCTGTATTCCGACCGGATATCTCAATTCTTCCATTGCCTTAAAGTTTTTGCAAATATAGTAAAATCCTCATTGAAATGCAAATAAATAAGGCGGAGGGCAGCAACCAACTGTTCTTCCAAGTGCATGTTTGATTTTGAAATTTCCATAGATATGTAAATAACGACAAAAATAATATTTATTTGTTTATGACCTGCATTATGGCTGCAATTTCTTTGACTTAAACATGATAAATAGTCCTCCACAAAGGATTTAATCATTAACAGATGATTTTTCACTGGAATTTGCGATTTATTTATTAACTTCGCGGAAATCAATAGAAATGGCATGAACTACAATACTCATTATACCCACTACACTCCTTTACTATTAATAGTACTGATATTAGTAGTTATGGCTTTTACTGAAAGCGGCTGCCATAAACATAATGAAGGGATTAAGGGTAAGGAGCGCATGCGTATGGACAGTCTGTTCAGTTGCGCGAGCGACGCTGCGCGCAAAGATAATTTTGCATTGAGCGACTCATTAGGCATGGTTTTATATAAGGAGGCAAGGGCAAGCGGCGACAAGGTGTATGAGGCATACGGACTGCTTGCACGCGGTTTCTATCCCAAGACCTCGGAAGGATGTGAGGATAAGCTACCACTTGTGCGGCAAGCCGAACAACTTGCACTGACCACAGACAATGATACACTCCTGTCATGGGTGTATAATGTGCTCGGCATATATTCTACCGTCTACGAATCAAATTTCTCCCAAGCAAGACACTATTATTCCGAAGCAATAAAATATGCCAAGCGAATTAATGCCACCAACTTTATTATCTCTGCAGAATGCAACATAGCCGAACTTTATCATTCCATCGGTGACACATTAGGCCATACATATGATCTTGACATTTATAAATATGCTCTTGAGAAAGATAATAAAGCTCTTCTCTTACCTTCTGCACAACGTTGCGCGGAATATTACATTGACCACATTAATCATCCTGAGCGGGCATTACCCTATATTGAAAGCGTCCGGGATGCCGGCAGCGAATATCTATATCATCTGCTTCGGGGTAAATATTATATAGCAATGGACAGCATAAACTTAGCACGCCGGGAACTTAATACTGCATTACATCAAGAATATATCTCTCCCAATGTGTTTCTCACATATGGAAAGTTACTTAATCATATAGGAGAATACAACGAGTCAAATAAACTTCTTCGCCAGGCAGAGGAGGCATACCACGAAATAGACAGCAGAGGGTTTAGCCATATAGAAACGTGGAGAATCATGTCAGATAACTATCGCCAGCTTGGTAATGCCGGACTCGCTCTCAATTATCTTGACCTGTATATCAACGGGCGCGACAGTGTCAACAGTCTCCGTAATCAAGAGGAAATAAATACCTATAAGGTGCGTTTCGACGTTGAGAAGAAAGAGCTTGAACTTGCCCGCAACCGTGAGACCATGAAGCGCCAGTCAATAACACTGTGGGCGGTCGTGATACTTATGGTGCTTGCCGGAGGATTTTACCTTTTCTACACATTGCGGAAGCGAAGCATGCACAGGCTTATCGTGCGCCAACAGAAAGATTTTCTTATGGAGCACCCATCACCGATGCTACCCGTTATGCCGGCCAATCCAACCCCTGCAGAAGTAACTACTGGGGAAATGAAAACCAAGCCTGATGAACCGACACACCAAAAGGAGACCTCTGAGGATTCACAGAAAGGTCTGTCGGAAGACAGGGCAGCCGCCATATGGAATCTTATCGAACATGAGATGGATGTAAATAAGATTTACACCGACACCACCGTAACCCGTGATATTTTTTCAGAACGTGTTGGCTGCAACCACACCTGGTTCTCACAAGTGATCAAGGAACGGACAGGGAAGTCTTACCTCCAGTTCATGAACTCACGGCGCATAAAGGAAGCCCTTAGAATCTTGTCGGATCCGGCATCAGAAATAACCCAGAAAGACCTTGCTGCAAAGCTTGGATTCCTATCAGCATCGACCTTTTATTCTACCTTCCGGCAACAGGTAGGCATGTCGCCGGCAGAGTATCGGAAGTTAGCCTTAGCTGAAGCTAATAATGATAAAAATAGCACAGAAGAGTGCTAAAACAGCCATTTAGTGTCATATTGCAGCCAATGGCTGTTTTAAGAGTCTAAAAAGTTGCATAATGCTATCCTTTTATATTCCTTTGCAACAAAATTTTTAACCAATACCAAACGAATATGAAAGGTAAATATTCCATTATGGCATGTGTCATGGCTCTCGGAGCCGCCGGCACAACAATGTGGGCACTCTCGCGCCCAACAGGTGAACTCCTGGAACCGACACTGCTTCAGAACCGCACAATCGCAGCAGTTCACAAGTCCCCTGTCAAAGCTGCCGAAACTAATGACGGCTCCATGTATTGGACCGTAGCCAAATCCTATTATAAGAATGGCAGCTTAGATGCCGAAAACGGTGACGTGCGTCAGTTTGGCACCCGCATAGAGATAGATGGAGACAACGCCACAATATATGGATTAGTTGACCTATATTTTGATGAGGTTGACAAAGAGTACGCCGTTGAAGGAAAATATGACGACCGAGCCGGTACAATAACTATTGAAGGAACCCAGTATGATTCCGACAAACCTGTAAACTCTTTCATAAAGTTAGCTGATATGTACAGCCTCAGCAATAATGAGGCCTACACGCTGGTGCTTTTTGCCGGGAATATGATGGGCGAGCAGTTAGAGACAATCGACAAACTCGTATTCAAGGTATCAGATGACCTGAGCACACTTACCTCCGAGACAGGCTATGGTGCATACGCTTTCAGCACTTCTGGAAATCCGATGGCTTTCTACGACTATTATCAGCCCGGTGTGCAAATGAATCTGTCAACCCCCGACAGCGGTATCTCCACTTCCGTTGATAATCTCTCTTTCGATGGGCTATTTATTGCTACAAATATGCCTGTTAAGGAGACTTTTTATGTCTATAACCGCAATAGTGAGGAAACAACCTTCACAATTACTTCTTCTTCTAATGATTTAACACCGACAATTACAGAAGGGAAAATCGCTCCATGTTCATCTCGTGCAGTAGAAGTTACTCTTAATCCCTCTGAGCAAGGTAAATTTGAAGCAACCCTCACCATCGACTCTCCCTCCTCAAAAGAGCCTATAATAGTGAAAGTTGATGTGGAGGTATGGGAAAAGCCAGACTATGCAAAAATCACAAAAGTCGGCTCAGCACCTATTGAATTTGACATGTCACCAGTCTACCCTTTTATAATTTCAGAGTTTGACGGACAGATAGCTGCCAAATCAACCAATAATGGCAAAGGGGGTAATACTCAGTCTTTTTTTACGTGTAAAATTGATGTCCCTGCTGGACAGACTGGGGTATTTTCTTGGCAGGCTGCTCAGATCACAAGTCAGCCAAACACCCTGATAGTATATCTTGATAAAGAACCTATTAAGTACGATTATTATATTCAGACTTCACAACCTGTTGATATGTCTGGTATAGTTGCCGTAGCTGAAGGAGTACACGAATTAGCTTTTGTTCAAAATATTACAATTGACTTTACAAGTTATGGGACTATATCGGAAAGTTATGTATGGAATCTTGATTTTCAATTAATGAATAATCAGGAACATCTCGCATATCTAGTTAATGAGGAAGCTGATTTCGGGTCAACATATTATGACGGATTTTCAGTTGATATGGATGCAGAGGTCACTCTCCTTAATGTTGGTACAGATGCATTAAAAGTAATCGATGTCAAGGCTGACGGTAATTTCTCCGGTAAAGTTCCCGCAGTCTCTGTTCCTCAGGGTGGCGAGATAGCAGTGCCCTTGAACTGGTCTGCATCTGCACTCGGTGAAGACACTGGCGAAATAGTGATTGTAACTAATGCGGGGGAGTTTATAGTTAATTGTAAAGGGATGGGTGAAAGACTCCCCTATGATTACTCTCAGTTTGTGAGTGAAGGGGAATTTTCCTTCAATACTGATATGGCTTGGCCATTCAAGGTCAGTGACAATGGTAAGTATCTATATAACTCTACTTCAAAAGCTGATATCGATGGCATCACCGAATCCTGGATTGAGGCTATATTTGAGGTACCTGAAGGCAAAGTGGGCATGATTTACTGGGAGGCCATTAATGATTCTG
Source organism: uncultured Sangeribacter sp. (assembly GCA_964595885.1). Taxonomy (GTDB): domain Bacteria; phylum Bacteroidota; class Bacteroidia; order Bacteroidales; family Muribaculaceae; genus Lepagella. The sequence goes on from CAZQSD010000103.1 coordinate 10,442, forward strand.
AGGATATATTCTATTTTATGGATATACCTTCTCTGATTTCAGGCACAATATTCACGATTGACGGAATGAATGAGGAAATGGTTGGAGGACAAAATATCAATTGTTCATCTTCCGATATCTATACACCTGAGAAATTAACCTTCAAGACAGGTCGCCACAGTATAAGATTCACCTATAGAAAATCTTCTAAGGAAAATAAACATATATTTGGAGATGACTGTCTAAAACTTTTTGATATTGCACTCCTATTAGATAATCTTGAAGACCATAAGGGAGATATATCAGCAGAGGATGCTGATTACCCTAACCCTGTATATGTTGGCTGCGTAGGCCACTATCCTATAACTGTGATTAACTACACCTCTGAAATACCAAAGCTTATCTCCTCCGAATGTGATGGTCCATTCATTGCAAAGGCAACTGAAGTAACTGATGGAAACCTCAATCTTCTAATCGAATTTAATCCTCAAAAAGGTGGTGACTATAAAAACGAATTGATAATATCTACAAATATCGGTGATTTCACGGTGATATGCAAAGGAAGCGCACAAGAATCTGAACTTGGCACAGCCATATTCTATGAAAGCTTTGAATATGATTTTGAATCTAATTGGGTAATAACTGATGCCAACAAAGATGAGAACACATGGGAAAGAATCTCACAAAATATAGCTGCTTTCTCCAATATGGGTCTTATACCCTATGACGGTAATGAGGGTCTACTTCTAAAAGGTTATGATCCCTCCGATTACACCTATTTTGACACTGACGACTATGCCACTACCCCGGAGATAATTATTCCCGCTAATGGTATAACCACTCTCCGCTTTATGGTGATGAGCTGGTCATATATGGATCAATATCTTGAAATTCTTGCAGGCGAAGGTGATGACATTTCCAATTATCAGGTTGTAGAGAAACTCTCATTTGATATGCCATGTGATTGGGAAGCACATCAGGTTGATCTATCGGCATTGGCAGGCAAGAAAGTACATATTGCCTTCAGAGGATATGAGACTGCACAGCTCATAGCTATTGATGATGTGCTCGTGGCTACAACCGGCACCGTAGGCATTGCCAGTGTGAATGCAGATAAAGAAATCGTATCTGAAGAATACTACAGCGTATCCGGGGAGCGTCTCGCTCAGCCCACAAAGGGTGTAAATGTAGTGGTTACACGCTATTCCGATGGCACACGCACTTCCACCAAGCGCATAGTGAAATAACCTCACTCTCAATTATGATGCTTAATGTCATAATGCTATTCTAAAGGGCAGACCGTCGGCTCAATGACTTAGAGTCACGGTCTGTCTACCTTTTATCAAACCACTATAAATCAAAATAACTATGAAAATAATAAGACATCTTGCTTTAGTCCTTATGATCC
>CAZQSD010000104.1:0-11823 GCA_964595885.1 uncultured Sangeribacter sp.
GACATAAAAAACCTCAGAACTTATTGAAAGTCTGAGGTTTGTCTGAGGTTGTCAGACTTACGTCTGACAAGGTTGCGGAAAGACAGGGATTCGAACCCTGGGTACCCGTAAGGGTACAACGGTTTTCGAGACCGTCCCGATCGACCACTCCGGCATCTTTCCTCAGTCGTTTTTGATAGCGGTTGCAAAATTACAAAAAAATTTTTATTCCCGCGTCCTTTATTCAAAATTTTTATCTGTATTTATCATTTCAGCTTATTTTCTTTCATCTATAAGGATTTTTTAGCTTTGCAATATGGGGAATTTATATTACTTTTGTAACTTGGAAAACAGATGTGCGATGCTCGTTGACATAGTGCAACACACGGACATATAAAAGATGTATGTTCACGGTCGCTATCTATCAATTTCTTATATACGTTATGACATTAATCGAACTTAGAGATAAAGGGCTTAGAGGAGAATCGGTCACCAGGGAAGAAGCGGCATGGCTTGCCGGATATCCTGACCTTGACGCCATCTGCGACGCAGCCAATGAAATTTCCCGCCGTTGGCAGGGAAACTTTGTTGACTCATGCTCCATTGTAAACGCACGCAGCGGACTGTGTGGAGAAGACTGCAAGTGGTGTGCCCAGGCATCACGCCACCACACCGGATGTCAGACTTATAATTTCCTTGACCCTGAGGAGGTGATGCAAGCGGCAGAAGCCAACGACAGGGAAGGAATCCGTAGGTTCTCACTCGTTACCAGCGGGCGCGCAGTGACCGGTAGTGATCTGGATAAATTCTGCGACATGTTCAAGACTCTTTCTGAAAAAACCGATCTCTATCTATGCGCTTCAATGGGACTGCTCGGAGAAACCGAAATGAGAAAACTTAAGGATGCAGGCGTAAAACGTTACCATTGCAACATGGAAACCTCAGAAGAATATTTCAAAAAGCTCTGCACCACCCATTCTCCGCAGGATAAACACCGCACTATAAGAGCAGCGCGGGCGGCAGGACTTGAGGTTTGCTCCGGCGGCATAATCGGAATGGGCGAGACAATGGCTGACCGAATTGACTTTGCCTTCGAATTGCGTGACCTGGATGTTGACTCCATACCCATCAATATCCTTAATCCAATAAAGGGCACTCCCCTCGAATCCACACCCCTTATTTCCGAAGAAGACATTATCCGCACTGTAGCCGTGTTCCGTTTCATACTCCCTACAAAATCATTGCGATTTGCCGGTGGCAGAATGAGACTCAGCCATGACTCCATGTTGCGCATAATGACAGGAGGAATGAACGGGGTGCTTATGGGCGATATGCTGACCACCGTAAGCAATACCATAGCTGATGACCGCATTCTTTTCAAAGAGGCAGATATGAATTTTTAACAGTAAATGGCAACTCGCAAATCCAATCATAAATTCCCGTCATAATTATGAAAAAGTCTATCTACCAATATGCAGCCGAATCCGGAATCCCGGTCGGGATTTACCTCTGCATGATGTCAGGCTGCCTGCTCCTCAGCATAAAATACACCATGCTGGGCACCCTCCTGTTTCCACTCGCAATAGGCTTCCCGCTTATTTTGGGATTTATGATGAAGCAAATTGCAAAAAAAGAACCGGAATATCTGAAAATCCCGGCCCTCTGGCTTGCAGGAATTTATATCGTGATCTTCGGCAGCATAATCTGCATGCTGTTTTCGGCAGCCTACATCACATTTGCTAACCCGGGATTCGTATATGAATATGTGTCGGCAGCCATTGACACCATCGAGAATTCTCCGGTCAAGGACCAGTATGCCAACACTGCAGCCCTTATGCGTGATGCCATCGATGCGAGGATATTGCCTACAGGCACAGAATTTGTAGCCACTATGGGATGGACCACATGTTTCACCGGCTCTCTACTATCTTTGCTTATCGCCGCAATCATCGTAAGCATCAACCGGAAAAAACAGAATGGAAAATCTTGTGCTAAATCAGGATATTTTTCGTAACTTCGCGAGATAATCGATAAAAGATGGACATATCAGTTGTAATCCCGCTATATAACGAGGAGGAATCTCTCCCTGAACTCACTGCCTGGATTGAAAAGGTGATGAAAGAAAATGGATTTTCATATGAGATCCTGTTTATTGACGATGGCTCAACCGACCGTTCGCTCGATGTCATCCACCGTCTTGGCAAAGACAACAGCAATATTCATGCGGTGTCGTTTTCACGCAACTACGGGAAGTCACCGGCTCTCAACGTTGGGTTCCGCCGGGCTAAGGGCGACGTGGTAATAACAATGGATGCTGACCTTCAGGATAGTCCGGATGAAATTCCGGAACTTTACCGCATGATCAAGGAAGATGGCTATGACCTTGTGTCCGGCTGGAAAAAGAAACGCTATGACCCCTTGTCAAAGACCATTCCCACGAAGCTCTTCAACGCTACGGCACGCAAAGTGAGCGGCATTCATAACCTGCATGACTTCAACTGTGGTCTGAAAGCCTATCGCAATGTCGTGGTGAAGCATATCGAGGTCTATGGCGACATGCACCGCTACATTCCCTATCTCGCCAAAAATGCCGGCTACAAACACATAGGGGAAAAGGTGGTGCAACATCAAGCACGTAAATATGGCCACACCAAATTCGGCCTTGACCGGTTCATAAACGGCTATCTCGATCTCGGCACCCTCTGGTTTCAGTCGAAATTCGGGGTGAAACCGATGCATATCTTCGGGCTATTCGGGTCTTTGATGTTTTTTATCGGCTTTTTGGCAGTGGTGACAGTGCTTACCCTAAAGATCGTAAGCATGTGTAATGCGGATTATCATTTCTATCTCACGAAGTCGGTATATTTCTATCTTTCGCTCGCGGCCATGATAATGGGTCTACAGTTCTTCCTCACAGGTTTTGTTGGAGAACTGATCACACGCAATTCCCCTGAGCGTAACAACTATCTGATAGCTGAAGAATTTTAAGATGAGTCATTTCACAAAAATAAAGAGCCTGTTTCCATTTGCCGGCCCCCTCGTCATGACAGGGCTGACACTTCTGGCCTCATGTGCCTCCAACGAATGCCTCGACAATAAGAACTCGCTGCCATTGGCAGGATTCTATAGCTCAACAGAGACCCCTCAACAAATCGCCCTTGATTCGATCTCCATTTTCGGAATAGGGGCACCCGGCGACAGTGTGCTTCATGACTCTGTAAGAAACCTTAAGCAATCATATCTTCCGTTTCGTATTGATCAGGGACAGACCCGTTATGTGATCAGATACCTCTCCGGCCTTCCCGGACGCTACCGGATGGCAGACACCATCACGTTTAATTACGATATTGTGCCTTGGTTTGTGTCGTCGGCATGTGGAGCGATATATGACTATAAAATGACGTCGATTGAAACTACCCACCATATCATTGATTCTGTCACATGCCCTGATGGAGTGATTGACAATGCCAATAAAGAGAATCTGAAAATTTACTTCAGGGTCTCTACCTCCGAGGAGGGAGAAGAGCAACAATGAAAAAGCTGCGTTATCTCCTTGTCTTTGTGGCCACTGTGGTTATCGCCGCTTTTTCCCCGGCCTATGGGCAAAAGAAAATCACACCTGTCGACAATGATCCGACAAAACCACGCCAGCCGGTGCTGCATTATTATGACAAACACGGCGAACCGCTTGAGGAGCCGGTGCTTTTTCTTGCAGATCTCGACACGGTGAAATCAGCAGGTCCAAAACCTGTCTACCCACTCCTGTATTCGGCAAGCATCGGTTTCAACTTCTTTGACGGAATAATGAAGCTTGCCGGGCAAAAACACGCAAGCTTCGATGTCTGGGCAGCGCTCTCTCTCCACAACTGGTTTGAGCCTGTCGTAGAGCTTGGAATCGGCTACGCCGACAATAGACCGGAAGATGGTAATTTCCATTATAAGGGGAAACCGTCCATCTACGGGAAAATAGGCATCAATTATAATTTCCTTTACAAGAGCAATCCCGATTATCAGGCTTACCTCGGACTACGCGGTGGCTATTCGGCATTCCGCTACGACATCACAGACATCACAATCAATTCATCCTACTGGAATCAAAGCAATTCTTTCTCAATCCTTGACCAAAAGGCCCATGCCCTTTATGGCGAAGTGTTAGGAGGGATAAAGGTGAAGATTTGGAAAGAGATATCCATGGGATGGAGCTTCCGCTACAGGTTTAAGTTCAAATCGACCAACGGCTCCAATTCCACACCCTGGTTTATTCCTGGTTATGGCACAAACTCTCCCCTATCCGCTTCTTTCTCCATCATCTATACTCTCCCATTTGACAAGTTTAGGAAGAAAAAGCCTGAGGAACAGCCTGATAATCTACCAATTGACTCTCCAAACACACCGCAGACTGATAGCCCTGCCTCTGACAGGACTCCGCTCGAATAACCTTTTCTCCCAATTTTTGCTGATTAAATATTTTTCAGATTTTTTGCTTATGACAAAATAATGTTATAACTTTGCGGCACGTTTTGGTTCGCAAGACGCCCTTAAAAGCGTTGGAGCGATTAATAGGGAATCCGGTGTAAATCCGGAACAGACCCGCTACTGTAATTCCTACCATAACTCACCGGCATACTGCCACTGTCTATTTCTGATGGGAAGGCGTCGGCGAGCAGGATAAGTCAGGAGACCTGCCAAAGCAACATAACTTTCATGGCTTTCGTGGATTAAAGCTTGTGGAATCTGGAATAATCCTTTTTAAGGGATTATTCCACACTATCCTGCATTTTTCTCCATGAAATCCGGCAAAATTAATTAATCCCGGGTATGGAGAAATTTTTTTGTTTGGCAGTATGCTTACCTTTATTTCAATCAGCTGTTTTAGCGCAGGATATTGACCCTACGTCTATTGACTCGATTGGCAGAGGCAGGATTGAAGATGAAATTCCTTATGACCTTCAGGAAGTTAAGGTCATAGGGAAAACGGAGTTGCAAAAACTCAAAGAAGGAGTGTTTAATGTGAGTTCTATTGACATTAAACCTCTTGTTAACACCTCTGCCACTTTAGGAGACATTATCAATCGTGCGCCAGGCGTCAGGATAAGAACCGACGGAGGGAAAGGTTCTGACTTTGAATTATCCCTTAATGGAATGGCAGGCAATTCCATAAGATACTTTATTGATGGGGTGCCACTTGAAACAAAAGGAAATGGTTTTGATATCAGCAATTTTCCAACCAATCTTATTGATCATATAGAAATCTACAAAGGAGTTGTGCCGGCATGGTTAGGCGCGGATGCATTAGGTGGGGCAATTAATATCATCACAACCGGCAAGAAGAAAAATTACCTTGACGCTTCAATCAGTACAGGCTCCTATCACACTTGGCAAACCGACATCACAGGCAGGTATACGACAAAAGGAGGTATTGTGATAATTCCCACTGTAAGTGTAGGCTACTCTAAGAACGATTATATTGTAAAAGATGCCCGAGTGTGGAGTGAAGAAGACGATGCATACGTTGCACGCGATATGAAACGTTTCCATGATAAATATTTCTCTACACTAGTCCAAATTGAAACAGGTGTGGAAAAGAAGTCATGGGCTGATCAGTTTTTTATCGGGGGAAGCTGGTCGGAAACAAAAAAAGATCTCCAGACCGGAGCGGTACAAAGTATAGTCTATGGCATGGCGAAACGTAATACCCATGATTGGAATGTGCAGATGCACTACCGGAAACAAAACTTGTTTACTGAGGGTCTGACTTTTAACCTTTTTGCTTCATATACTCATAGCAATTCCTGCACAGTTGACACTGCCTACCGAAAATATAGCTGGGACGGAAGCTGGATACCTACCAACCGCAATGAAATATCAGGCAATGCTGCCATGATGCGCCACTACGAGAGGCCTTTGACCACAGTGAAAGCAAATGCAGATTACGAAATCAGCCATTGGCATTCCGTTAACCTCAACTTTTCGCTTTCCGCCAACCGAAATCACAGATACGACACTTATGATCCATCCTTCGAACCTTCCACAGACTATTTCACCAAGAACATTTTAGGACTGACATATACCCAGAATCTTTTTGACCGGAGACTGAATAACACAGTCTTTATCAAAGACTATATCAATTATGTCAGCATAGGTCAAAATGATGAGTATTGGATTACCGGTTCCAAAGGTATGCCACGAAAAACTACTAACCAGAACATAGGCTATGGACTCGGCAGCCGCTACAGTTTATTTGATGCACTTGCACTGAAAGGATCATATGAGCACACTGTCAGGCTACCCCTTGCAAGGGAATTGCTTGGCAATGGCACGACTATCTATCCTAATCTGCGGTTACGTCCGGAAATGAGCCACAACATCAACATAGGCTTTTTTGGCACTGTCGACATGGGTGAATATGGCAACATTTCATATGAAGGAAATGCTTTCTATCGCAAAATAAAAGACTATATACAGGCAAAGATTTCTGAGGCAGAGGGGATGATGCAATATGATAATGTGTCAAATGTTTCGATGAAAGGTTGCGAAGGCCAGTTGACCTATAATTACGGTAATTGGTTCTCGTTGACCGGCAACGTCAGTTACCAGCTTGCTATGGACATGAATAAATTAAAAAGTGATGGAAAACCTTCCGCCACATACAAAAATAAAGTTCCCAATAAACCTTGGCTCTTCAGCAATGCTGACCTTACTCTTAATTTTGAGAATATCATTGCCAAAGATGATGGGGTAAGGTTTAATTATCTTTATCAATATGTCCACTGGTTTTTTCTGACCTGGGAGGGCTACGGATGGCTTGAAACAAAATCACGTATACCGACCCAGAATATGCATTCCGCTTCTCTTACATATAGCTGGAGAAACGACAGATACAACATTTCGTTGGAATGTGTCAACATTTTCAATTCCGCCTTATACGACAACTTCATGTTGCAGAAACCGGGACGTGCTTTTAATATAAAATTCAGATTTTATCTGAACTAAATATAGTTTTCTTTTAATATTTCAGCAATGAAGAGATTTTTTATTCAAAGCCTCGCGGCTTTTGCTATCCTGACGGGGGCTGTGGCCTGTTCAGATGACAAAGACAATCCTGAAGAAGTAGCAGGCACCCCACAGGTCAATGACCTGCATTTTGACATCTTCGTGACTCTTGACGGAGCAGGAGGTATGAACTCGCAGGCATCTGTGTTGGTCCTGAGTGTAAACTCACTTGATGACCCTGAGGCTGTGTTTGATTTTATTAATGCGGGCACCGACATCACCGCAAGCCTCTATGAGGAATCAATCACAAAAGGAGAGTATTACTACATGGTGCCCAAAACAAAAGATTGCTTCGGGAAGTACCAGATTACTCCTCAGGGTGTCAAGACCATTCAGGAACGTCCTTTTGTGAAAAACACATTCAAGGATCGCCGTTATTGTCATGCATGGACCGGCGACAATACTCTTGTCATCTTAGGTTCAAATGGTGACAACGGATCAAAGAGCGACAAAGGTGAAATCTTATGGACCAAATATGACACACGCAATCTGTCCATTATTGACGAGGGTGACCTTGGTCTTAATGGTTTCAAAGGGAAAGACGGAAAAGAGGTGGTCTATTTCAGCACATCCGGTCTGGCTCGCTATCGCAGCAGTGATAACGTCATTGTCTATGCTTTCCAAGATAAAAGCGATGAGACAAGTTTCTATGTCGCATTTATTGACGCGGAAACCATGAAAGTGAAAAACATAGTCAATGAAGACCGCGCGGAATTTATGGCAGGCACAGCCTATGGTGAATTGCTTCAGAACAAGATGATGGTTGACCAAGACGATAACATATATATCGCATGCAATTCCGAGATTCCGGGAGCGGAAAGCTATACATGCCAATATGGCTCCATACTCCGCATAAATAACGGTGAATATGATTTTGACAAGTCTTTTGATGCTTACTTAGGACATGAAGGCAAGTTGGTCACCATTGATTATGTTGGCTCAAATAAATGTTTATGTTACATTCAAGACCCGAAATATTGTGGATTGGTTGCTTCAAACACAGAGAAAGCCGGTTGGGGCACTAACTATAACTGTTATTATGCCATCCTTGACATGTCAAACAATAATCTTGAGCCTGTCAAATATGATGGTGCCAATTTGCCAAACTGTCTTGGCACTTTTGCACAACGGTCATTAGTGGTCAATAACAAAGCCTATATAGGTGTTAACCCTGAGCACTCAGCTCCATGCATCTATGTCATGGACCTCAATAACTGGAATGTCAAAAGAGGAGCCACTATTTCAGACGGTTACACTTTCGATATGATCCGTTATCTTGGGAAAGACATTTAAAATTATAATTCGGATTGATAATCAGTGGTTGTTTGTTACATTGCAGGATAAAACCACTAACTATAGTTTTCTCTACTACTCATATATGGAAGTAATAAACAATTGCTGATTATTAATCCAAAATAAAACTGACCCTATGAATGCCTTCAACAAGTCTATACAATGGTTGCACAAAATAACAGGACTGATAATAGCCATATTTTTTGTGATGTGGTTTGTGACAGGTATAATCTTACTCTATCATGGTTATCCAAGAGTTACAAATATTGACCGTTTCACTCATATGGACTGTCTTGAAGAGACCGAAATACCTGCTTTTCATTCCATTCCCGAATTGTCAGATACATTGGCTGTGCAAACGCTTAGTGTCAGGCAACGACTTGGGGAAACCATATGGACCATAAGCGGACTTAGCAACCACACAGCCACTCCTATGGATGCCAAGGCGGAGGTAGGCGGAGATTTTGTTATGGTATCCGACTCATTGGTGGCACCTAAAAAACTGACGGCTATCGACATTGAAACCATAGCCTCCCGATGGGCATCGGGCAAAATTTATCAAATTGATACCCTACATCATCGCCAGCAATGGGTCATGTATGAACGTTATGAACGTAGCCTGCCGATATTAAGATATTATTTCGACAATCCTGAAGAATCAGAGGTTTTTATTTCACAACATGACGGGGAAGTCTTACAGGTGACAACTCGCAATGAGCGATTCTGGGCATGGATTGGAGCAATACCCCATAAGCTATACATTCCCGCACTGCGTTCAGATGTCAAAAGATGGGAGAATGTATTGCTTGTCGGAGGATTGTTATGTCTTATTACTTCACTATCAGGCTTTTACATTGGCCTTTATTATCTCGTGATCAATAAGCGTAAACATAATCGTATCGCCTCTCCATTCAAAAAGAAAATGTGGCGATATCATCATGTGGCAGGCTTGATATTCGGTATCTTCCTCATTGCCTGGGGAATCAGTGGAAGCCTTGCAATGCAGAGAGTGCCTAAATGGCTTGTAGATTATGAAGGAGATTATTTTGTAAATTCCTCAAAGCTTTGGGGTAAGAGGCCTTTACCATTAGGGAAATACAAGCTTGATTACAAAGACTTATTCAAAAAATATAAGGATATCAAACACATTTCATGGGAGCATTTCGGCAATGTAGCAGCCTATCGTGTGGTAAGTGGTAACGAAGAAATATATGTAGATGCCACTACTGAAAATATTGTACGGCCGCTATATCTCCGGAAAGAAACAGTTGAAAAAGCAGTGGAACGTTATTTCGGAAAAGATACGTCCTACACCATAACCTTAATGGAGGATTATGACGAATATTATCTTTCACCACCCGGTGGATATCCGCTTCCCGTTTGGAAAATTGATATTGACAATATCGATGGCTCTAGATTATATATCAGTCCATCCAATGGCTATGTGAAGTATCTTAACCATAACCGGATGGCTAAAAAATGGCTTTTCGCCGCCACCCATTATCTCAATATCAAATATTTTGTGTTGCATAAAGTGTTGAGATATACTTGTCTGTGGATACTGAGTATCGGATGTGTATTTGTATGCGTAACCGGACTTGGAATCTATTTCAGCAAAAAAATCAATAAGCAATCTCATTAAAAAAATTGATATAGATAGTTTTGTTTATGGTCTCCTGGAGCTGGGATGGCTACGGGAGACCCTCTTTAAAAAAATCCAGATATGAAAAAAATTTTTTTAATTATATTTTCGCTCTGTATGATGAATCTCATCCAAGCACAAGATTTCGCTAATATTCCCAAAGGGAAAACAGCAATTCTTATGGTGCATTTTGGCACCACACATGACGACACACGTGAAATGACCATTGATGCCATCAACAAAAAGGCTCAGGAAATATTTCCGGACATTAAAGTCGCAGAGGCTTATACCTCCCGTATCGTCATAGACCGACTTAAAAAAAGAGGTATCCAGAAGGCCACTCCACAAGAAGCGTTACTACGTTTGGCTGCTGATGGCTATACTCATGTAGTCGTGCAAGGCACTAATGTTATTGACGGAATTGAGACTGAGGTATTACGGAATGAAGCCGCAGCCATGTCACCTTTCTTTTCTGAGATAAGGGTTGGTCGCCCTCTGTTGTATTCAGTAGAAGATTGTAATAAAGTAACCCGTATACTTATTACACGCTATAAAGATCTTATCCGGGAAAATGGATCTGTAGTGCTGATCGGGCATGGTACTTCAACTCCGGCCACTGCCGTATATTCTCAGATTGACTATATGTTTTCAAGCAAAGGAGAACCGGAATTTCATGTTGCCACAATCGAAGGTTATCCAACCTACGACACTACTTTAGCTAAACTGAAATCAGCACGAGCACAAAATGTCATGCTTGTGCCTTTCATGTTCGTTGCCGGCGACCATGCACGCAACGATATTGATGTAGAATGGGCTGAACAGCTTTCAGAAGAAGGCTTCTCAGTCAGGACAGTTATGGAAGGGTTAGGTCAGATTCCTGAAATACAGGACATCTATATTGACCACATAAAAGCAGCCTTTGAGTCGCCTGTCATGGACCCTGCGAGTCAGAAATCAGCCTATATTAAAGAAAATATTTAACATATAAATTCAAAAACAGCGGACCAAGAGATGCTATGATACCGTCAAAATCTATACTTTCAGTTTTAGCTGCGTTTATGCTTTTGTCATGCGGAGGCCGGCAAAATGCAAAAACCGACATAGCCTCCTCATCTGTCATGGCTGATTCCTTAGAGAGGATCTCACCCATTTATGCGAAAGGATTTCAAGTCAACTATAAGGATAACATGATACTCCTTGACATAAATGACCCTGAAAACAAAGAGGCGGAGCAATTTCATTTTGTCTTGACTGACAAAGCCTATGGTGGAAAAGTGCCGAAAGGATACACTCGAATCAATATCCCGATTGAATCCGCCATTTGCATGACCTCACTTCAATTATCCAATTTCCTGAAACTTGATATTCCTGAAACAGTTGTTGGCATAACGAGCACAAGGCATCTTCACAATGAGAAAATTAACCGACAAATAAAAGATGGGACAACAAAAAAGATTGGGATTGAAGGTAATTTTGACAATGAGGTGATAATGGCAATCAATCCTGACATAATATTGATTTCTCCATTTAAAAGAGGTGGATATGATGCCATCCGTAACGTTGATATCCCAATGATGCCTCATTTAGGTTATAAGGAACTGACACCCTTAGGACAAGCTGAATGGATAAAGGTTGTAGGACTTCTGACAGGTAAATCAGCAGATGCCAACAAGGAGTTTGCAGAAATAGAAAATCGTTATAATAATCTGAAGGAAATGGTTGACACTGTCAGTTATCATCCCACAGTATTCAGTGGAGAAATGCGTGGAGGAAACTGGTATGCTGTAGGTGGAGAAAGCTTTTTAGCACAGTTGTTCAGGGATGCCGGTGGAAATTATTTCTTGAATGACAATAAA
>CAZQSD010000105.1:0-6366 GCA_964595885.1 uncultured Sangeribacter sp.
AAAGATAGCCTCCTATCTCTAATTATTTCGTATCAGACATTAATAAGGTATTGGAAAAATTGTTATGACTTTGTCTATTTCTCTCTTTTCTTTGACAATCATCCATAAACAAACTGACTGGTGCTAAGTTAGTAATTAATTTTTTTAATTTCGAATATTTAATGTAACTTTGCAGTTGGGGAACAGCCGTTTCGGAAACAGCCATTTCCCAACTGCAAAATTGTTATTAACAAAACAGATTGAGAGATGAGATTTTTTGATAGGGAAAATGAGGTGAGTCTTCTGAATGAGATTAACAGGAATTCATTGATAAATGCACAATTCACTGTGCTTACCGGTCGGCGCAGAATTGGCAAGACCACGTTAGTATTTGAGGCATACGATGGGCTTCCGGTGGTATACCTATTTGTGTCGCGGAAGTCTGAAAAAGACTTGTGTGAGGGTTTTGCCAAGGAAATTGAGACCAAATTAGGCGTTCCATTGTTGGGAACTCCAACATCTTTCAGTGAATTATTTGAATTTCTCATGAAACTATCAAAGCAGCAACAAATGATTGTATTCATTGATGAATTTCAAGATTTCAAGTTTGTCAATCCATCTGTTTTCAGCGACATGCAACGAATATGGGACCTAAATAAAAATGAAAGCAAGATAAACCTGATCGTCGGAGGCTCCATAAACTCTTTGATGAATGAAATTATCCGCGACAACAAACAACCTCTTTACCAAAGGGAAACCCGATTTATCAAACTTTCAGGTTTCTCTCCTTCTGTTTTAAAAAACATCTTGGAGTTCTACCACCCTGAATATACGAAAGAGGATCTTCTTGCACTTTATTCCTTTACAGGGGGAGTAGCAAAATATGTAGAATTATTGATTGACAACGGTATCTATACCCGTGATGGAATGATTGAGTTCATGATCCGTGATGGGTCAACATTTCTTGACGAAGGCAAGGTGATGTTGATAGGGGAGTTTGGAAAAGAATATGGAGTCTATTTCTCCATACTGTCAGCCATAGCCGGAGGTCACACTACGCGCAACGCAATTGAAGATGTGGTGGGAAAAGAAATCGGTGGCTACCTCACAAAGCTGGAATTTGATTACGAATTGATTTCAAAGTGCCAGCCAATATATGAGCAGTCTTCTAACAAGAACATGTGTTACGTTCTTAGAGACAATTTCCTTACGTTCTGGTTCCGGTTTATCTTTAAATTCAATTTCATGATTGAGATTGGAGCTTACAGGAAGTTACGTGACGTGGTGAGACGTGACTATGAGACATACTCCGGATTTATGCTTGAACGCTATTTCAGAGAGAAACTGATAGACAGTGAAGACTATACCCGCATAGGCGGCTGGTGGGACAGAAAGGGAGCCAATGAAATCGACATCGTTGCGGCAGAAGATTTCGATAAAAGATTAGACTTTATAGAGGTTAAACGACATCGGGAACGTTACAAAGCCCCCATATTAGAAGAAAAAATCAAACATTTCTTTGAAAAAAATAAGGCATTATCCACATTCCAATATACTCGGCGATGCCTTTCAATGGAAGACATGTAAGTTTTAAGAGAACAGGATTGAAAAGTGTGGAAAACACTTGCATTTATAGATTGAAAAGTGTAATTTTATGCCCTCAAAACGGATTGAAAAGTGTAAATTATACTATTAAATCATTGAATATATGCTATATAGAAAAATAGAACCCCTCATCTCTGATTATTTCTCATCAAACACTGATAAGGTATTGGTGGTGACCGGTGCCCGTCAGATTGGGAAATCCTATATCATAAGATACTGTGGAGCAAAATATTTCAAGAACATTGTTGAGATAAATCTCATTACCGATTCTGAAAGTGACAAACTCTTTGAGAAGATCAGGACAACTGATGATTTCTATATGGCACTCTCTGCCTTTACGTCAAAAATGTTAGGTGACCACACCGACACATTAGTATTTCTCGATGAAATACAAACATATCCTCACTTGCTGACAATGCTGAAGTTTCTCCGTGAGGAAGGTCGCTACAGATATGTGGCGAGTGGCTCCCTCCTGGGGGTGACGCTCAAGAAATCTGCATCGGTGCCTCTGGGCAGTATTGATATCATGAAAATGTACCCTCTTGACTTTGAAGAATTTCTTATTGCCAATGACTTTAGCAGAGAGGGAATCCGGTCACTGAAAACTCATTTTGAAAATCTCACCACTGTGCCAGAGGGCATTCATAACAGAATTATGGGCCTCTATAAGCGCTATCTACTGGTTGGGGGACTGCCCGAAGCGGTCAACAAATTCCTGGATACACGTGATCTGAATCAGGTTAGGGCAATTCAGCAAACCATTTCTGACCTATATCAGGTTGACGCCGCCAAATATGACATTGCCCATTCCCTAAAAATAAGAAGAATCTACTCTTTAATCCCTTCCAATATGGAAAATAAGAAGAAAAGAGTGGTCTACAAGGATATTGAAAACAAAAAAGGGAAACGCGCCTCGGATTACGAAGAGGAAATAGAATATCTAATCAGTTCGGGAATAGCGTTGGGGATCAACGCTGTGTCCAATCCTAAGTTTCCTTTGAACGAGACTGAACAAAAAAATTTGATTAAACTCTATTATAATGACCCGGGCCTACTCACGGCTGCACTCTATCGCAATAACCCGGTTCCGGTATTAAATTCGGAGTCGAGTATCAACTTAGGTTCAGTTTATGAATGTGCCGTGGCTTGCCAGTTGGCAGCAAACGACAATTCCCTATTCTATTACGACAACAGAAGCCGTGGGGAAGTGGATTTTTTATATGATGACTTCGACTCTCTGTCGGTGGTGCCTATTGAGGTTAAATCCGGTAAAGACTATAAGCGACATGTGGCCATAAGTCGTCTCGTATCTACCCCTGACTATGCCATTCACCGTGGTTATGTGTTGTCAAACAGTAATGAAGTTGAGATCAATGGAAAGATATGCTATGTCCCTGTCTATTTCTCCCTTTTCTTTGACAACCGTCTATATAAAAACGGACCCGTGCTGATTTAATAACTAATTTTTAATTTTGAATATCTAATATAACTTTCCTCTCTCCTCCAGACATAACCACAGTCCCTCTGGCCCTGAACCTCTCTGGAACTCTGGACCTCTGGTCATCATAGTCCGGTGCCGAAACGTGAGGAATCGAATGTGGTATCTTTAGGCTTGAATCCGTTGAATCGCCAAATGAAGGTAAGTTTCAGATTGCGGGTCATATCATGTACCTTCATTCTATAGTCTTGTCCCGACTGATTGATTGTTAATGTTGGAGACCAGGTATCGAAAATATCATTTGTCTTCAGATCGAGTTCACAGCATCTTTTCTTCCCAAACTGCCATTTGACTCCGGCATCAACACTCCACAGACCACTCAGATTCCCAATACCCTGCAAGGAAGGGGAAATATAACTGAAATCAACCGACAAAGAGAGTGGACTTTGCTTCCCAAACCTGAAAGAGTTACTCAAATTCCCATAAAAAATCCATTTCTCATGATCAAAGCTTATGTCATGAAACCTGGCAGCTTTCTCCCGCTGATTAAAGATATTGGCAGTAGCATTTATAGTCCATAAACCGCCTATAGTGAAGGGAAGATATATATTAAGTCCGATAATCCTCTTATAATCCATATTAATGGTCTGATAAATGAGCTTTTGCTCATCGGGGGATTGATAAGGTAACTGCACAGTCGCCTTATCCCCATACTGCACATAGAATGTTGCCATATATTTCTGCCTGAAGATATAAGTCAACTGCCCTGAATAGTTTAGATATGGTTGCAACGCAGGATTACCGATCACCATGCTATAGGCTCCCAGATATGTAGTGCCACTGTGTAATGCCCAATATGCAGGATACACCCGTTTGGTTGTGAAATTCAGTTGAAAAATACTTTTGGGAGTCTTATAGTAAGTCGCACCAAACTGAGGTATGAGATTCCAATTATGCTGATAATCATTGTGGAAATACTCGCCTTTTGCCGACAAATTAAACGAAAGTCCCCATGGGAAACTATGCTCAAGCCCAACGTAGGCATCCGCAACTTCCTCCTTTGTCACACCATTATATCCTGACTGGGCAGGCAACTCATATTTCTGACTGCTGTGGTCATCCGATTGTTGATACTCAATGCCATAGTTTATTTCCCAACCTTTAAAATCATGCATTTGGTCAATATAGCCATGATATTTATTAATACGCTGTTTATCATAAGATATAGCCTGTGGGATATAACCAGGCAAGACATACAGAGTCTGATGAAGATTCTCTTCGTAATTCGTGTAGTCCATGCCGACTGTCATGCCAAATCCCGAAACATACTTTGCTCCTATGTTATGATAACTTGTCGGGGAAGAGTAGGTGAGACTATTCACATAATTTCCTAAAGACCCTGTTGTTAGATTATGCGCCTTGATATCTGAATCTATCTGACCGTTGTAGGTGATATTTATCCGGCTTGTGTCAGAAAACTTATAAGCCGCTGACGCATATATCAACTGATCTATGCTGCTATGGGTCCTTCTTGAGTCTTCTTCTATAAGAGTGCGTACGCCATTCAGCAGATGAGCGGAAAGATTTTCCTCCCTGTTCCATGATTTACTCCGCGAAAGATTGTAGGTCAAATCAAAAGTCCATTTATTAATGGCATAGGTTGCAGCTAAGCCTCCACCGTAAGAGCCATAGTGCGCTTGACTGTAACCGGCACGAAGCTGCCCTTGCAAACCATCGAACGGCGAAGGGGTTTTTAGTACCACATTTATAACCGCTCCGTCAACATGATATTTCGCTGGAGCTGAATAGAACAGTTCAACGTTTTTCAATCGGTCAACAGGCGTGGAGTATAAAAGCTGGTAAAGATTCTCTACCGGCATATTCGTTAGTTCACCGTTCAAAATGATGGTCACATTTGCTGCCGCTGCCAAGCCAATCATTCCATCATTATTTACTACCCCGGGCAAATATCCTAATGCCTCAAGAACGTTTGACACCGGTTTATCCTTCACAATAGCAGGGAGATCAACTACCATTACACCATCTTCGCCACGAATTTGCGATTTCTCACCCATCACCACGACCTCATCAAGTGGTTGGGATTTGATGGTGTCTTGCTCAACTGATTGGGCATTCATTGCCACGCCGGAAAATAAAGATAGAATGATTAATAAAGCCTTCATTGTTATCAAATTTTTGCCGGCAAAATTACATACAAAAATATCAGTGTCTTCATAAATTGGCTTATTTAGTCTTAAAGTTGTCTTATTTAGTCTTAAATAGAACTATCACATGGAGGCTTAACCATAGATTGTTAGTAAATTTGTAGCATGAAAAAATTTAAGATAATTACTACCATTATAATCTCCAGTGCTGTTATAGTTTTCATGCTCAACATTATATATCTGCTTTCCTTATACAATTCTATAGCAGAAGATGTGGAGAGAGACGTCATTGCCGCTATGGTAGACATGGACATCGACGAGCTATGGCAACGGGTGATTGTGTTTCAAGAATATAATGGTGTGCAATATCACACCATCCAAGGCAGCCTACAGGCAGGGTCAGCCACCATAGTGATGAAAGAATCTGACAAGGAAGGGAATACACGTGAAGTCAACCGCAGGCAACTGGTACAGGCGCAACCATTTGCAAACCAAATGATGACCGAAATGAGTGATCAGATGCACCGACAAATGGACGCTTTTTTCCCCATAAACATCAACGACACTGACAGCATATTAAGATGTAGGCTGGCAGAACGTGGCATAAATCCTGACTTTGTTGCTGTTGAGATAGTTGACTCGCTGGGCAAAACTATCATCAGCAACAGTAAACTTGATAATCACTCAACAGCTGTTGACGTATTTAGAATGTCTTATGGGTTAAATCATTGTTCCTACCAGGTCTATATGACTCCTTTACTCCGACATATCATACATGAGATGGCCGGTGTCATTATCACTACATTCCTACTAATTATAATTTTCTCAGCAGGATTCTGGTATCTGCTCCACACTGTGAATAAGCTCCGCAGCATAGAGGAAATGAAAGACGACTTTGTGAGCAATATGACCCATGAGTTAAAGACTCCCATCTCCATTGCCTATTCAGCCAATGATGCCCTCTTGAATTATGACACTACAGACGATCCGGGAAAAAAGACAATATATCTCACTATAGCTTTAAAGCAACTGAAAAGGCTTGGAGAACTGGTGGAGAGTATCCTTGCCATGAGCATGGAGCGTAGAAAATCCTTGACCTTGAAGTCGGAGCGGATCTCCCTGCCGGAACTGGCAAACGAGATAGTGGAGTCGCAGAGAATGAAAGCCGGCAAGGATATA
>CAZQSD010000105.1:6466-11350 GCA_964595885.1 uncultured Sangeribacter sp.
GGAACTGGCAAACGAGATAGTGGAGTCGCAGAGAATGAAAGCCGGCAAGGATATAGCTATTGAGATAGAGGCGGAAGATAATGTGGTAGTATCAACTGACAGGACGCATCTGTCAAACGTGCTGAATAACTTGATTGACAATGCTATAAAATATTCAGGAGATTCTGTCAGGATTCTTATTTCAATCCATAAAGACAAGCTATCAGTCTCTGATAACGGAATCGGTATTCCGGCAAAGAGTCTGCCATTTATATTCGACAAGTTCTACCGAGTGCCACATGGCAACCGGCAGGATGTGCGTGGCTACGGCATTGGTCTCTACTACGTGAAAAATATCCTTGAAAAGATGGGGTGGGGGATAGCTGTCAAGAGCCATGAGGGGAAAGGTTCCGTATTCACAATAAAATTCAATTCCAATGAAGACTAAGATACTTTTTGTAGAAGATGAGCAAGACCTGTCGCTGATTGTGTCTGACACACTTCGGCAGCAAGGATATGATGTTGTCACTGCATATGATGGCATCGAAGGATTGGCAAAATATCGGGCAGAGGGAGCGGACCTCATAATAGCCGACGTGATGATGCCACGCCTTGACGGTTTTTCCATGGCGCGGGAGATTCGCCAAATGTCTTCGAATCTTCCCATAATATTCTTAACCGCCAAAACCACAATTAATGACATTGAGGAGGGTTTCGAGTTAGGGGCCAACGACTATCTGAAGAAACCGTTTGAACTGCGGGAACTGTTCATCCGGGTAAAGGCATTGCTCCGCAACCGAACGAGCATCAAATCGGACCCCCTAATGTACTCTATCGGAGAATATCGCTTTGATGTCTCCAACCAGATATTGACATACAAAAGCAAGGAAACTGTACTTTCCCACTTTGAAGCCCGCATCCTGGAGATGTTAGCTACGAACATCAGCAAAACTGTGGATGCTTCCGACCTTATGAAAGCAATATGGCAACGTGATGACGAGAGCAACCGCAATTCTCTTCACGGATATATCCACAAACTGCGTCGTGTGCTCCGCCACGATTCCAACATCAACATTGTCAACCAGCGGGGATTCGGCTACATGCTGACGGTGAAATAAAAAAACCTTGAGGATACGCGGTAAACCACATTATCTCCTCAAGATTTTATTTTATGAATCAGGGAAGTTTATCCCAAAACCCTCCTCATGTCTGATTGCCGCTTATCATCGGGCTGCCCGCACAATAGTCCTTTCACTCTTTTGGCTACCGTCAGTATAAACCACACGTTTAATGTAAATGCCATCTGTAGGATTTGTTACCACACAGCCGGATAGATTATAGAAAATCACTTCCTTAACTTCCTTTGTAGCTTCAGGACTGCTCACCCCTACGGTACTCAGATCCACATTTATCAATTCAGATGAATAGACCGTTCCGTCATCAGCAACATAGAAAGACTGCAGGCCGAAAGATTCCGGATCAGAGAATCTGAAAGTGATGTTGTGTGACTGATTATAGACGAAAATATCATAGAAATTGCTTGCATTATAAGGCACGTCGGTAGTCGGCTCATTAAAGAGCGAATATTCATCAGGCTCAAAAGTAAAGAGACACTCATCGACATAAAGATTATAATACATCCTGTCAGTGCGAAGCAAAGCACCCTTTACATTTACATTTGGAATATCCCACGTAACAGTGCCCTGCATAGTTGCAGGATTAAATTCATTATAGGCGGTCAGAGATGGGGTCTCAGGAGCCGCATTCAGCAATTCCGGATCCTGCTCCCAAAGCATCGGGTTGCCGGCTAAAGCCATATAGGCAATCTCATCCCTGTAAGAGCTTACACAGAAACTTTCTCCGGGAGCACTGTATATTTTTGTTTCCGGGTCATATTTCATTGTGATCTGGTCAATCATCTCATACGTGTCCCAGCTATTTTCATCAACAGCAGGAATTATCTTGGTAGCCAAGAAATAATAGAATTGGTCATACTCATTCTTACCCATATATTGCTGGGATGGAATCACGATATCTTGACCGGGTGTAAGGGTACCCTTGATCCAGTACCCCTCAATATAAGAGGTGAAACCATTGAGATAGATATCACTACCATCAATCTTCACTTCGAGAAGAGACTTATGGCCCATAGTATCAAATGCCCAATATTCAGAAGCTAAATCAGCCGGAGGCGTGACAGGCTCTTCCAACTGCATAACCTGCCAATTTTCGAAAGAATCACCAAACCCGGACCATACTTGCAGCGCGTGTGGTTCATTCTCATAAGTCATTCCTACAAGATACTTCGGATTGACACCGTTTTCAATATCAACTGTGCCTTGTTCATTTCCGAGATTGAGTTTTACACTACCCTCCTCATCAACATCATACACCAGATAATTGTCTTCCGGATAGCAGATCATATAATATTTCTCACCATCTTGTTCTACTTCCTCCAATTTGTTGAGATACATATAGTTGATCTCTCCTGCCTCGTCATAATATGCTCCGATGCACTGGGGAAGTTCCACCGTAATCTTTCCGTCAGCATAGGTTCCTACAGCATAGCTGCCCATAGAATAGGTTTTTACAGGATCAAGTATATAGACTTTTGAATCTTCTGTCCATACCATATAGTTATAGGCAGTGTTATCGGTCATATAAAACAGACCCATCTCTGACCCCCAGAAGACCCAGCCGTCATAACTCTCTGTGTACATTCTTGTCTCCCCTTCAGGAGCCTCATAGATAATCTCGTTGCTCACTTCAGGAGCTTCAGCCGGCGACAGAAGGCTCGGCATGCCCATTGGTTGCGCTGACATGGCGGCGGCAGCCAACAATGAAGAAATTGTAAAGGATAATTTTATCATAACACGGATTTTTGTTGCAAAGTTACTTCTTGTAAATATTCAATCAAATGATAAATGTCAAGAAATGCAATTATTTTGTTTTGCAGAAGACAATTTTTTACATAGAATTAAGATGACTTTTACAGATTTATTGCTATCTTTGCATCAATCAATCAAAAAGATTACCTTCCTGTGGATTCTTTCTGACCAATATTCATTAAAATATGGATTTACGAACTGCTATCGGCAATATAAAGCCCATGTCTGAGTCAACATTTTCAAAATTATCCGAAATAACTGAAGTTAGATTGGTAAAAAAGGGGGAATGCGTGATTCAGCAAGGGCGCACTGACAAAATTTTCCTTTTTATAAAAGAAGGGATCTTCAGGCTGTGGTTCGTTGCCAATGGAAAGGAACGGACCATCGGATTCGGATGTGCCGGAGATCCTTTCACCTCCATAGCCACCTACTGGACCGGCAAACCCTCCCTGTTTTCTTTTGAGGCCCTGACTGACGCAGAGATTTATTTCATGACTCATCACGACATCAAACACCTCATCACTACTGATAAGGAATTTGCAGACTGGATGCTGGCCTTTCTATTTGAGCAACTTAACGCCTTATACGCAAAGGAGGTCATCTTCGGCACCTACAACGCCACCAAAAGATTTGAGGCATTCATACTGAATCGTCCCGAAATATACAAAAGTGTCCCCGCAAAGTATCTTGCCCAATATCTTAATATCGCACCGGAAACCCTAAGCAGAATACAATCAACAATTATAAAGAAAATATGAAAATTGAAACAAAAGCTTCAACTATCTTTGGCCTCCTGATGATATGGATGCTGTCACTGCAAAGCTGTAAAGACAACAATAGTATAATATGTCCGGAAAACGTCTGGCCGTTTCCTTTGGAACTTAACGGCACAATGATGGCTTACGACCTTGACAACACAGACACAATCAGACCCTGGGGCAAGGATATGAAACCCGTATTCATAAACTACATGGCGCGTCATGGTGCGAGATACCTTTCCTCAGAAAAGAAAATAGAACGTCTTCGCAAAGAGCTGACAAAAGCGGCAGAAGAAAAAAATCTCACAGAAGCAGGCGAGAAATTCCTGAGTGTTATTCAGATGACCGATTCAGTGACTGCCGGCAACTGGGGAGCCCTTAACACCGTGGGAATGGAAGAGGAACAACAGCTTGGAAAAGAAATGTATGCCATAGCCCCGGAGCTTTTGAAATCGGGCAGGGTAGAGGCACGTGCCACATACGTGCCCCGTGTCGTGATGACCATGTATGAACTTTGTCACGAACTGACCCGCTCTACCTCCGACATTGAGATTGTTACTATGGAAGGAAGACAATTTAATTCTTTGCTCCGTTATTTTAAGGTTGATTCAGTCTATGCCAACTATATTGAAAATGGAGCCTGGAAAAAGACATATAATGAATATGCTCTGCACACCGTGCCCCTTCGTCCTGCCTCGAAACTATTCCATAAAGCTCCTGATGATAAAACGCTCAGGCAACTTGTAATGGATATGTATGGCATCCTCCAGTCACTTCCCGCTGCCGGCCTTTCCGCAACGGTTGAGGAATGGTTCACAGAAACAGAATACACCGCTTGTTGGAAAGTTGACAATCTGCAACACTACTATCAACGCTCAGTGAGTAAATTTTCCGACATTGCTGCCCGTTCCGCATCGCCGCTTCTGAACGACATTATCACTGCCGCAGACAATGCTCTCACAGGAAAAAGCTCTCTAAGTGCATCCCTGAGGTTCGGACATGCCGAAACTGTAATTCCTCTCTTCGCCCTTATGCGTCTCCCGGGATGCTACGTGCCCGACTGTCCTGCTGAAAAAGTAGCTGAAAACTGGAAAGACTGGGAAGTATCGCCATTAGGGGCAAATCTTATGATAGTGATGCTTAAAGACCCTGGCGGAAAAACCTTCGCCGCCCTGCGCCTTAACGGGAGATGGATAGATATTCAAGGGAAAAAAGTCAATTCCTGGGACAGCCTGAAATCTCTTTGGCTATCATACATG